>CANKMT010000029.1 GCA_947482825.1 Betaproteobacteria bacterium | reverse complement strand
CGATGGCAACTACCCGACCGGCATCAAAGTGTCCGACGCGCAGATGCACCAAGTGAATCTACGCCAGCACAGGGTGCTGCCAATGTGGAACTACACACTTGTTCCGACATGATCGAGAATGTGAATTTATTTTTGCGCGGACCCTAAGCCCCCGCCCGACGCGCTGCTCGGCCTGCTCTGGCGTGAAGTTGGCGTGCATCAGGCCGCGATGCCGACGCATGTGATCGCCGGTTTCGGCGAACACCTTGAAGCCCACGGCGGCGGCGATGCTGCCGATGGCGGTGGCAATGGCCGCGCGTTTGAAAAAACGGCGGCGTCCGGCGGACTTGGTTTCGGTTTCATTCATGGCGCTTTCCTTTAGGGTTGTGGGGAAGGGCTCCCCTGGGAAAGGAGTCTCGCTACGCGATGTAAGGGATGTATCTCCGGCAGGTAAAGTTATGTAAAGCTACGTCCCCGCCCGGAGAGGAACCCGTATGAAGATCGTAAGCGTCGAGGCAATCCCGCTGTCGATTCCCGCCACTTACGGCGGTGAGGGCTGGTCGCTCGGTTCGGGAGGCTGGAGGGCCCTCGATTTCTGCCTGGTGCGCGTGGAGACCGATGCCGGGATCACGGGCTGGGGCGAGGCCTTCTCGTACTCCTGCCGGCGTGCAGTCACCGCCGCGGTAACCGACATGATCGCGCCGATCGCGGTGGGGCGCGACGCCGAGGACATTTCAGGGCTGCATGCCGAGATCCAGAAACGGATGCACCTGTTCGGCCGCTTCGGCATTACCGCATTCGCGCTCTCGGGGCTGGACATCGCGCTCTGGGACATCGCGGGCAAGGCGGCGGGAAAGCCGTTGCACGCCCTGCTCGGCGGCGCGAAGCGGGAGCGGCTCGCGTGCTATGCGAGCTTCCTGCGTTACGCCGATCCCGCGCTGGTTGCGCGCTACTGCGGGCAGGCGGTCGACGAAGGGTATGCCGCGATCAAGCTGCATGAAATCAGCGAACCGGTGATCGCAGTAGCAAGAGAGGCGGTGCCGCGCGAGGTCGCGCTGCTGCTCGACGTCAATTGCGAATGGAGCGTCGAGGACGCGATTGCGATTGGCAAGCGCCTTGCGCCGATGGACCTTGGCTGGTTCGAGGAGCCGGTGTTCCCGCCCGAAGACGGCGCGGGTCTGCGCGCGGTCGGCGAGGCGTGCGGCATTCCGATCGCCGCCGGCGAGAACTGCTGCTTCGCCACGCAGTTTGCGCAGTTGTTCGACGCGCGGGCAGTGCAGTACGCGCAGCCCTCGGTCACCAAGGTGGGCGGGGTCACGGAGTTTCGCAAAGTTGCGGCGCTCGCCGCGGCGCGGGGCGTGAAGCTCGCGCCGCACTCGCCGTATTTCGGGCCGGGCGCGCTTGCGTCGCTTCACCTCATTGCGGCACTGACCGACGAGGCGAAGTTCGAATACTTCTATCTCAATGCCGAGGCCGCGTTGTACGGTGGGATGCTCGAACCTCGGCGGGGCGAGGTGACGGTGCCGCAAGGATCGGGCCTGGGCGCCGATCCGGACCCGGAGGTGATCCGGCGTTATCGCGCCGACTGAATTCCAAGCCGACAACCCGCGGCTAAGGACCATGACAACAAAGGAGGCTAGTGTGCCGATTCGATTTTCTGCGGTTTTCATTGCAACGGCCTTGGGCGTATCCGCCTCGGGCGTTACCGGCCAGGAGGTGTTTCCGTCCAAGCCGATCCAGGTGATCTTGCCGTTGCAGGCGGGCAGCGCATCGGACATCGCCACCCGACTGGTCGCCGAGAAGATGGCCGAAATCTTCGCGCAGGGCGTGGTGGTGGAAAACGTCGCCGGCGCAGGTGGCCTTGTCGGCGCCAATCGGGTGGCCGCAGCGCGACCCGACGGCTACACGATCGCCGCGCTGAACAACAGCATCCTGACGATCCTGCCGCACATGCAGCGCGCGCAGGTCAAGTTCGATTCGTTCGGCGACTTCGTGCCGATCCGGGGGTTGGCCAATATCCCCACCTACCTCGGGGTGCCGAAGGAGTTTCCCGCTTCGAATGTCGGCGAACTGATCGCGATCGCGAAAGCAAAACCCGGCGAACTGAATTATTCGAGCGGCGGGCCGGGCAGCCCGCAGCACCTTGCCACCGAGATGTTCCAGGTAATGGCGGGGGTCAAGCTCACGCATGTGCCCTACAAAGGCGCGACTGCGGCTGCGACAGATCTCGCCGCGGGGCGCGTGCAAGTCATGTTCATCGCGCATTCGCTCGCGTTGCCGCACTTGCCGGGGGAACGCGTCAAGTTCCTCGCGTTCGCCGGTGGCGAACGCAGCCGGGCCTATCCAAACCTTGCGACGGTGGCCGAGAGCGGCGTTCCCGGCTACGACTACGCCTCATGGATCTCGCTTTACGCGCTCAAGGGAACGCCGCCCGACGTATTGGCCCGGCTGCGCGCGGCGGCCACCAAGGCGATGGCCACGCTGGGTCTGGGCGAGCGGTTCTCCAAGAGCGGGCTGGAGATCTGGGACACGCCGCCGGAAAAGCTTGCGACGGTCATGCGCGAAGACTGGGCGCGCTGGGAGAAGGTCGTGAAATCCGCCGGCCTCGGCGCGAACTGACGGTGCAGGCGCCGCGCCGGACTGCGCGCCAGTTCCACAACCAGCCGCAAGAAAGCCACACGCACGGATTCCTCGTTGACCTCTGGCACGAGGTGCAGGAGGCGACCGAGGGGGAGCTTGTGGTCACGGTCCATGCGCAGAACGCGGGCGTGGAGGGGTCCGACCCGCAGGCCCTGCGCATGCTGGCCGCGGGCGAACTTGAATTCATGGTGCTGATGGGCGGGATCCTCGGCCAGTTGGTCCCCGTCGCGGAAATCCAGGGCCTGCCTTTTGCGTTCGAGAGCCACGGCCAGGTGCATGCCGCAATGCACGGCCCTCTGGGCGATTACCTGCGCGACGCAATGCGCTCGCAGGGGATTCACGGGTTTCGCGATGGGGTGTTGGAGAACGGGTTCAGGCATATCGTGTCCATCGACCGCCCGATCCATCGCGCGGAAGACCTTGCCGGTTACCGGATGCGCATCCCCGACGGGCGCCTGTTCGAACATGCGTTCAGCGCCCTCGGCGCCACGCCCGTAGTGGTGAATATCCGCGAACTCCACGAGGCGTTGAAGACGCGCCGCGTGGACGGCCAGGAAAATCCGCTCGTGGTCGTAGAGGTGAACCGCCTGTACGAGGTGTCCAGGTACGCGAGCCTGACCGGCCATATGTGGTCCGGGTTCAACCTGATCGCGAACGATGCGTTCTGGCGCAGCCTGCCCGAAAGCGTCCAGGAAATCGTCAATCGCGCGGTCGCGAGCCATATCGGACGCCAGCGGACTTATACCGATCGGTTCAACCAAGTGCTCGAAATGCGCCTTGCGAGCCAGCGCGGCATGCTGATCAATCGCGCGGACGCTGCGAGCTTCAGGGCGGTGCTGTCAGGCGAGTTCTACGCGCGCTGGCGGCGTGACCTCGGCAATCGCGCGTGGGAACTGTTGGAAGGGGCGGTCGGCCGGAGACTTTGAACCACGCGGCCAGGCGTGTGGACGCACCCATGCCCCCAAGCTAGACTCGATTCACCCTATTGAGATGAGAACGCTCACATGTCACGGGTGTTGATCCAGAATATCGGCGAGCTTTACACCGGTGATCTCGCATCGCCGGTTTCCAACGCGAAGTCCATTTTCATCGAAGATGGCCGCGTCGCTGCGTTCGACGCCCCGGATCCGGGTGACTGCGAGGTGGTCATCGACGCGCGCGGCAGCGCGGTCATGCCGGGGATCGTGGACGGGCACGTGCATCCGGTGTGCGGCGAGTGGACGCCGACGCAGAACGCCACCGGCTGGATCGGGAACTACCTCAACGGCGGCACCACCACGCTCGTTTCCGCGGGCGAGTTGCACTTCCCCGGGCTGGACCCGGAACGACTGACGGCGGAAATCGTGACCTCCCTTGCGATCGTGATGGCGCAGACCACCGGGCGCGTGCGCTGGAGCGGCGCCAAGGTGATCGCCGGCACGGTCCTGCTGGTTCCGGGCATGAATCCAGGGCATTTCGACCGCCTTGCCGAAAACGGCACGCGGTTCGCCAAATTCATTTTCTACCCGCTCGACGAAAATCCGGAGGAAGCGAAGAACTACGTGCGCTGGTGCCACGAACGCGGCATACTCGTGAAGGTGCATACGGGCGGGGTCTCGCGTTCGGGCTCCTCGCAGATGTGCGGCTATGACATCCTGTCCTGGCTGCAACCCGATATCGCGGCCCATGTCGCGGGCGGCCCGATCCCGATGAGCGACGAGGACCTCGACCGCGTCATCGACGAGACCTCGTTCGCGCTTGAAATCTGTTCTTCCGGGAACTACGGCTCGCCGGGCGAAATCGCCTCGACCGGCTGTGCCTTGGCACCGACACCCCCGGCGGCACCGGCGTGATTCCGCGAGGCATGTTCAAGAACATGCTTTTCCTGACTTCGATCTGCGGGCTCACGCCGGCGCAGGCGATCGTGATCTGCGGCCCGGTCAAGGGTTCCAAGGGCAAGACGTTGGCCGACGCCCTTGCGCACGGTGACTTCCCCGGCATCAGCCACGTGCTCGTGGACGGCGTGCCGATGGTGCTCGGACGCAGCCACCAGACGCCACCACCCGAGCATCCGGCAAAGTTCATGTGTTGCAACCTCGGCTGGATATCGGGCGGCGCTTCGGCGGCCCACAATCTGAGGTAACGCCCTGCAACAGGGCTGGCGATTGCAACGCTCGGCCGCTGGCGACCGATTCACGGCGGATCGAAACTATCGGATGACGATCACGCCCGGCCCCGGCGGCTCGGCGTAGAGCGCCTCCACCAGCGCGCTGCGCCGCTCGAGGGTCACGCGCTGGTTGACGTAGCCCTTGTCGGTGAGTTCGCCTGCGTCCATCGATGCGGGTTCGGCCATCAGGATCACGCGGGCGATGTGCCCCGAAGATCCCCCGGCGCGCGCATTCAATGCGGCGAGGCCGCGCCGCACGTGCTCGATCACGCCGGCATCGCGGACGAGCAGATCAGGCGACTTCGCATTGACCGGGTCGCTGCACAATGCGGCGCACGTGGCGGGATTCGGCCAGGCGAGCAGCCCGGCCCACGCCTTGTCATGCCCCGTGACCACGGCATCCTGCAACGCGGGGGCTGCGGCATCCAGCGCCGCGAGCCGGAGCGCCCCGACGCCGACCCAGGTCCCGGTGTCGAGCTTGAAGTCCTCGACCACGCGGCCATCGAACGCAAGGCCCTTGCTCGGATCCGCTGGATCGACGAAGCGGCCCGCATCGCCGATGCGATAGAAGCCTTCTTCGTCGAAGGCGGCGACCGTGAGGTCCGCGCGCTTGAAGTAGCCCGGGGTCACGATCGGCCCGCGCACCCGCAGTTCGTACTTGGCGCCAACGGGGACCATCTTGATCTCCACGCCCGGGAACGGCAGGCCGATCACCCCGGCGCCTTCAATGGTCCAGTGCAGCGAGGTTGCGGTCGGCGCGGTCTCGGTCGAACCCCAGCCGGTGGTGAACAGGATGCGCTCACCGGTGGCGGCGACCGCGAGGTCCTGCATGCGCTGCCAGAGTTCGCGCGGCAGGCTCGCGCCGCCATAGCCGAGCAGCTTGAGGCGCTGGAAGAACGTGGCCCGCAACGCCGCATCCTTCTCCAGCACCGGGGCGAGCATCGCGAATCCCACCGGCACATTGGAGAACCCGGTGGGGGAGAGATCGCGAAGGTTGCGCACGGTCTGCTCAAATAGCCCGGGCACCGGCCGGCCGCCGTCGATGTACAGCGTGCCGCCCAGGCGCAACGCGCCGTGCAGGTTGTAGTTGCCGCCGAAGGTATGGTGCCAGGGTAGCCAGTCGAGCGTGAGCGGCGGTTCCTCGGGGTTTGGCGGCCACACGGTTTGCGCCATCTTCTGGTTGGCCGTGAGCATGCGCTGCGTGTTGATCACGCCCTTGGGCATGCCGGTGGAGCCCGAGGTGAAGAGGATCTTGGCGACCGTGTCCGGCCCGACCTTGGCAAAGGCCGACTCCACCGCGGCGGTGGGGGTGCGCGAGAGCAAATCGGCGAACGCGGTGGAGCGCAGTCCTTCGGCAGGCGAGTCGACGTGCACGACGTCTACCCCTTCCAGCGGCAGCGCGCGCAATGCCGCCGCAAACTGCTGCGCGTTCTGCACGAACACCATGGCCGGCCGGATCAGGTCGAACACGAACTTGAGCTTGGCGAAGTCGCGGCTCATGAGCGAATACGCAGGCGACACCGGGACGGCCGTCACGCCGACGGTCATTGCGCCGAAGGTGAGCGTCGCATGCGCGAGGCTGTTGCCCGAAAGGAGCATTACCGGGCGTCCCGCGCCGAGGCCGCGCTCGAGAAGTGCCTGCCCGACAGCGTTTGCGCCGGCATTCATCTCGCCATAAGTGATCGGCTGCCATTCGCCGACGGAATCGCGCTGCACGAGATAGGGGCGATCCGGCGCCTCGCGCGCCCAGCGGCGCAGGTAGGCGCAGACGCTTGGCTCGATCTCGCCTAGCGGGTAGCCCGAGCGCAGCACGACCGTCCCGTCCGCGCGACGTTCGGTCTCGACCTTGGGCGCAATGCAATCGATGTGGCGGAACGGGGGACTGGCAGTCATCGCCATCCTTAAATTGGTGTCAGAGTCCTATTTTCCGGCAGACCAATGGCAGTATTTTCCCCTGATCGCCAATCAGGCTGCGGACCTTGTTCATAAAATGGCAGCATTAGTGGACTCGAAAATCGACTCTGACACCAATTTACCTCAGCGCTTTTCGAGCGCGACGTAGTCGCGCGCCGCGGGGCCGTTATAGAGCGTGAGGGGGCGGATCAGGATGTTGTTTTCGAGCTGCTCCATCACCGAGACGGCCCATCCCGGCATGCGGCCGACCGCAAAGATCGGCACGAAGAGGTCGGCGGGGATGCCGTTGAGGTAGTAGACGACGCCGGCGTAGAAATCGACGTTCACGTTTACGCCGTGGCGCGCGTAGGGCTCCATGGCTTTCACCAGCGCTTCGAGGATCTGGTACCACTGCGGCTGGCCCATTTCCCGGGATAGCTTTTCCACTCCGGCGCGCATGTGGCGGGCGCGCGGGTCCTCGGCGCGGTAGACGCGGTGGCCGAAGCCCATGACGGGCTCCTTGTTGGCGCGCTTGGCTTTGACGTAGGCGGCGGCCTTTTCGGGCGAACCGACTTCCTTGGCCATGTGCATGACATTCTCGGCCGCGCCGCCGTGGGCAGGACCGGAAAGGGCGGCGATGGCAGCGGTGATCGCGGCGTGGAGGTTGGCTTCCGTGCCGGCGACGACACGCGCGGCGAACGTGGACGCGTTCGCCCCGTGCTCGGCGTGCAGGATCATGTCCGTGTCCATCAGGCGCGCGGTGTCGGCGCTCGGCGCCTTGCCGGTCAGCATGTAGAGGAAATTCGTCGCGTGGCCAAGCGCGCGATCCTGCGGGATCGGCGAGCGGTTGTTGCGGATATGATGGTGCGCCGCGACGATCATCGGCACCTGCGCGGTGAGGCGGATGCTTTTGCGGAGATTGGCCTCGCGCGAGTTGTCGCCGACGTCCGGGTCGAATGCGGCCAGCGCGGATACCGCGGTGCGCAGCACGTCCATCGGGTGCGCGCTGCGCACGGCCTTGATGACCTCGTAAACCGGCCCGGGCAGGGTGCGCGCAATCTTGAGCTGGGCGTCGAAGACCGCGAGTTGCAGGACGGTGGGGAGCTCGCCATGCAGCAGCAGGTAACAGGTCTCCTCGAAGGTCGATTTCTGCGCCAGGTCGTGGATCGAATAGCCGCGGTAACGTAATTCACCCGCGCGGCCGTCGATGTAGCAGACTTCGGAACGGTCGAAATAGACGCCTTTGAGGCCGCGATGGATGTCGATCTTTTCGAGTGCTTTTGTCATGGTGGAGGAGTTGCCTGTCGACTTCGGAAGGTGACGATGCTAGAGAATGCAGCATGTGATTGCAAAAAGTCCAAAGAATGACAAATAAATACGACTACATCGTCGTCGGCGCAGGCTCGTCCGGGTGCGTGCTCGCCAACCGGCTGAGCGCCGATCCGTCCAAGCGCGTGCTGCTGCTCGAGGCCGGCCCGCGCGATAATTATCTCTGGATCCACATCCCGATCGGTTACGGCAAGACCATGTTCCACCCGGTCTATAACTGGGGGTTCCACACCGATCCGGATCCGGGCATGAACAACCGCAGGATCTACTGGCCGCGCGGGCGCGGCCTCGGCGGCTCGTCGTCGATCAACGGCCTCATCTTCGTGCGCGGCCAGCGCGAGGACTACGATCGCTGGGCGGCGGCCGGGAACAAAGGCTGGGGCTGGGACGATGTGCTGCCGTACTTCAAGAAGAGCGAGGACAACTCGCGCGGCGCGAGCGCGACTCACGGCGTCGGCGGGCCTGTGTCGTGCACCGACATCGCGGCGAAGCATGAATTGATCGAGGCCGTCGTGCGGGGTGCACAGGAACTCGGCATCAGGAGGACCGACGACTTCAACAGCGGCGACCAGGAGGGCGCGGGGTACTACCAGCTCTTCACGAAGAACGGCTTTCGCTCCAGTTCCGCCACCGGGTACCTCAAGCCGGTCCGCAATCGCGCCAACCTCGATGTGCAGACCGATGCGCATGCCACCGGCGTGATCTTCGAAGGCACGCGCGCGGTTGGCGTGAAGTACCGGCAGGGCGGGGTGGACAAGGAAGCGCGTGCCTCGGGCGAAGTGATCCTCTCGGCCGGCGCGCTGCAGAGCCCGCAGTTGCTCCAACTCTCCGGCGTGGGGCCGGGTGCGCTGTTGCAGAAGTTCGGCATCCCCGTCGTCAAGGACCTGCCCGGCGTGGGCGAGAACCTGCAGGACCACTTGCAGATGCGCCTCATGTACAAGTGCACCAAGGCGATCACGACCAACGACGACCTCGCCAGCCTGCCACGGCGGATCAAGATCGGATTGCAGTGGATCTTGAGCCGCACCGGGCCGCTGGCAATCGGGATCAACCAGGGCGGCATCTTCGCGCGCGTGCTGCCGGAATCGAAGACGCCGGACGTGCAATTTCATGTTGCGACCCTGTCGGCCGAAATGGCCGGGGCTACGCCGCATCCGTGGCCGGGTTTTACATTCTCGGTGTGCCAGCTCAGGCCGGAATCGCGCGGACGCGTGGCGATCAAATCGACGAGCGCGCTGGAGCCGCCTTCGATGCAGCCGAACTACCTCTCCGCGGAACTCGACCGCCGCTGCGCGCTCGCCGCGATCAAGCTCGCGCGCAAGCTGGCGGTGACCGAAGCGATGCGGCCCTACGTGGCGTCGGAGTACAAGCCCGGCACCGGCGCCGTGACCGACGAGGACCTGCTCGAATTCGCGCGTTCCAGCGGCGCGACGATCTTCCATCCCTCTGGCACCTGCAAAATGGGCAACGATCCGATGGCCGTGGTCGACGAGCGCCTGCGCGTGCATGGCGTGGCGGGCTTGCGGGTTGTCGATTGTTCGATCATGCCGACGGTGACCTCGGGAAATACGCATGCGCCGGCGGTGATGGTCGCGGAGAAGGCGTCGGACATGATTTTGGAAGAATCGACGGCGCCTCGATGATTTCGGCGCTTTGGGTACATTGATCGCATGACGCAAGCGAGGAGGGGAATGCAAGTGGACAAGAAATCTGAATCTGGACGCCTCAGAACGACCAGCGCATCAGAGCCGAAACCAGAAAAATCCGCGATTCGGCCGGATCAGCCGAAGTCATCGCGACGCAATTTCCTGCGCAATTCCGGCCTGATGCTCGGCGCCGCTGCGGCGGCAACGACCAATCCGGCGCTGGCCCAAAGCCCTGGTGCGGCCCCCCTGCCGGCGATCCCGGAATCGATGAAATCGCCGGGCACGCCGATCGGCGGCGAGAGGCTCTATGGAAAGCCTTCATTGTTCGAGAAAAAGGTCGTCCGGAATGTCCCGACGGCGAAGCACTACAACTCCTCGCAGGTCACGCGTACGCCGATCCAGGAACTGGACGGCATCATCACGCCAAGCGGCGTGTTCTACGAGCGTCATCACGCCGGCGTTGCCGACATCGATCCCTCGCGCATCGACTCATGCTGCACGGGCTGGTGCGCACACCGCTCGTGTTTACGGTGGAAGAGTTGCGGCGCTTCCCTTCGGTTTCGAAGATCTATTTCCTCGAATGTTCGGGCAACCCGGTCTACCGGAAACCCTACGGCAAGACGGCCTCGGACCTCGTGGGGCTGGTGAGCTGCGTCGAATGGACCGGCGTGCCGTTGAAGACATTGCTCGACGAAGTCGGCCTCGAAGCGGGCGCGAAGTGGGTCATCGCAGAAGGCGCCGACGCAGCTGCAATGACACGCAGCATCCCGATCGAAAAGTGCCTCGAAGACGCGCTGGTCGTGTACAGCCAGAACGGGGAGCGGCTGCGCCCCGAACAAGGCTATCCGGTGCGCCTGTTGTTGCCCGGGTTCGAGGGCAACATGAGCGTCAAGTGGCTGCGCCGGCTCAGGGTTGCGGACGCCCCGGTGCATTCGCGCGAGGAAACGTCGAAGTACACGGACCCGATGCCCGATGGCAAGGCGAGGCAGTTCACGTTCTACATGGAAGCGAAATCGATCATCACGCGGCCATCGGGAGGACAAAAGATCGCCTCCCCCGGCTTTGTGGAGATCACTGGTATCGCGTGGAGCGGGCACGGCAGGATCCGGAGGGTCGAGGTCTCGGTGGACGGCGGCCAGACCTGGCGGGATGCGGCGCTGCAGGATCCCGTGCTGTCGCGCGCGTTGACGCGCTTTCGATTTCCCTGGTCATGGCAAGGGCAGGCGGCAGTCATCCAGAGCCGCGCGACCGACGAAACCGGCTACGTCCAGCCGACTTTCCCGGAACTCCTCGCAGTGCGCGGGGAGAACGCGTTTTATCACAACAACTCTGTCCAACCCTGGCGGGTTGCGGCCAATGGGGAGGTCACCAATGCGAACAACTGACCTGCCGTGCGTACGCATCGGCTCGGCGGCATTTCTCATTGCCGCAGCGCTTGTGACCCTGCCGGCCGAAGCACAAACGAAATTCCATTTCGGGCGAACCGCCACCGCCGCGGAAATTGCCGCGTGGAACATCGACGTGGCGCCGGACGGCAAGAACCTTCCGCCAGGCAACGGAACCGTTGTGCGCGGTCGCGAAATCTACAATACCCAGTGCGCCGCGTGTCACGGTCTCAAGGGTGAGGGGGGAATTGCGGATCGACTCACCGGCGGGCGGGGCACGCTTGCCACGAAGGCGCCGATCTTTTCGGTCGGGAGCTTTTGGCCCTATGCCACCACGCTGTTCGACTACATCCGGCGCGCAATGCCGCTCAACGCGCCGCAGTCGCTGTCCAACGAGGACGTGTATTCGGTTGCGGGGTACGTGTTGTTCCTCAATGACCTCATGCCCGATACCGCCAGGGTGGACGCGAAGACCCTGACCGCATTCAGGATGCCGAACCGCGACGGTTTTGTGTCGGACCCTCGCCCGGACGTCAAGACCACCGGTTGCATGAAAGACTGCAAATGAGAAACCTTCGGGCGCCGGCAAGAGGGTCTGCGACCGAATGAACCCACAGCGCGATCCACGCAGCGCGCGAGGACGCGCACTGCGTGATCCACACCCACACCACTGCCGGCATGGGCGTGGCGTGCAAGAAGGAAGGATTGCGCTACGACAACTTTTATAGCGCCCAACTGCACGGGCTGCTCGCATTCCACGACTTCGAGGGCATCACCACCGACGTGAACGAGCAGGGGCGGCTGGTGAAGAGCCTGGGCGACAAGCCGGTGATGATCCTGCGCAACCACGGCCTGCTCGTGGTCGGACCCCACCTCCCGCACGCACTTTCGCAATACTGGACCGTGCAACGCGCCTGCGAAGTGCAGTTGGCGGCGGATTCGCTCGCCGGAGAAAACCAGCCCGTGGGCAAAGAAGTCCTCGAGGCCATCCCCGCGCAGGCGGCGTTCTTCCGCGCCGGCAAGGGCGGCGGCCCACGCCGCGGCCAGTTGTTCTTCGACGCGCTGATGCGCCGCGCGAAGCTGCGTTACGACGATCTCGTTTAGCGCGGCGGCAGAACCCGATCTGGCCGTCACGATTGGCGCGCTGCGGCTGAAGAACCCGGTCGTCTGCGCTTCAGGCGAGCACACGCTCACCGAAGCCGGCATCCGCGCAGCCCTGGCCCACGGAGCGGCGGTAGTGGTTGCGAAATCCACCAACGAGAGCGAAGCCGCGCGCTCCCAACTCGCCCAGACGGCCTACGCGCGCCTCGCCGACGACTGGTCGGCGCTGCCCTGGGGCGGTTCGGTCGTGCACCATGTGCGCGCGTTGTCGGTCAATGAAGCCGACAAGTCGGCGATCCTCGCCGGCAACGCGCGGCGTATTTTCAAGATTGATGTCAGTCCAGTGGTGTCCGGTTAAAGCCCGAATGGATTCATCTCATGCAGCTTGCCATCGATAGGCCTGGCCGTAGCGCTCGGCCAGAACCTCGGCGCTATCGCGGGTCAACGGCGCTTATGTCGCCTCACGAGCCACTATCGGTAAAAACCCGGGCGGAGGGGGATGGGCGCGGCGTATGGAGGGGGACAGGACCTTGTCCGAGACGTGGAAGTCCCAGACCGCGCCGCCGCCGCTGGCGGCGAATTCAGCCACGCGCGCCGGCAGATCGTCCAGGTTCCCGAAGGTTTTTCCCACGAGCCCGAATCCGCGCGCGATGCCCGCGAAATCGCAGTAGCCGAACACCGACCCGTCCTCGGGCATGCCCTCTGAGCGCAGCTTGTGAACCTCCGACCCGTACGCGCCATCGTTCATCACCACGATCAGGATGTTCAGCCGGTGGCGTTTGATGGTTTCGAGCTCCTGCACATGCATCATCAGGCTGCCGTCGCCGTCGAACAGCACGACGGTTGTGTCGGGGCGCGCCGCCGCCACGCCCATGGCGAACGAGATGCCGTTGCCGATCGCGCCGAACTCGCGGATGGTGAGGAACTTGTCCTGCGGACGGGAGGGCATCTGCGCGAAGAACCATGAGCAGTGCCCGCCCGAGTTCACCATCTCCCAGTCCCGCGGCAAGGCCTTCTCCAGCGCCTCGACGACGTCGCGCGGATCAAGCAGTCCCGGCCCGATCTCGAACACATGGCTGTCGGGCTTCGTGTCGCGCAGGCGCGCGGCCACCGCATCGCTGCGCCAGCTAGGGCTACGCCCCCGCCGTTCTTCCGCCAGCGCCGCCGTGAGCGCCTCGACGCCCAGGCGCGCGTCGGCGCGCAAGTGATGGCGCGCCACTTCCTGCCCTTGGCTGACCGCCACGGGATCGATGTCGATCTGCAGCATCTTCGCCTTCGGCCATAGCTGGCCGCCGCCGCCTGCGTGGTAGGCGAGCGAGCAGCCGACCGCGACGACGAGGTCGGCCTGCGCCAGGTATTCGAGGCCGGCCTCTGGCGTGAAGCTGCCCGAGATGCCGATGCAGAAGGGATCGTCGTGAAATAGCCCCCTGGCAGGCAGTGTCGTTGACAGCAGTCCACCTGTCCTGGCCGCCAGCGCCCGGCAAGCAGGCCCCGCCCCGGCTTCGACCGCGCCAAGACCCGCCAGCACAACCACCCGCTCGGCGCCGGCGAGCAGTTGCGCGGCGCTGGCCACGTCATCGGGATGGGGCGGAATCGGCGAGGGGCGCGGCAGCAGCTTGTGCGAGGGCAGGGGCAGTTCCGCCGGCCCGGCCCAGGGCCGGTTCTGCAGGTCGAACGGAACACCGACCACCACCGGCCGGCGTTCGCGGCGCGCCTGCAGGAAGGCGTCGCGGACCGCCACCGGCATGCGTTCGGGCAGGTGCAGGCGATGATAGGCGGCGCCCGTCGCGGTGATCAGCGGCGCCTGGTCGATTTCCTGGTTGTACCAGCCGCTTTTCAGCGGCGCTTCCCCGGCGAACACCACCACGGGCAGATGGGCGCGCACGGCCGCGGGCAGAGCGGTGATCAATTGCGTCACACCGGGCCCGCAGGTCACGCTCGCCACGCCCACGTCGCCGTTCTTGCGCGCGTACGCCATGGCCGCGGCGAGCGCGCAATGCTCGTGCCTGACATAGACCATGCGGCACCCCTGCCGACCCAATCGCGCGGCCCAGTTCATGTTCGCATCCCCAAGGAGCGCAAAGCAGGTCAGCGCCCCCTCCTGCAGGAAGGCCTTCGCGAGGACGTCGTATACGCGGGGCTTCGCGTCGTTGTTCATTCAGGGGCCGCGCATCGAGGCGCCGGCAGTTTTCAATGGGAAAGAGAGTCTATACCAGCGAGAACACGCCGGGATTCGTGGTGAGCAGCGTTGCCACGCCCGCGGTCGCGAAGGCGTCGCTGGGATTGCCAACAGGTCGGTCGACTACGCGATGCGAGGATTGCCCTGGATGCCCTTGAGCGGCGGCAAGTTCAGTTCGAGTGGTTTCACTTGACGGCGAGCAGCCCATCGAGGATCAACTGGTCGAAGGTGCGGTTGAAATTGCCGCGCCGGTATCCGGTCCCAGGATCGAATTCGCCTGCTGGTCAGGCAAGGGGTCGTACGTCCGGCGACATTGCCTGCGTGCAAGTCCGGCCCACAAATACAAAGCCCCGCAAAGTACTCGCGGGGCTTCATTTTCCGGCCCCTCGGGGCCGGCTTCGTCACGGTTGGTGACGTATTCCGGCTTCGAATACCGGTTTGTCGTTAGTGTCTAACCAGGATCTTTGTTGGAAGGTTCATCGATAGGGCTGCCTCCATCTATGGCCAATGAATGCGCCTGGTGAGCCAGAAACTACAGCGGCGTACCTCCATTACGCCTGGTGCAACAGGCCTCGGCGTCTCGAGCCGGAATAATCCGCAAACCCCTGATTGAGTTTGCTCGCCGCACGGCCGCTTCAGGTACACCCGCAGGCGCCAAAACCATCCCTGCCCGGGGCGCGCGCAACAGCGAAATCTCGTGCAGCGACTGGATCATCTTTGGTTCGTTTGGAATCCATCCCGACCCGATTCGCCAAAGCCGTTTCAGTTCACTCTCCCCGCATGCCAATGTCAAGGAGGATCTGCAAGTTCAGGCCCGCACGCGAGACCATGATGACGCCGGCCTGGGTCCGGAAGGCGTCTGCAAGTCACTTCGCGCCCGGCGGGATCCTTGCCTGCTTTGCACTCAAGTGCCAATCACGCCGCCATCGCGCTTGCGCACCACGACCGTAGCGGAGCGTGGTCTCGTACCCGGCGCGGTGCCCGGCCAACGCGAGAAACTGTCTGGTCGAGCCGGATCGCTGCGGTCGCTCGGCGTCTCTCCAGGGTGCTGAATATTGACGAACATCGTGCGCATGTCAGGTGTCCAGCTCACGCCGGTCACCTCGCTGTTGGTCGGACCGGTCAGGAAGCGCCGGATCTCGCCGGTGCGCGGATCGCACGCGAGCTTCTGGTTGTTGCCGATGCGTTCCATTTCGCCCTTGTACATCACGGTCGCATGGGCGTCCGTCTGGATCCACAACACCCCGCGTGAATCGAACGCGATGCCGTCGGGGGAGGCGAAGATATCGCCCTTGATATTGCCCTTCGCCTCAGGCCGCGCGTTGGCCGGATCGCCCGCGAGGACGAGGTGATTCCAGGTAAACGCGAGCGCGTCGAAGTCCCCGCCTTCCTTCCAGCGGATGATCTGGCCCATGACATTGTTGGCGCGGGATTCGGGCCATCGACCGCTGGCATGCCCTGGGCGCCGCGTGAGCTGTTGTTGGTCAGAGTGCAATAGACCTCGCCGTTGTTCGGGTCGATCGCGAGCCACTCCGGCCGATCCATCTTGGTCGCGCCCAGCAGGTCGCTCGCCTGGCGGCTTTTGATCACGACCTCACCCTGGTCGGCAAATCCGTTGGCCGCGGTGAGCGGCCCCTCTCCATGCACCACTGGCAGCCAACGGCCCGTTCCATCGGCGTCGTAGCGGGCGACATAAAGCGTCCCGTGGTCGAGCAGCTCGCGGTTCGCCTTTGCCCCGCCCGCTGCGATGCGCTCGCGGCTCACGAACTTGTAGATGTACTCGAAACGCGCGTCTTCGCCGGAGTACACCACCGCGCGGCCATCCTTTGTCACCGTGACCCAGGCGCCTTCATGCGCGGCGCGCCCAAGGGCGGTGCGCTTGACGGGCGTGGCGTTCGGATCCATCGGATCGATTTCCCCCACCCAGCCGAAACGATTGAACTCGTTCGGATGCTTCATCGCGTTGAAGCGCTCGTCGTGTTCGGGCCATCGGTAGCCGCTGGACTTGCGCAGGCCCCAACGCCGCTGATGCGCGTCGAGCTTGTCGCCGCCGTCGAAATAGAACGCGAAGTTCTCTTCTCCCGAGAGATAGGTACCCCAAGGGGTCTTGCTGCTCGCGCAATTGTTGAGCGTGCCGCGTACCGTGCGGCCTGCCGGGTCAGCGGCGGTTTGCATCATCGGATGTCCGGCTGCGGGGCCCTGCAGCCTGAATGGCGTCGCCGCGGTATGGCGTCGTGCATAGCGCGACGGCCGCACCATCCGCCATGCGCCGTTTTTTTCCTCGACTTCGATCACCGCAACGCCATGGGCTGCCTGGGACTTCCCGACCTTCTCGGCGTTCCAGGTCTTCATGCCGTCGGTGTGCAGCAAGCCGTCATCGGTGTACTCGTGATTCATCGCGAGCAGGCCGCGCTTGCTGCCAGTGAGTGGGTAGTACTCGATGCCGTCGTGGTGCATGCCCATTTGCACCGCCTGCTCGGCTGCGGTGTTGCCGCCGTCGGGTTTGAATGCGGGCATATTGTCCGCAACGCCGATGGGCTCGCCCCAGGCGGCGATGACGTCAGCCACATAGCCTTCGGGCACGACCAGCGTGTCGCTCGATGCCGTCGGAATACCTTTGAACGAGAATAACGGGCCGCCGGACACCGTCCCTGCCGGGTCGCCGGGGTGGATGGCGCAGCCGCCAAGCAATGCGGGCAGCACACCGCCGGCGAGCGCCACCAAGCCGCCGTGCAGAACCAGGCGCCGCGCCGGATCGCTTACTTCGTGGATGCTCGGGTTCGGCGAGCGGTTGCTGTTTTCCATCTCATCGAAGTCTTTGGCCATTACCGGCTCGCAGTCGTGTGTACTGTGCGCATCTTGCCGACGTTGGGCGATTCCGGCTATGCGTTTCGGCGCTTCAGAGTCAACCACCCGGCTTCCGGAACCCTATCAGGTTGGTCAGTTACTCGTTTCGAAAGTCGTTTCCATCGCCTCGGCCGCTTTGCGCAGCAGCGGAAGATATTCCAGTGCCCGCCCCAACGGCATCCTCGACATTGGCGCATGCACCGCGATCGCCGCGCAGGGTCGTCCGCCGGGGCTGCGCGTCGGCACCGCGACGCAGACTAGCCCCGCGTGGAATTCCTCGTTGTCGGTGGCGTGCCGCGCCTTGCGGATGCGCGCCAGTTCGGCTTCGAGGGACCTGCGGTCCGGAATCGTCGAGTTGGTGTAGCGGGTGTAGGAGATGTTGTCGAGCAGGCGGTCGCGCGCCGATTTTGAAAGATACGCAAGCAGCAGCTTGCCGCTCGCCGTGCAGTGCAAAGGCACGCGCGAGCCGCTGGTGAGGTTCATGCGCAGCGGCCAGGCGGCCTCGACGCGGTCGAGGTACATGACTTCTCCGCCATGCAACATGGTGAAGTTGCAGGTCTCGCCGATCTGCTCGACCAATTGCGCGAGGATCGCGTGGCGTGCCGAACTCAATGAGGCGTTCTGCATGATCCCGAGGCCGAGCGTGGCGAGACGCGGCCCCGGCGTATAGCGCGCCGCGCCCGGGTCGCGCGCGACGAGGCCGGCCGATTCGAGCATCGCCAGCATCCGGTACACCGTGGGCTTGGGCAGCTTGCACGCGGCGACGATGTCGGTGAGCGATGCCGGTCGCTCGGCCTGCACCAGCGCTTCGAGCACGGCGAACGAGCGCAGCGTGGCGGGGATCTTGTCTTCCTTGCGGGCCATGATTACGAAATTATCATATTCCGGAACGATGGGTTCTAAATAGCCCTCCGCGCGTTGCAATTTTCGATGCGTGTATGAGAGACTTCGCGCGCTTGATCCAAAGCCCGTTCCCCTATCCGGAGACCCCCATGACCGATATTTCAGACGCGAAACGCATCGTCGTTTCCGGCAAGCAGCACATGTCGCCTTCCGAGGCTTTCGTCGAGACGATGGTCGCGCAAGGCGTGACGCACGTGTTCGGCATCGTCGGCTCGGCCTACATGGATGCGCTCGACCTCTTTCCCGCCGCCGGCATCCGCTTCGTGCCCACGGTGCACGAGCAGGGCTCGGCGCACATGGCCGACGGCTTCTCGCGCGTGTCGGGGCGCCACGGCGTTTGCATCGGGCAGAACGGCCCGGGCATCACGAACTTTGTGACCGCGATTGCCGCCGCGTACTGGGCGCATTCGCCGGTCGTCGCGATCACGCCGGAAACCGGCAGCCTTGGGATTGGCCTCGGCGGTTTCCAGGAGACCGACCAGCTGCCGATCTTCTCCAAGATCACCAAGTACCAGGCGCATGTGAACAACCCGGCGCGCATGGCCGAGCTCACCGGGCGTGCTTTCGACCGAGCGATCCTCGAAATGGGCCCGACGCAACTCAACATCCCGCGCGACTTTTTCTACGGCGAGCTCGACTGCGAAATCCCGCAGCCGATCCGCATCGAGCGCGGTCCCGGCGGCGGCAAGAACCTCGACGAAGCGGCCGAGCTGCTTTCCAAGGCCAAGTTCCCGGTCATCATCGCCGGCGGCGGCGTGATCATGTCCAACGGCGCGGATGCCTGCATCGGGCTGGCCGAAGCGCTAGAAGCGCCGGTCTGCAACTCCTACCTGCATAACGACACCTTCCCGGCTAGCCATCGCCTGTGGTGCGGGCCGCTCGGGTATCACGGCTCCAAGGCCGCGATGACGATCCTCAACAAGGCCGACGTTGTCATCGCGCTCGGTTCGCGCCTCGGGCCGTTCGGCGTGCTGCCTCAGTACGAGTTCGATTACTGGCCCAAGGATGCAAAGCTGATCCAGATCGACGCCGACGCGAAGATGCTGGGCCTGGTCAAGAAGACTTCGGTCACGATCAACGGCGATGCGCGCGAAGCCGCGATGGCGCTGGTGCAGCGGCTCAAGGGCCGCACCCTTGCCTGCATGTCCAACAAGGACGAGCGCGTGAAGCAGATCGCCTCGGAGCGAGACAAGTGGAACGCCGAACTCGCCAACTGGCACCAGGAGAAGGACGCCTGGAGCATGGAAGTGGCGAAGAACTCGAAGTACATGCACCCGCGCCAGATGTTGCGGGAACTCGAGAAAGCCATGCCCAAGGATGCGATGGTCTCGACCGACATCGGCAACATCTGTCAGATCGCCAACAGCTACCTCAAGTTCGAGAAGCCGCGCAGCATGTTCGGCGCGATGATGTTCGGCAACTGCGGCTACGCCTTCCCGACCATGATCGGCTGCAAGGCCGCCGCACCGGACCGTCCCGCGATCGCCTATGTGGGCGACGGTGCCTGGGGCATGAGCTTCGGCGAGATCCTCACCTGCGTGCGCGAGAAATTCCCGGTGACCGCGGTGGTGTTCAACAACCAGCAGTGGGGCGCCGAAAAGAAGAACCACGTCGACTTCTACAAGAACCGCTTCCAGGGCGTGGACCTCGAGAACCCGAGCTGGGCCGCGGTGGCGAAGTCGATGGGGGCCGAAGGCGTGACGGTCGACAACCTGTCGGATGTCGGCCCGGCGCTGGCTGCGGCCTGCAAGGCGCAGAAGGACGGCAAGACCACGATTGTGGAGTTGATGGTGACGAGGGAATTGGGCGACCCGTTCCGCCGCGATGCGCTCAAGCACCCGGTGCGCCATCTCGACAAGTACAAGTCTTACGTCTGATGGCTGGGGCGTCGGTGAGTCGCGCGGCCGCGGCCGCGCTTGCGCTTGTCGCATTGGGCGCGCTGGCGCAGGACTGGCCGTCCAAGCCGGTGCGCTTCTTAGTGCCGTACCCGCCCGGCGGCGGCACCGATGTAATCGCGAGGATCGTGCAGGAGCCGTTGTCCAGGGCGCTTGGCCAGCAGATCGTGATCGAGAACCGGGGCGGTGCAGGCGGTGCGGTCGGCACCGAAGCTGCCGCGAAATCGGCGGCCGATGGCTACACCTTCCTTTTTACCCTGTCCTCGCACACGATCAACCCGCTGCTCTACAAGCTGTCGTTCGACGTGGAGAAGGATTTCATGTCGGTGTCGACGGTGGCGAGCCTGCCGCAACTGATCGCCGCCAACACCGCGAGCCCGTATAAGACGATGCAGGACATCGTGACCCAGGCCAAGGCGCAGCCGGACAAGGTCGCGTTCGCTTCGGTGGGTGCGGGGACTCCTTCGCACATCGCGGGCGAACTGCTGAACCTGCGCGCAGGCATCAAGCTCCTCCACGTCCCATACAAAGGCGGCGGGCCGGCGACGACCGACGTGCTGGGCGGACAGGTGCCGCTGCTGTTCGTGTCGATTCCCGCGGCGATGGGCTTCGTGAAAAGCGGCAAGCTGCGACCCATCGCGGTGACCACGCTCAAGCGTTCGGGGGCTGCGCCGGAGGTGCCCACCGTCGCGGAGGCGCTCAACATTCCCGATTACGAGGTGGATTCCTGGTACGCGATCTTCGCGCCCGCCAAAACGGCGCCCGCAACGGTCGCGCGCCTGCAGCAGGAAGTGGCCAGGGTGGTGCGGATTCCCGAAGTGAAGCAGAAACTGCTGGAGCAGGGCGCCGATGCCGTCGGAAATTCTTCCGCCGACCTCGACCAGACGGTCAAATCGGAACTGAAGAAATGGGCCGCGTTGATCCAGCAAGCCGGAATCAAACTGGAATAGACTCGGGCATGGTCGCAGTCATCGGTTCTCTCTCAGCCAAAGACGTCGTCGCACCGATCGTCGCGCGCGCCCGCGCGGCGCAGGCCGTCTACGAGGGCTACGACCAGGCGCAGGTCGATGAAGTCGTCACCGCCGCAGGCTGGGCGATCGTCAAGCCGGAGAACAACCGGCGCCTGGCGGAACTTGCCGTGCGCGACACCGGCTTGGGCAACGTCGAGGACAAGCTCGCCAAGAACGAACGCAAGACCATGGGACTGCTGCGCGACCTCAAGGGCGCGAAGTCGGTCGGCGTGATCGCCGAATATCCCGAGCTTGGCATCGTCGAGATCGCCCGCCCGGTGGGCGTGGTCGCCGCGATTACGCCGTCGACGAATCCCGGCGCTACGCCGGCCAACAAGATCATCAACGCACTCAAGGGCCGCAATGCGGTGATCCTCGCGCCTTCGCCCAAGGGCTGGTCGACCGCCGCGCTGCTGCTCGAATTCGTGCACGCCGAGCTCGACAAGGTCGGCGCGCCGAGGGACCTGGTGCAGGCATTGCCTTCCCCGGTGACGAAGGACACGACCTACGAACTGATGCGCCGCGCGGACCTCGTCGTGGCCACCGGATCGCAGGCCAACGTGCGTGCCGCTTATGCCTCGGGCACGCCCGCAGTAGGCGTGGGACTGGGCAACGTCGCGGTCATTGTCGACATGAGTGCGGACCTGCCGGACGCCGCGGCCAAGATCCGCGATTCGAAATGCTTCGACAATGCGACCAGCTGCTCGTCGGAAAATTCGGTCGTCATCGTCGACGCGGTCTATTCGGCGATGCTGGCGGAGTTCGGCAAAGTCGGTGGCGCGCTCCTCGATGCGGCCGAAAAGGAGAAGCTGCGCGCCGCGATGTGGCCCGGCGGCAAGCTCAACCCGGCGATCATGGCGCGGCCGGTGGCGGGCATCCTCAAGATCGCGGGGCTCGATCGCGCGGCGCTAAAAGGTGCGAAATTCCTCATGGTCGAGGAGACCGGCGTCGGCGGCGAGTTCCCGTTTTCCGGCGAGAAGCTTTCGCTCGTTCTGACGCTCTATCGCGTGAAGGATTTCAACCACGCGTTCGATACGGTCAGGAAAATCTACGCCCACCAGGGCGCCGGGCACTCGGTGGGCATCCACACGGCCGCCGAGGCGCACGTGATGCGCCTGGGCCTCGAAATGCCGGCGGCCCGCGTGATCGTGAACCAGGCGCATGCGATCGCCAATGGCGGCGCCTTCGACAACGGCCTGCCGTTCTCGCTCTCGATGGGTTGCGGCACGTGGGGCAGCAATTCGATCTCCGAGAACATGAATTACCGCCACTACCTCAACACGACCCGCATCGTGAGGACGATTGCACCGAACGTGCCGACCACCGAGGACCTCTTCGGCGAGTACCACGCCAAGCGCGGAAGATAGTGGCCAAGGCTGTCGCAAGGACAATCCGGCACTACGTCGAAAAGCAGGCTCACGAGCGGCCGGGCAAGGCCTACCTGATCGCGCCGGAAACCGGACGCGAACTCACTTTTGGTGAACTCGGACGCCAGACGAACAACCTGTCGCGTTTCCTGCTTGGCTGCGGCTACGCTCCCGGTGACCGGATCGGCTTTTACTGCGCCAACGGGTACCAGACCGCAGCGGTGTTTCTCGGCACCATGTACGGCGGGTTTGTTTCGGTGCCGCTCAACCTCGTCTCGCAGGCCTCGCAGCTCGAGTACGTGCTCGCGCATTCGGGCACGCGACTCGTGTTTACCGACGCCGAGCACGCCGCAGCGCTTGGTGAGCGGGTAAAGGCGGCCGGCCGCGACATCGAAGTCATCGTGATCGACGTCGATGCGCCGAGCCTGTTCCTGGAGGACAGGTTGCCGCAAATCGACGTACCAGCGCCGGACGAGGGCGCCCCGGCGCTGCTCATGTACACCTCGGGCACGACCGGCCGACCCAAAGGGTGCCTTCTCACGCAAAAGAACGTGGTCTCCGGCGGGCTCTTCGTGCAGCAGGCGCACGAACTTACATCCGGGGATCGTGTGCTGTCGTCGCTGCCGCTGTACCACATCAACGGGCAGATCGTGGCCACCGTCGGGCCGCTTGTGCACGGAGGCAGCGTGGTCGCGCCGCATCGCTTCTCGGCGTCGCAATTCTGGGAGCTGCTCGACCGCTACCAGTGCACCTGGTTCAACGTGGTGCCAACGATTATTTCGTACCTCACGGCTGCCGAATCCGCTGCGCCTCATCCCGATCGCAGCGCCCGCGTGCGTTTCGGTCGTTCGGCCTCTGCGGCGCTCGCTCCGGAGTTGCATCGCGCCTTCGAGAGGAAATTCGGCCTGTCGATCATCGAGACGATGGGCATGACCGAGACGGCCGCGCCGATCTTCACCAATCCGCTCGAGCAAGGCGCGCGCAAATACGGCTCGGTCGGCAAGCCCGAGGGGAACATCGCCAAGGTGGTTGCGCTCGATGGAACGCCTTGCAAGCCCGGTGAGATCGGCGAGTTGGCGGTCAAAGGCGACAACGTGATGCACGAGTACTACGCGAACCCCGAGGAGACCGCCAAGGCTTTCGATGCGGATGGGTGGCTGCATACCGGTGACCTCGGCTACATGGACGAGGAGGGCTACTACTTCGTCACCGGGCGCCTCAAGGAACTCATCATCAAGGGCGGCGAGAACATCGCGCCGCGCGAGATCGACGACGTGCTCTACAAGCACCCGGCGGTCATGGATGCCGCGGCGGTGGGGATTCCCGACGCGCATTACGGGCAGGAAATATTCTGTGCGGTCGTGCTCAAGCCGGGCGCGAGCGCCAGCGAATCCGACCTGCGCGCGTTCTGCGAAAAGGAACTCGGCCGCTATAAGACGCCGAAGGTGTTCAAATTCATGGCAGATCTGCCAAAAGGCCCCTCGGGCAAGGTACAGCGGTTGAAGCTGCTCGATGCCTGAGGCTGACCGCCGCGTTACCATTCATCGTTGACCATAGCCAGGATCGCCCATGACCAAATTCGCCCTCGGCCAGTCCGTGACCCGGATCGAGGATGCCGCACTGCTTCGCGGTGCAGGCCGCTATGCCGATGATGTTCATCTCGCAGGGGCCGCGCATGCTTCGATCGTGCGGTCGCCGCACGCGCACGCGAAGATTCTCGGCATCGACACGGCCGCCGCAAGCAAGGCGCCGGGCGTGCTAGCGGTGCTGACCGGCGCCGATGTGACCAAGGACGGCCTGGGCGACATGCCATGCCTCGTGCCGGTGAAGAACATCGACGGCACCGCGCGAGGCGATACGCCGAGACCCATCCTTGCAAAGGACCGGGTGCGCCACGTCGGCGATCCGGTCGTATTGGTGGTGGCCGAAACGTTGGCGCAGGCGAGGGACGCTGCGGAACTCGTCGAGGTCGACTACGAACCGCTCGATTGTGTCGTCGATACCAAGGGTGCGATCCAGCCGGGCGCGCCGCTTGCTTGGGAGTCGATCGCCGGCAACCTCTGCTTCGATGTCGGCGCAGGAAAGAGCAGGGAAGCGGTCGAAGCGGCGTTCGCGCGAGCAAGTCATGTGACGCGCCTGGAACTCGTCAACAACCGCTTGGTGGCCAACCCGATGGAGCCTCGCGCGGCGCTCGCGGACTTCGATGCCGCCACCGGACGCTCGACCCTGTACACGCCGAGCCAGGGGCCGCACGTGATCTACGATCAGGTCGCGGACGTGGTGCTCAAGATCGGCAAGCAGAACCTGCGGGTCCTCTCGGGTAACGTCGGCGGCGGATTCGGCATGAAAATCTTCCTGCATCCCGAGCAGCCGCTCGTGGTGTGGGCCTCGCGGCGCCTGAAGCGCGCGGTGCGCTGGACGGGCGACCGCAGCGAGAGCTTCCTGTCGGACGTTCAGGGCCGCGACAACGTGTCGGTGGCCGAGTTGGCCCTGGACAAGGACGGGCATTTCCTCGCCCTGCGCGTGACGACCTGGGCCAACATGGGCGCCTACCTTTCGAACTACGCGCCCTTCATCCCGCAGCTTGCGGTGCCGATGTTCTCGGGCGTCTACAAGATTCCCGCGATCTACGCCAACATCAAGGGGGTCGTGACGAACACCGTGCCGGTGGATGCGTATCGCGGGGCGGGGCGGCCCGAGGCGATCTACCTGGTCGAGCGGGTAATCGACCAGGCCGCGCGCGAACTCGGTCTGGGGCCCGACGAACTGCGCCGGCGCAACTTCATCCAGCCCTCCGAAATGCCCTACAAGACGCCGGTCGAAAGCATTTACGACTCGGGCGACTTTGCCGGCGTGATGGAGCGCGCGATGCTGAAGGCTGACTGGGCCGGGTTCGCTGCGCGCCGCGCAGAGGCGAAGCGAGACGGCAAGCTGCGCGGAATTGGACTGGCGATGTACATCGAGCGCTGCGGCGGCGGCCCGGGCGACACGGTCCGGCTGAAAGTCGATCCCGCCGGCACGATCACCATCATCTCCGGCATGCAGGACAACGGCCAGGGGCATGCAACCACCTTCGTGCAGATACTTTCCGAGAAATTCGGCATCGATGCTGACCTCATCCGCGTAGTGCAAGGCGATACCGACGCCGTGCCTGCGGGGATGACCGGCGGATCGAGGTTCCTCGCCCTCGGCGGCGTGGCCTCGATGGGCGCGGCCGACGAAGTGATCGAGAAAGGTCGGCAGGCTGCGGGGAGCTTATTGGAAGCGGCGCCGGCCGACATCGAGTACGGCGATGGCGAGTACCGCATCACCGGCACAGATCGCAAGGTCTCATTGTTCGAGGCGGCAAAGAAGGCGGGCGGCCTCGCGGCCGAGCACACGCGCCAACCCGCCGCCGACATCTACACCTACCCCAACGGTTGCCATATCTGCGAAATCGAGATCGAGCGCGACACCGGCGCGACGCGCGTCGTGCGCTACAGCGTGGTCGACGATTTCGGCCGCGCGATCAATCCTCTCCTGCTCGCGGGCCAGGTGCACGGCGGCACGGTGCAGGGCATCGGTCAGGCTCTGCTGGAGCGCACGCACTACGATCCGGAATCGGGCCAGCTCCTGACCGGCTCGTTCATGGACTACGCGATGCCGCATGCGGACGACGTGCCGTCGTTCGATTGCGGCTTCCACCACGCGCCTTGCACCACCAATATTCTGGGCGTGAAGGGCGCGGGCGAGGCCGGCGCAGTCGGCGCGCCGCCCGCGGTCATCAACGCGGTAATCGACGCGCTGGGTCAGGTGTCGGGTGTGAAGCACATCGACATGCCCGCTACGCAGGAGAAAGTGTGGCGGGTCCTGACTACGTCGTCCGTCCCAGGCATCGGGACGGGGTAATTCGAAAGCCGGCGTCGCCATGACCGCGACGCCGATGGTGTTTTCTAAGGTTTGGTCTTATAATTCACCATGAAACATGTCGAACGCCAGCTTGCATCGACGGTTGCGCGGGCCGCGCGGGCATTTCCGGCCGTGGTGCTGACGGGCCCGCGGCGCGCGGGCAAGACGACGCTCCTGCGCCGGCTTTTTCCCGCTGCGGGCTATCGCCTGCTCGAGGATCCGGCACTCGTCGCGGCCGTGCGTGCGGACCCCCGCGGGTTCCTCGACGGACTCGAGCCCCCGGTCATCCTCGACGAGATTCAGCATGTTCCGCAACTCCTGAACTTCATCCGGGCACGCATCGATCTCGGGGCCAGGCGCCATGGTCAATGGCTGCTCACCGGATCGCAGGACTTTGCGCTGATGCGCGGCGTCTCCGAATCGATGGCCGGACGTGCCGCCGTCCTCCAGCTGCTGCCCCTGTCCAGCGTCGAATCGGCCAAGGTGACACTTTTCCGGGGCGGTTATGCCGAAGTGTTGGCCCGCCCGAAGGATGCGGATCTGTGGTTTGCCTCCTACATTCAAACCTATCTGGAGCGCGACGTGCGCCAGATCAGCCAGGTACGCGATCTGGCGACGTTCCGGCGTTTTCTCGCGCTGCTCGCCAGTCGCAGCGGCCAATTGCTCAACAAGACCGATCTTGCTGCGCCGCTGGGCGTTTCGGTTCCAACCGTGGCCGAATGGGTGGGAATTCTGGAGACCACGGGGCAGGTCGTCTTGGTCGCGCCGTATTTCGAGAATTTCGGCAAGCGCCTGGTCAAGTCGCCGAAGGTTTATTTCACGGACTCGGGCCTCGCCTGCCATTTGCTTGGACTGGAGACACCGCGCGCGCTGGCCCAATCGCCCTTCGTCGGCCCTCTCTTCGAGGGGTTCGTCGCCTCCGAGATCCTCAAGCAACAGATCAATCTTGGACAACGCCGAAATTTGTACTTTTTTCGCGACCAGCGGGGCCTCGAAGTCGATTTCGTCGTCCCGGCGGGTTCGCAGCGGCTCGTTCTCCTGGAGGCGAAGGCATCCCGGACGATCTATCCAGAGGCCGCACGCAACCTGCTCAGCCTCGCCGGAAGCATCGGACGGCAAACCACGCGGTGCATCGTGGTCCATGCCGCGGCAAAGAGCGCGCCCGTCGGTATCGCCCTCGGCGGCGGCGCGCAATCCATGGGGATCGGCGCCATGCTTGAATCGCTGCGAGAGTTTCGAGCAGATGGAAGCTCTGTTCGAAGATGAATTGCACCAACTGCTGAAACGAGGTTCCCTATGAAGCAAGTAATGGTGAAGAACGAGAGATCCTCGCACCCGTCATAGCCGGGATCCGCTTTCGCCAAGCCGCGTCTATTTGCGCGCGTCCTGTCAAAGGTACGTAAACGGCAGGCCGATCAGATTTTCTTCATACAGGCGGGGTGCGACATCATTGTTGATGACCACTCCCAGGCGGGCTTTGTGCTCCGCCACAAAATCCCGCAGGCCGCGCAGATCGCGCCCACCCACTGTGGAGTTGTGCTTGATCTCCATCGCGACGCGCCCGAAGTTGCCTTCCAGAACCAGGTCGACTTCCGCCCCGGCGCCGGTCCGGAAGTACGAGTATTCGTGCGCAACGCCCAGCGTTCTCAGGCGCCGCAGAACCTCCTCGACCACCATTCCCTCCCACGACGACCCCATTTGCGGGTGGCTCAACAATGCATCGGTATCGGGAATGCGAAGCAGAGCGTGCAGCAATCCACTGTCGCGCAGGTAACCCCGCGGATGTTTCACCGTGCGCTTCATCACGTTCTTCGAATAGGCCGGAATCTTGCGCCAGATGAAGGTGCCGTGCGCAATGTCGAACCAGTCGGCCACCGTCGGCTGCGATACGCCCAGCGCACGCGCCACCTCGGCGTAGTTCAGCACGCGACCGGACAATCCTCCCAGCATTTCCAGAAAACGCCGGAATCGCACGTCGTCAAGACCCGGAAACAAGCGCTTCACGTCGCGAAAAAGATAGGTTTGAATGTATTGCTCGACCCAATGGGTGCGGAAAGAGTCCTCTGAATTCAGCCATGGCTCCGGGTAGCCGCCGCGAAACCAGAAGTCGTGAGCCCGTGCCAATCCACCCCGTGGTTTGAGCCCTTCGATCGTGTCCGCCGCTCCCGCTTTGCGATCTTGCAAGCGGTGCAGAAACGAATCACGCCCGGACGTCCGGGTCACCTCGTCCCAGGAAAACGGCGACATCTCGATAATCCCCACCCGCCCCGCCAGGCTTTCCGACACCGAGCGCAACAGCGCCGGTGAACTCGAACCGGTGATCACGAACCGGCCCTTCTCCGCGCGCCTGGCATCGATGGCCACCCGTAGCGCGGGGAAGATTTCCGGCAATACCTGCGCTTCGTCGATCGATACCCGCTTGGTGTTGACCCGGAAAAACGCGTCCGGGTCGCGCGAAATCATCGCGTAGTCGGCCCGGCGCTCCAGGTCAAAGCGCCGCCAACCGGTCCCTAGCGTATCGAGCAGGGTGGTCTTGCCGGACTGGCGCACGCCGAGCAGGGCGACGCACGGAAAAGTCTTCAGGTAGGCGCTTAACAGGCTTTCGCAGGCACGTTTCATACCGTGCATTATGAAAGTATGGGTTTAAAATTGCAAGGTATTAGGCGGCTCACAAAGCCGGAATACGTTCTAAACGCATGAACCGCCCGTGCACTTGCGCTGACAACTCGCAGCCAGTGTTGCTACGAGCCGGACGAGGTGTTCACGCAGAGGCCCGATCCCGGGCCTTGGCGGCAATGTGCGTTGACGGTTGCCTACTTCGCCAGCGGATCCGGCCTGATCTGCACATGCACCGCGCGCGGCTTCGAACCCTTGCCGCCCTCCATCAGCCACGGCGTGCGGTCGCCGTTCGTGCTCCACAGCCCGCGGCCCTTCCAGCCCGCGTTCGGGTCGTCGATGCGCCCGTCCAACCCCTTGGCAAAGAAGCCCAGCGGATAGGGGATGCGCAACATGACCATCTTGCCGTCCTTGAGCGCGACGAACCCGTCATTCAGGTTGGCCGTCGAAATGGGGATGTTCTCTCCGAGGCCGAGCGTGTTGTGGTGGTCGACCCAGGTGTAGTAGCTCGCCTCTGCGCTGTCCTTTTCGAAACCCGCGAAGCCCGGTCCGGGATAGCGGTGATAGGCGAACCCTTCGGGGCAGTGATTGCCGGTCGCATTCGGTCCGTTCAGCGGGCCCTTGCACTTCCTGCGGTCGAAGCTGATCAGGCTGCCGTTCGAGCCCGAGCCCCAGAGTACGCCGTTCTTGTCGATGTCGCCTCCGCGCACGCCGATGCCTTCTTTGGGAATTGCATAGAACTCGGAGAGCTTGGTCTTCGGGTCGAAGCGGATAAACCCGGGAGGGCCGACGAACACGTTGAAGGTGTACCAGACCGACCCGTCGGTCGGATGCGGCATCACCGCATAGGGGCCTGAGCCCGCCACGCGCATGTCCTTTCCGGCTTCTCCGGGCTTCCCTGGATCGGTGTAGTCGTCCACCTTGCCGTTGCCGTTGGTGTCTAGCACCCAGGGCGCCCAACCTTGGGCCTTGACGACGTCGCCGGTCTCGTCCCACAGCTTCGTATTGATCCAGCCCGCGACAGGGCCACTGCCTGAGAGCCACAGCGTTTCGTCGGCGTCATAACCGAACTGCGGGTGATGGGTGCCAAAGCAAGTGTCGAGGTGGCTGTACTTCATCGTCTTCGGGTCGAGCATCGACACCTGGCGCCCCGAGATATCGAGCGGGAACGCTTTCGCCGAGGGATGGTCGGAGCCCTTCTTGCAGAAAGCGGGGTTGTCTGTACCGCGCACGGCTGCGGCGAACCAGGCGCGGCCTTTCCGGTCGAGCATGCCGTTGTGGTTGTTGGCCTTCTGCGCCCAGATCTTCTCGTCGCCCCAGTAGGCCGAGGGCGCGAGCGGCTTGGCGGCGGCGGTGGCGTGGAAGGGAGGGCCGAACGATTCGGGCGCGTTCGGATCGGCCATCGTCATCTTGAACGTGGACACCGTGTGCGTCTTCGGATCGAGGATCGGGATGTCGTCGCTCGAGTATTCGGGCGATCCGTACAGCGGGCCATAGGGGTTGACCGTCGGATTGCGCCGGTCCGAGGAAATCAGGTCGTGGAGGAATTGCTTGTCGGTGCCCCACTCCCAAGAAGTGATGACGACATTGCGCTCGACGCCGGAGGGCCGCTGCGGCTTCGCCTTGGGCAGTTCGCCCTTCGCCACGCGGTCGGTCCAATCGCCGAAATACTGGAACGGCACGGCGCCGAGCTGGTTGCCCAGGCGGTTGATCATCCAGGGGCCGGTTTGGCCTGACATGACGCGGCGGGTCCACGCCTCGGCTCCGGTCTTGAATTCGCCGAACGCGGCCGGAATCGTGCGCGTGGATTCCTGGCCCAGCTGATGGCAGCCGATGCAGTCGGTGTTGTTCATGCGGTGGCGCCAGGTTTCCAGCGTGACGTCTTTGGGGATCGCGGTGCTGCCGCCGAAGTCCTTGGCCGGCGGGATCTTCATCATCGAGTACCAGTAGATCGCCGAGTAGTAGTGCGCCGCGGCCGCCGCGTTCGGTGCGAGCACTGCCGTCAGATTCAGCAGTTGGCCGGGCCTTGCGCGCTGCTTGGGCGAATCCACCAGCCCATAGCCGCGGACCCAGACCTGGTAGTTCACGTTCAGCGGCAGGTCGGGGATCACGTAGCGGCCCTTGTCGTCGGTGACGACGATCTTGGCGAATTTCGTCGGCAGCTCGGTCGTCTCGGCGATCACCCATACGCCGGCTTCGGGCCCCTTGGGACCGCGCACGACGCCGCCGATGTCGTCCTTGTCGATGGCGACTGCAGCTTGCTGGGCGATTGCCTGTGCCGGCAACAGGCCAGGCAGGGCTGTGAAACAGGCGCCAGCCAATAGGAAATGGAAGGTCTTGCTCGATTTCATGTTTGTCCCCTGAAGTTCCAGGCTTGGTGCCCGTTGTCCGTCCATGCTACCTCAGGTGCGGATTCGCTTTCGACAGGAAGCGACATTCGCGCTTAAACTTACAAGAAATTCAGGGAGGAGACCCATGAGCGCTATTGTTTTCCATTGCATCGAAAACCTTTGCAGTGCAATCGAAGGAAGGCTTGCCTGATGCGCCCAATTCGCCGCCGCATCATTCTTGGCGCGTCCGCCGCGGCCGCTCTTTCCGTGATGCCAGGCGCAGCACGCAGCCAAGTCTGGCCCTCGCGCCCCTTGCGCATCGTGATCGGCTTCCCCCCCGGCGCGACCAGCGACATCCTCGCCCGCACCATCGCCGAGAAACTCTCGTCTATCCTCGGCCAGCCGGTGATCGTGGAGCACAAGCCCGGGGCTTCGACCACGCTCGCCAGCCAGTTCGTCGCCAAGTCGGCGCCGGACGGCTACACCTGGTTCATCAACCTGGCGCTCCACTACCAGAACCAGTTGCTTTACAAGAACCTGCCGTATGACATCTTCAAGGATTTCGCCAACGTCACCGACATCTGCCGCTCGCCGGTGATGCTGATCGTCAACGCCAACAACCCGGCGCGCACGGTGAAGGAATTCATCGAATGGGGCAAGGGCCGCAAATTGTCGTACGCCTCTTGGGGCAACGGCTCGACCGGGCACCTTCTCGGGCACCTTTTCGCGATGCAAAACGGCCTGGACGCAACGCACATCGCCTACAAGGGCGGCGCGCCTGCGGTCACGGATGTGGTCGGAGGCCAGGTCGATTCGATCATCATCGACCTTGGCTCAACGCGTACGCAGATCACTTCGGGGCGGATGCGGGCGCTGGGCCTCTTCCTCGACAAGCGCATGCCGCAGTTGCCGGAGGTGCCGACCATGGAAGAGGCCGGCATCAAAGGCATGAACATCGCGGGCTTCTACGGCATGTACGGGCCGGCGGGCACGCCGCGCGAGGTCGTTGCGCGCATGTCGGCCGAGGTGCAGAAGATCCTGAAATTGCCCGACGTCGTGCAGCGCTTCAACGAATTCGCCTTCATACCCGGCGGCAGCGACCCGGAGACTTTTGCCAAGATGGTGCGCACCGAATACAACCGTTGGGAGCCGATCGTGAAGTCGGTCGGCGTGCAGCTTGAACTCTGACCCGAACCAGTCCGGAACCGAACCAAGGAGGGAGGGCCTATGAACAGGAGTGCGGTTCGTCCAAGTGCGGAACTGGCGATGTGGCGTTGCGCGGCTGCTGTGCTCCTGCTGGCGGGCTGCACTACGTACGATGGTCGCGGGCTCGTGCCCGGGCAATCGAAAGCGGGCGACGTGCAAGAACTGATGGGTTCGCCGCCGGACAGGCTGGCATTTCCGGACGGAAGCGCCAACTGGTATTACACGACGGGTCCTCGGGGATTTACGACGCACGCCGTGCGATTTTCTCCCCAAGGCTTGGTGCAATCGGTCGAGCAGGTGCTGACAACGCAATCGGTCGCAAAGCTGGTCGCGGGTGAGACGACGGCGGACAAGGTGAGAGAAATCCTCGGCCCCCCGTCACGCATCTCGCGGCTGGCGCTACAGGATCGCAACGTTTGGGAATACCGGATGTACAACGATGCGCAAGCCGAATTCGACTTGTATGTGCAGCTTTCCGACGAGGGCATCGTCCGCGAAGTGCTGCTGTTGAAGGACTACCACAAGGAGCCCGGAGGCCGGGGCAGGCGTTGATGTTGCAGCTTCATTCCCGGCGCACCGATTGCTGCCATATTTTCACAAAGGTCCGCGCCAAGCTTGAGTCTCCTGGCGAAATGCTGCCATTGCCCGCTTATGGCCTGGAGTGAACCGTGAAGAAAATAATCATCGAAGGATTCGGCAACCCGCATGAGGTTGTGCGCTGCGTGGAGGCCCCGGACCCGGGGCCGCCCGCGGCCGACGAAGTCGTGTTCGACGTGCTGGCGCACCCGATCAACCCGGCCGACCTGTCGTTGCTGATGGGGCGCAACCCCATCCATCCGCCATTGCCGATGACGCCCGGGGCCGAATGCATAGGCAGGGTCACAGCGGTCGGCTCGGCGGTCAGCGACCTGAAGCCCGGCGATCGCGTCATCAGCATGCAGCGCGAGAACTGGGTGCAGAGGCGGCGCATCAAGGCAAGCGATGCGATCAAGGTCCGGGGCGATATTTCCGTGGCTCAGGCGGCCATGCTGCGCATCAATCCGCCGACGGCCTTGCTGCTGCTCGAAGACGTCGTGTCGTTGAAGGCGGGCGATTGGGTGATCCAGAACGGCGCCAATTCCGCGGTCGGCAAGATCCTGATCGGCCTGGCCCGGGACAAGGGCCTGCGCACAATCAACGTCGTGCGGCGCATCGAGCTCGCGCCGATGCTCAAAGAGTGGGGTGCGGATCAGGTGATCGAAGACGGCCCCGACCTCGCCGCGCGCATCGCCAAAGCCATCGGCGGGGAAAAGGTGCGCTACGCGATCGATTGCGTGGGGGGCAATGCGGTCCATCGCCTCGCCGATGCCGTGGCCGATGGCGGCACGGTGTGCAACTACGGTGGCTTGAGCGGCGAGGCCTGCCAGATGCCTTCCCATGCGTTGATCTATCGCGGCCTGAACCTGACCGGCTTCCTGCTGGGCCGATTCCTCGCCAAGCGGGATCGTGCGCAAGTCGTGGCGATCTACGATCGGCTGGCCGAACGCATCAAGCAAGGCAAGATCGATGTGCCGGTCGAAAAGATCTATCCCATCGAGCAGATCGCCGAGGCGGTGGGGCATGCCGCGGCCTACAGCCGCGCGGGCAAGATCCTGGTCGCGCCCAACGGGCCGATCGAATGATCATGCCGGCGCGCGAGGCCGCGACGGTCGTGCTGTTGCGCGATGCGCTGCAGGGCATGGAAGTATTCATGGTGAAGCGCCATGGGCTCTCCGACGTGCTCGGCGGCGCTTATGTTTTTCCCGGTGGGAAAGTGGACCGCGCCGACACCGACGCGAAGCTGCTGGAAAGCCTGGGCGCGCCGCACGACAGTCTTCACGCTGCGCTCGGCGAGGCGGATCTGGCGTCGGTGGCGGCCATCGGGCTTTACGTTGCCGCATGCCGCGAGACGTTCGAAGAATCCGGCGTGTTGCTTGCCGAAGAGCCGACCGAGGAGCAAGTGCGCCAAGCAAGGGCGCAGGCGCGGCAGGGAGTTGCCTTTGGCGAGATCGTTGCGCGGCTCGGGTTGCGGCCGGACTGGGGCAATCTCGTGCCCTGGTCGCGCTGGATTACGCCGAACGTGCCGGCAATGATCAACAAGCGGTTCGACGCGCGCTTCTTCCTGGCGGCTATGCCGGCCACCCAGACCGCGCGGCACGACGACCATGAAGCCACCGAGAGCCTCTGGCTGCGTCCCCGGGCCGTCCTCGAGCAATACTGGGCGCGCGAGATCAACCTCGCGCCGGCGCAGATCATGAGCCTCGCCGTGCTCTCGCGATACCGCGGCGTTGACGATGCGATGGCCGCCGCGCGCGGGAGCCGGCCGCCCGCGATCCAGCCCGAACCCTTCAAGCACGAAGACTCTCGAGCCATCGCTTTTCCCGGCGACGAGAGGCATCCGGTGCGCGAGCGGGCGGTCGCGGGGCCTTCGTTTCTGGTCTACCGCAACGAGCGATTTGAGCCGGCCGGCGGGTTTGAGGCCTTGTTCGCCTGAGATGAGGAATCCGCAATGACCCAGAACCGCCAGTGGCGCCTGCGCCGCCGCCCCGTCGGCGACATCAGCGCCGGCGATCTCGAACTCGTGACCGAGCCGGTCTCCGTCCCCGGGCCGGGCGAGATCCTCGTTCGCAACGTCTATCTCTCGCTCGACCCGACCAACCGCATCTGGATGTCCGACCAGGAGCAGTACATGCCGCCGGTGCGCATCGGCGATGTAATGCGTGGCGGGACGATCGGCGTCGTGGAGGTCTCCAATCATCCTGACTTTGCGGTCGGAGACTACGTGCGGCCCGGCATCGGCGGATGGCAGGACTACTCGATCGCGCGCAGCGACGGCCCTTTCCCGGCGAGGAAACTTCCTGCGATTGCGGGCCTGCCGCTCACGAGTTTCATGAGCGCGCTGGGCTCGACGGGTGCGACGGCTTATTTCGGCCTGCTCAAAATCGGCCAGCCCAAGGCGGGCGAGACGATCGTGGTTTCGGCCGCGGCCGGTGCGGTCGGGCAGGTCGTCGGCCAGATCGGCAAGATTCTCGGTTGCCGCGTCGTCGGCATCGCCGGCTCGGCGGACAAGTGCCGCTATGTCGTCGACGAACTCGGCTTCGACGCCTGCATCGACTACCGCACTGAAGACGTGGCGGCGGCGCTGAAGAAGCATTGCCCGAACGGCATCGACGTGGACTTCGAAAACGTCGGCGGCACGATCATGGACGCGGTCATCGCCAACATGAACTTCAAGGGCCGGATTGCGCTATGCGGGCTGATCTCGCAATACAACGCAAAGGACGCGGTGCCCGGCCCCTACAACTTTCCGCTGATCCTCATGAAGCGCCTGAAGGTGGAGGGCTTCATCGTGCTCGACTTCGCCGCGCAGACGGGCGAGTTCATCGCCGCCATGGGTCCGTGGGTCGCTTCGGGCCAGGTCAAGGATCGCGTCACGGTGGTGGAGGGACTCGAGAATGCAGTGCAGTCGCTGGGCCTTTTGTTCAGCGGCGGTAATACGGGGAAGTTGCTGGTGAGGATCGGCGCCGAGAAGCAATAGGATTTCGGCGGGCACTGGCAGTTTCAGGTTGACGCGCCGGCCCGCGGTCCCCAGCGCGTGAACCGAATGGCGGCGGCCGTGGCGATGCCGTAGACGATCATTCCCGCGCTGACCAGCGCGAAGAACTGCCAGGCGCTCGCCTCGCGCGACAAGAGCCACGCGCCGACTCCGGCGACCAGCAACAGCCGCAAGGTCGAGGCGAGCACCGGACCGAGCACGCGTCCGGATCCTTGCGAAGCGAAGTACAGCGTGAGACCCAAGCCAAACAGCGCGAACCCCGGTCCCGCCCAACGCAAGTACTGGCGCGCGTAGTCGAGCACGACGGGATCGTTGGTGAACAATCCGGCCCACAGGTCAGGCGCGAGCGACACCACCAGGCCGATGAGACCGAGGTTGACGGCCGACACGGCTCCCGCAGTCCAGGCGACGCGGCGCGCGCGTGCCACGTCGCCGGCGCCGATGGCCATGCCGACCATGGGCACTGCGGCCACGCCAATGCCAAATGCGATCGGGATCAGCAGGAACTCGAGGCGCTGGCCGATTCCGTATCCGGCAAGCGGCGCAATCCCGAGGCGCGCGACCAGGCCGGTGAAGATCAGCACGGTCAATACCGATTGCACCGGCGAGAGGCAGGCGAGCGCGCCGACCTTGAGGATGTCGGCGAAGAGTTCGCGCCGCAGCGTTACGCCGCGCCAGTCCAGGCGCAGCCGGCCGCGGCCGCTCATCAGCCACCAGGAGAGGAACGCGACCCCGGCGCCGGTCGCCACGATCTGGCCGATCGCCACGCCGACCATGCCCAGCCTTGGCACCGGGCCGAATCCCAGGCCGAGCGCGCCGCCCAGGGCAATCTGCAGGATCGCGCTTGCAAGCATGGTGGCCGAGGGCACGCGCATGTCGCCGGTGCCGCGCAAGATGGAAGCGAGGGTGTTGACCAGCCAGATCAGCACGGCGCCGCTGAACAATACGCCCGAGTAGCGCACTGCCTCGTCGAGCACGTCGCCCGAACCGCCGAGGAATCGGTACAGGGTTCCGCCAAACGCGATCAGCACGACCGAGGTGACGATGCCGACGACTGCGCCGATCACGACCGCATGCAGCGCCAGCGTTTTTGCGCGCGCGGCATCGCCGGCGCCCAGCGCGCGGCTGACCGCCGAGGACACGCCGCCGCCCATTGCGCCGGCAGACATCATCTGCACCAGCATCGCAAACGGGAACACCAGCGCCATTGCCGCAAGCGGCGCGGTGCCGAGCAGCCCCACGTAGCGCGTCTCGGCGATTCCGACCAGCACTGTCATGGCCATCGCGAGCACATTAGGCAGCGCGAGGCGCAAGAGGGTCGGCAGGATCGGACCGGAGGTCAGTGACATGGAGGAAAAGGAGGATGAAAGGGGGCGGGACGACAGGTTCCGGCTCGGACTGGCGCCTAGAGACCCATTATTTCATGAGTGCGGGCTCGGCTTGGCCGGCGGACCGGTACCGAGGTTCCGGGTGTAAAGTCCAAGAGTGACACGCCACCCGCTGGACCCTCCGTTCGATTTCGCCGCGTGCTTTTCTGCCGACTACCGGGAAGCGCGCGCGAAGTTTCTCGCGGCCGCGCGCAATGCCGGGTCCGTCCTCAAGAACTACCCCAATCCTTTGCGCGGGCCACACGACGAGGAACTCGCGACCGATGTCGCCTGGGTCGGGCCGGCGAACGCGAGCAAGGTGCTCGTATTGCAGTCGGCCACGCACGGGGTGGAGGGATTCACCGGTTCCGGCGCCATTCTCGATTTCCTCCTGGCGGGAGGGGCGCGCAACGTGCCTGCGGAAACAGCGATCCTCATGATCCATGCGATCAATCCTCACGGTTTTGCCTGGCTTCGGCGCGTGACCGAGGAAAACGTCGACCTAAACCGCAATTTCGTCGACTTCGGCGCGGCGTTGCCGGCCAATCCGGGGCACGACGAACTGGCCGACGCGTTGGTGCCGCGCGAACTCTCCGGCCCCGTGTTCGAGGCGGCCGAGGCCAGGATCGCCGCCCATCGCGCAAAGCACGGCGAGGCCGCGTTCCAGATCGCGCGGGGTGGCGGCCAATACAAGCACGCTCACAGCATGTTCTTTGGCGGCACCGGCCCCACTTGGGCGCGACGGACGCTCGAAACGCTGATCGATGAGCACAAGCTCGCCTCGCGTGCCCAGGTTGCGATCATCGACTTTCACACCGGCTTGGGCCCGTTCGGCTATGGCGAACCGATCTGCAGCCACGAGGCCGGAACCGAAGCGCTGGAGCGGGCGCGGCGCTGGTATGGCGACTCGCTCACCGAGCCGGCGGCCGGAACCTCATCGTCGGTGGTGAAGGCCGGGCTCAATGAATTCGGTTGGATGGCCAGGCTGGGCGGCAAGGCCACGTTCGTCGCGCTCGAATACGGGACCTACACGCCCGACGCGGGCCGGCGCGCATTGCGCGAAGACCACTGGCTGCACGCCTACGGCAAGGTCGATTGGGCATCGGAGGAGACCCAACGCATCAAGCGGCAGGTCCGCAAGCAGTACTACCCGGACAGCGACGACTGGCGCGAGATGGTGCTGTTTCGCTCGCGCCAGCTGATTCGCCAGGCGCTCGAAGGACTCGAGGGCGAAGCGTCGGGCGTCGCCCCTTACCGCGTCCCCTGAATCGCCCGCCACACGCGCTCAGGCGTGGCCGGCAATTCGATGTGCTCGACGCCGAACTCCGCCAGCGCATCCACGATCGCATTGGCCACCGCGGCCAGTGCCGGCGTGGTCCCGCCTTCGCCGCCGCCGCGCATCCCGAGCGGGTGCGTGGTCGAGGGCACCTCGCTGATGTCGGTCGTGAAGAAAGGCAGCATGCTCGCGCGCGGCAGCGTGTAGTCCATGAAGCTGCCGGAGAGCAACTGGCCGCTCGAGCGGTCGTAGTGGCAGTCTTCCCAGAGCGCCTGTCCGATGCCCGCGGCGATGCCGCCGTGCGTTTGCCCGTGCAGGATCAGCGGGTTGACCGCACGCCCGCAATCGTCGACGTTCGTGTGGCGCACGACTTCCACCTCGCCGGTCTCGGTATCGATCTCCACTTCGCAGACGGTGCAGCCATAGGGATAGGACGGCAGCGGTGTGGTCTCGTCGTGGCTGCCGGAAAGCGGGCCGAGTTCGAACAGGCCGAGCGACCGGTCGGTGCCCTTGACCTTGAAGCGCCCGTGGACAAACTCGATGTCCGCCGTAGCGGCCTCGAGGCGCTCCGCGGCGCGCTCGATGCCTTGGGCGACCACGCGATCCGCCGCGCCGGCCATAACCACTGCAGCCATCCTCATGGAGCGGCCGGAGTGCGATCCTCCGCCGCTCCTGGACACATCGCTGTCGCCGGTGAGGATGCGCACCTGCGACAGGTCTACGTGAAGCCATTCAATGAGCAGTTGGGCGAAACTGGTCTCGTGCCCCTGGCCCGCAGACAGCGTGCCGATGACCACATCGACTTTGCCCTCCGGGAGGACGTGGATTTCGGCGCGCTCCTGGGGCACGCCCGTGTTGAGTTCGATGTAGTTGCCCAGGCCAATGCCGCGCAGGCGCCCGCGTGCGCGTGCCCCGACGCGGCGGGCCTCGAAGCCGGCCCAATCGGCCAGCGCGAGCGCGCGCCGCTGCACGCCCGGATAGTCGCCGCTGTCGTAGACGAGACCGAAAGCGTTTCGATAGGGCATTGACTCACGCGCGGGCAGGTTTCTCTCGCGCAGCGCGATCCGATCGAAGCCGTGGCGCCGCGCGGCGATGTCGATCAGGCGTTCGATGATGTACATCACCTCGGGCCGGCCCGCGGCGCGGTATGAAGTCGTCGGTGAGGTGTTGGTAATTACCGCGCGCCCCCGGATCGCCGCCACCGGGATGCGGTACAGGCTGGTTGAAGTGCCGATGCCCTTGGCCAGCGGGATGAACGACACCGCAAGCGCGCCGGCATTGGTGGTGTTGACGCCGCGCAATGCGAGGAAATTTCCTTCCGCGTCGAGCGCGAGTTCGATGCGCGAGCCCAGGCTGCGCGCATGCTCGTCGGTGAGGAAGGCTTCGCTGCGCTCGCAGGTCCACTTGACCGGGCGGCCGAGCCGCCGCGATGCCCACGCGACCAGCGCGTATTCCGGGTACAGGTTGTTGCGCGTCCCGTAGTTGCCGCCGAGGTCGCCGGTGACGACGCGCACTGCCTCCGGGGCGACGCCGAGCGCTCCGGCTATGTCGTTTCGGTGCCTTTGCACACCGCCGGAAGAGCAATGGATCGTGTAGCGGCCGCTTGCCGCATCGAAACTTCCCAGAGCGGCGCGCGGCTCCATCGGCACGCCGGTTACACGGTTCAATTGCGTATCGAGGTGAACTACATGCGTCGCGCGGGTAAATGCCGCCGCCGCGCCGGAAGCGTCGCCCGTGTCGCAATCCACACTCAGGTTGGACGCGCATTCATCCCAGACGCGCTGTGCTGCATCGGCGTTCGCGTCCTCCGCCGTTACGACTGCAGTCAGGGGCTCGAAGTCGACGGCGACCAGTTCTGCAGCGTCCTTGGCCAGTGCTTGCGTTTCGGCCACCACCATCGCCACGGCCTGTCCGACATAGCGCGCGCGGTCTGCCGAAATCAGCGGATAAGGGGCCAGGAAGATCGGCGTGATCTTGACTTCATGCGGATTCGCCGAGATCGGCGTGCAGGGAATCGGTCGCAGTCCGTCGGCCAGCGCGTCGGCGCCGGTGAGCACTGCAAGCACGCCAGGCAGGGCTAGAGCGTCGCTCGTGTCGATCGCCAGGATTCTTGCGTGCGCGTGTGGCGAGCGGACAATGCAGGCCCAAGCTTGCCCGGGCATCGATACGTCATCGGCGAATCGCCCTTCGCCGCGCAGCAGGCGGTCGTCTTCCTTGCGCGGGACCGGCTTGCCGATCCCGTCGCGCGCCACACCCGGTGCCGGCTGCAGGAAGGACATGGCGTGGATGGTAATGCACGAAATTTATGGCCGCGGGTGTTCCTGCGCGGGCTGCGAGCGTGTGAGAATGTCCGCGCATCCCCACGTCCGGAGCTCCCCATGAAGATCCCCACCCACGTTCGCGCGCTGGCCGTCGCGATATTCGCCACGCTCGCGCCTTCGCTTTCGTTCGCGCAGGCCTGGCCCGCAAAACCGGTGAAGATGATCGTCGGCTACCCGCCCGGCGGCGGCACCAACACCGTGGCGCGATTGTTGGCGGACCACATGTCGAAGTCGCTCGGCCAGCAGGTCGTGATCGAGAACCGGCCCGGCGCCGGCGGCAGAATCGCCACACAGTCGGTGGCGCGCTCCGAGCCGGACGGGTACACGCTGATGTTCGCCTCGGACGCCGAACTGACCATCGCGCAGGTCACGGTGAAGGCCTTGCCCTACGATCCGCTCAAGGACCTGCAGCCGATCGCGCTGGCCGGCCGCGGGCCTTACGTGCTCGTCACGCATGCGGGCTTTGCGCCGAATACGCTCGCCGAGCTGGTTGCGTACGCCAGGGCGAATCCCAACAAGGTCAATTTCGGTTCTTTCGGCCGGGGCAGCCAGAATCACATGATCGACGAGCGCTTCAAGGTCGCCGCAGGCATCAGCACCGTGCATGTGTCCTACAAAGGCAGTGGCCCCGTGATCGCGGACCTGGCCGGCGGGCAGATCCAGTACTCGTTCGCAACGCCCGGTGCGGCTCTGCCTCTGGCCAAGGGCGGCAAGCTCAAGATCCTCGCGGTGGCGGCAAGCCAGCGGCTGGCGAAGGCGGACTCGATCCCGACGATGAGCGAAGCCGGGATGCCCGGATTCACCGGCGGATCCTGGTATGGCCTGCTCGCGCCGGCCGGCACGCCCGCCATCGTGGTCGACCGGTTGCACGCAGAGGTGGTTTCCGCCTTCAATGCGCCGGAGATCCGCAGCAAGCTGGAAGACCTCAGTATCCTGCCGGCCGTCAGCACGCCGGCCGAGCTCACGCAGCTGATCCGTTCCGAGACCGACGGCCTGCGCCAGCTGGCCGCAAAAATCGGGCTCGAACCTGAGTAGCCGACGCCGGAGGGCTGATGGCAGCATTTTGGCTAAAGAGCCAATATCGGCGCGGGGATAAACGAAAAAATGGCAGCAATCAGATCTGCTGGCCGGGCACCCTCGCAAGCTGGCAGCCATTGGTGCGCCAGGTGCCGTCGGGCTGGCGCTGCATCGGGTAGATCGCGATCCAGGCGCGTCCCTGCGCGTCGGTCATGCGCACCGGTTGCACCACCTGGCCGTCAAAGAGGACGGGCGGCTCGAATGCGACGTTCGCCGGCCGGTAGACCACCGCATAAGCCCCCTTCACCATCGACATGAAATTCTCCGGCGTGCCGAAAGTCTCGCGGATGCCGGGCGTGGCGAGTGAAAAGGCGGTTGCGGCGTCATCCTTTCGGAAGGCGTCGAGCTGGGCCTCGATGACTTCGCGGACGGCTTTCGCGTCCGCGGACGCGAGCGCGATTTGCGCGGCGGCAAGCGGCGAAGCGCAGGCGAGAAGCAGAGCGACGAGCGAGCGCAGTAGTTTGTACATGCACGAAAGTATAAGCTAGCCGTGCCAACCTGACAGCCACAGGACTCTCATGATCCAGCTTCATTATTTCCCGGGCAACGCGAGCGCCGCGCCCCACATCTTGCTCGAGGAACTCGGCGCCGCCTTCGAACTCAAGTACGTCGACCGTCAGGTCGCGGCGCACAAGTCGGCGGAGTACCTCGAGCTGAACCCGAACGGGCTGATTCCCGTGCTCGTCGATGGCGACTTCGTTCTCTATGAAACCGCGGCGATCCTGCTGCACCTCGCGGACACGAATCCGGGCGCAGCCCTGGCCCCCGGGATCGGAACCCCGGAGCGGGCGCAGTTCTACAAGTGGCTGATGTGGATGACCAACACGCTTCAGGCGACGCTGATCCTGTACTTCTATCCCGAGCGCTGGGTGGACGAGGGCAACGCCGCCGCTGCCGCGCAGGTCAAGGCGCACGCCGAGGCGAAGGTCGGCGGACTCCTCGACCAGATGGATGCGCATCTCGCGTCGCATGGCCGGGACTGGTTCGGCGGGGAGCGCTACAGCGTGCTCGACCCGTTCGCCTTCCTGCTGTGCCGGTGGACGAGGGGATTCGCGCGGCCGGCGCGCAGCCTGCCTCACCTCGGGCGCTACCTGCCGCGCGTCCTTGCGCGCCCTGCGGTCCGGAGGGCTTTCGCAAGCGAGAAGATCGTCGAGCCGTTCTATTGATATTGCGCGGAAGCGGCGCAAGGCTAGTGCTTCATGCGGTCTTCGGTTTGCGCTTAAACCGACTCTCTCGAAATGCTTGCCTTTGCGCGTCCGGTTGAGCGCCTTGCAGCCGCTGATGCGCGTCCCTTGCGGCGTGTAGTTAGACGGCTGTTAGCTCCCGTGGATGTACGCTCAGGTACTCGCGCACTTCAAGCTGCATGCGGTCCGTTTCTGTGAGAAACCCCGAGACCGCACCACGGTAATTCGCGGGATTGGTTTCCGTGTTCCGGAGGTGGGCAACTTGGGCCTGAAACTCAGCGATGCGTTCCAGGGTAACTTTGAGCTCTTGATCGTTCGCAATCATGACTATGCCTCCGTAAGTTCCACGATACCCCTTCGCGTGCCTTCGCGCTTGAGTTGCCAGCCTGTGACAGATTCTTCCTCGCTCGGCAGGGCGGCAAGTTGGCGCAGCCAGAAGATGCTTGCTCCAAAGTGTGCTTGTGCAGCTGGATGGTCGAAAACCAGCCGGGTTTCTCCCGATACTCGAGTGAGGTCGAATGTGTTGTGCATGACCAAGAACACATCGACGTCGTCCGGGTCGGATTTCGCGGTCACAAATGAGCCGAAGACGATGAATCGTTTTAGGGCTCCCGTTGCGGCGGCCAATTCGTATACGCGCTTGAGACGTGTTGCGACCACCTTGCGCTGGAGCGGGGCTTGGCCGAGGCGCTCCAACACCTCCTCCAATGTCGCGCGATGCACCCCCTGCGGCAGGTCTCCCGTCTCGGTGAAAGGTGGTAAAGGCACGGATGGCGGCGACTTTGAGCGACGATGACCGCGATTGTATCGCTGACCCTGATTTGCCGCGACGACGGATTCCACCGTCCCTCGAATCAACGGCTTGGCTCTTACCCGAAAATCGCTCGTTCCCGGTACCCGGCGCAGAACGGTTCAAACGCCTGGTTCGAAAACCAATTCGGATTCGCGCACTGCACGAAAGCGGCGCTTGACGAACGCGGTGTTGGCGACCATTCGATACGGTGCGCGAATCCGCCCGCCTGCGCGAAACAGGCGCTTCGGTTGTTCAACCGCAATGGTGAGCGTGCAAGAATGTCTGCATTCCGCACTTTTGGAGAACTGCCATGAGTTTTTCCGCCGGTATCGGGCGCCGCTGGTTCGTCGCGATGATGCTGCTCGGCACGTGCGCCGCAAATGCGCAGCCGTCTTTTCCGAGCAAACCAGTTCGCATCATCATCCCGTTCACCGCGGGCGGCACCAACGACATCCTGGCCCGCCTGCTTGCGCCGAAGCTGGGTGAGGCGCTTGGCCAGCCGGTGATCGTCGACAACCGGCCCGGCGGCAATACGGTGATCGCGTCGAACGAGCTGCTGAAGTCGCCGCCCGACGGCCATACGCTGCTGCTGCCGGGGAATTCGCACGTGCTGGTGCCCTATCTCACCAAGGCCGCGCTGCCTTTCGATTCGCTCAAGGACTTTGCGCCGGTGGCGAGCCTCGCGCGCACCGGGCTCTTCCTCGTGGTGACGCCTTCGTTGCCGGCGAACAGCCTGCAGGAGTTCATTGCGCTGGCGAAATCCAAGCCCGGCGCGTTGAACAGCGCGGCGCCCGGCGGCTCGATCAACCAGCTCGCCACCGAGATGTTCAATGGCCTCGCGGGTGTGAAGCTGGTGCACATCCCGTACAAAGGTTCGGCGCCCGCGGTCGCCGACGTGATGGCGGGGCAGGCGCAGCTTTCCTTCCAGACGCCGGCCACGGTGCTCGGCAACGTGCAGGGCGGAAAGCTGCGGGCGCTGGCGATCTCGGGCGACTCGCCGTTCCCTGATCCGAAAGTGCCGACTTTCACGCAGGCCGGGCTGCCGGGATTCGACGTGGGGCTCTGGTTCGGGCTGCTGGCGCATGGGTCCACGCCGAAGCCGATCGTCGAACGCCTGTCGGCCGAAGTGATGAAGATCCTCGGAATGCCGGATTTCCGCGAGAAGGTCGCTGCACAGGGGCTCGAGATCTTCGTGTCGACGCCGGAGCAATACGGCACGGCCTTGCGCAACGAGTCGGAGAAGTTCGGGCGCATCGTCAAGGCCGCGGGAATCACGCCGGAATGAAAGCCAACAGAAGGATCACCGCGAACATCGCCCGCCTGAACGCCATGATGGACGAGGCGGGGCTCGACGCGCTGGTGTTGCGCTCGGGTCAGAACTTCACTTACCTCACGGGCGTCGTCTATCCCGGCACCCTGGCGCGGCACATGGACCTGACGGACTCGACGCGCCCGGTGGTGGTGCTCTGGCCGCGGAACGGCGAGCCGGTGATTCTCACCAACAAGACCGCGGAGGGTCTCGCGCGTCGCGATGGCTGGGTCGAGAAGGTCGTGCTGTACGAAGCCTACGTCGACTCGCCGCAGGAAAAGCTGGCCGAGGTGATTCGCGAAGCGGGGCTCGCGTCCGCGAAAGTGGGCTTCGAAAAAGATTATTTCAGCGCGCAGCACTGGGAGGCGATCCGGAAGGCGCTGCCAAAGATGCAGATGGTCGAGTGCACCGCTTTCATGGACCGCGTGCGCTGGGTCAAGACGCCCGACGAGGTGCAGATGATCCGTCGCGCGGCGGACCTGCTCGATGACGCCTATCTCGAGACGTTCAAGCGCATCCGGCACGGCGACACCGAGCGCAAGATCCACGCGGACATGATGGGCACGTGCCTGCGCCTCGGGTTCGAATGGGCGCACGGTATCCTCAATTCGTTCAAAAACACGATCCCCTATGCGGGCGAGAGCGATTTCGTGATCGAAAAGGGCGATGCGATACGCACCGACTACGTTGGGTACCTGCAAAGTTATCCGGGCCACCAATCGCGAACCGTCATCATGGGGACGCCGACGCCGGAGCAGCGGCGCGACTACGCTATCAACCTCGAGATCCACCGAAAAACGCTGGACCGCTGCCGGGTCGGCGCCAACGTGCACGACCTCTGGCAGGCAACTATGAACGACTATGCCGCAGTCGGTTGGCCGGACCACCACATGCTGATCGGCCACGGAGTCGGGGCGTGGTGGCACCAGCAGGAGCCGATCCTCAGGCGCAAAAGCGAGCACGTGCTGGAGGAGGGGATGGTGCTGGCCCTGGAGCCGCACGTGAATTTCTGGCACCTGCAGGATATGGTGCTGGTGACCAAGGGCGCGCCCGAATTACTCTCGCCGAAATTCAACACCGACGAACCTTTCGTGGCGGAGGCGTGATGCTGGACGGACTCACTGTCCTCGATTTCACGCGCGTGCTTGCCGGGCCTTATTGCACGCGGCTGATGGCCGACCTTGGCGCGCGCATCATCAAGGTGGAGCGCCCCGAACTCGGCGACGATACGCGCGCCTTTTACCTGCAACTCGAGGAAGGCCGCAAGGACCAGAGCAGCTACTTCGTGCGCTTCAATGCGGGCAAGGAAAGCATAGCCATTGACCTCGCCAATCCCGCGGCGAAGGAGGTGGTGTTCGACCTCGCGCGAGTCTGCGACGTACTGGTCGAGAATTTCGTGCCCGGCGTGATGGCGCGGCACGGAATCGACTACAAGGCGATCGCGGCGGTAAACCCGTCCATCGTTTATTGCTCGATCTCGGGTTATGGGCAGACCGGGCCGTTGCGCGACCGGCCGGCTTTCGCGCATCTCATCAATGCGGCTTCGGGCGCCATGGACCTCGACAGGCAGGGTTCGCCCGAGCCCAGGGTGGCTTATTTGCAGTCGGCCGACGCGCTGGCTGGGGTGCATGCCTTCGGCCTCGTTCTGGCTGCGGTGCTGCGGCGAAACAAGACCGGGCAGGGCGCTTACCTCGACGTCTCGATGCTGCAATCCTTGTGGGCCGCCGAGGACATCGGCATCGCGGCTGCGCTCAACGGCGGCGAATTCACCAAGAGCCCGCGGCCCGGGATGATCATCCACGCAGTGAAGGGCCGGCAGCTTGCGGTGCAGTTCATCGGCGGCGGTACGACCTGGGACCGTTTGCTTGCGGCAATGGGCGGACCCAACGGCCCGGCTGGCGACGAACGCTTTTCCTCGCCGCAGGGCCGGCGCGACCACTGGGCCGAATTGCGCCAGGTGATCTGCGATTGGCTCGATGGGTTCCAATCAATGGAGGACGCGGTGACCGCGCTGACCGCGGCGAGAGTGCCTTGCGCCCCGGTCCAGGCGATCGAGGACGTCATCGAGCATCCGCACATGGCCGAGCGCGAAGCCTTCACCACGATCCCGCATGCGGCACGCGGAGAGGCGCGGGTGACCTCCGCGCCTTTCCACATCGATGGCGCGGCCGTGCATGCGCGGGGCGCGGCGCCTTATCGCGCGGGAGAGGACACGCGCGAGGTGCTTGTGAAGACGCTGGGGTATTCGGCGGAAAAGGTCGGGGCGCTGTTGCGAAGCGGCGCGATCTCCTCTCCAGATGGCAGCAATTTGTCTGGATAGCCGCACGGATGCTAGGGGTTGCGTCGAAATTGGCAGTATTGGCCTCCTGCTACGGCGCCGGCGTGGCCAGCGGTCAGCACGAAACGCGTATTGAGTCACGGTGCAATTCCCGGACCCGGCGCGCGTGTACACTCGTGCGCAATTGCAGCGCATCAGCGAGGAAATCGTGATCGTCAAACAGGTCTGGACCGGCAACAGCTACAGGAATTTCAACTACCTCATCGCCTGCGGGGAGACCGGGGAGGCGCTGGCGATCGATCCGCTCGACAGCGCAAAGTGCCTGCAGGCGGCGATAGACGCGGGCTGGCAGATTACCCAGATCCTCAACACCCATGAGCACCATGACCACACCGGCGGCAATGCGGCCGTGGTGGAGAAAACCGGCGCGAAGATCCTCGCGCACAGGAACGCGAAGGACAAGATCGCCAATGTGTCGCGCGGCCTCGCGGCTGGCGACGTGATCAAGGTCGGCAAGACGGTCGAACTCGAAGCGCTCGACACGCCCGGGCACACGATGTGCCACATTTGCCTGCGCTCGCACACGGACAGGCCGGCGTTGTTTTCAGGCGACACGATGTTCAACGCGGGGGCGGGCAATTGCCACAACGGCGGCCACCCGGCAGAACTGTACAAGACGTTCGTCGAGCAGCTCGAGAATCTGCCGCCAGAAACGCTCCTCTACCCGGGCCACGACTACATCGAGAACAACCTTCGCTTCACGCTCGACCGCGAACCCGACAACGCCCCGGCCAAGGCGATGCTCGAAAGACTTGCCGGGCAGGACCCGAACCGCGCCCACGTTTCGACGTTCGCCGAGGAGCGCGAGGTGAACACCTTCTTCCGGCTCAATAGCGCGAGCGTGATCGCGAAGCTGCGCGAGTCTTTTCCGGACCTGCCCGAGAAACCGGATCCGCGCACCGTCTTCCTCAAGCTGCGCGAGTTGCGCAACTCCTGGTAGCTGCTGGCGTGCCTCCCCGCTAGCGCGTACCGCGTGCGGCCTTCTCCCATTCCGCTTTGAATCCGGCTGCCCGGATCATCCGGCCAGGGCGATTGCCAGTTCGCGCCGCGGATCGAACAGTGATTCGGCCGATGCGGAGAAGTGGCGGTGCCGGTGCACGTCGTCCGATCCGCGCTCGTAGCGGGCGCGAAAGCCGTCGATGTCCGCACACAGTGCGTCGATGCCTCCGAGCAGCGCGTCGAGGTCTTCCTGGGTGGTGTAGAGGCCGAAGCTCGCGCGCACCATCCCCTTGCGCAGTTCCATCTCGGCGAGATTCTCCGGGGTCTCCGCGCCGAGGTCGATCGCCCACAGCTCGGGTTTCAGCATTTCGCGCACATAGGGGTGGGCGCAAAAACAGTCGTTCCGCACCGCGACGCCGAAGTAATCGTTCAGCGCGGCGGCCACCAACCCGTGGTCCAGCCCGTCGATGTTGAAGGCGATGGTTCCGGTGCGCGGCGAGCGCTTCTGGTCCATGTCGCCGTAGACGCGCACCAGCGGCCGCGCGGCAAGTTCGCGCATCAGCGGGGCGAGCATCGCCTGCTCGGCTGCGTGCACTTTGTCCATGCCGACCTGCATCAGCGTCTCGAGCGCCGCGCCAAGCAGCACCGCGCCGACGATGTTGGGCGTGCCGGCCTCCTCGCGGTCGGGAAAGCGGTCGCTGACGATGTAGGCCTCGAGCGAAACGTCGTCCACCATTCCGCCGCCGACCTCGTCGGGCTCCAGCCCGGCGAGGATCTCGCGCCGGCCCACGACCACGCCGGGCGAGCCGGGTGCATAGACCTTGTGCCCGGAGAAGGCGAGGAAATCGATCCCCTCGTCCATGCGGACCGGCGCGTGCATCACCAGCTGCGAGCAGTCCATCACCAGCCATGCGTCGTGCGCGTGCGCGAGCCGGGCGATTTCCTTGATCGGGTTGATGATGCCGGTGACGTTGCTCGCTCCGGTGACCGCCACATAGTTCACGCGGCCCTTGTTCTGCTCGAGCAGACTTTCAAGCGCGACGAGGTCGAGCGCGCCGAAGGCCGGCGGCGTGCCCAGCATCGGGATGTGCTCGACGCGGCCGGCATGCTTGCGGTGCGGCAGGTCGTTGGAATGGTGCTCCATGCCCGAAATCAGCACCGTGTCGCGCTCCGGGCGCAAGCGGGCGAGTGCACGGGCGATGCGGTTGAAGCCGGCAGTCGATCCGCTGCCGACAAAGGCGCAGGCGTGATCGGTCTGGTTCGCGCCGACGAAGGCGAGCGCCCGTTCGTGCGCCCAGATGTAGGCATGGGTGGCAACGCGCGCGCCGAAGTGCAGGTGGCTGTGCGTGTTGGCGTAGTGGCGCAGAAAGGCCTGCGCCATCGTCCACGCAGGCTCGAGCATCAGCGCAGAAGCCGCGGAATCGAGGTAGTAACGGCGCGAGCGCCGGCCGTCGGCAAGCGCGTACTCGGTGTCCAGGCCGATGAAACGGCTCTTGAGTGCGGAAAGTGATAAGGCCATGGCGGGAATCGTATCAGTCCTTTGTCGGGATGTCGGCGAGATCGGCGAGCCACGCCTGCGCGTTTCCATCCGAAGGCGCGCGCCAGTCGCCGCGCGGGGAAAGCGAGCCGCCGGAGCCGACCTTGGGGCCATTGGGCATCACGCTGCGCTTGAACTGGCTGGTGGCGAAGAAGCGGCCGAGGAAGACGCCCAGCCATTTACGGATTTCGGCCAACGAATAGCCGTCCTTGCCGCGCCACGCCGACCACGAGAGGAACGCGATTTTGGCGGGCGTGTAGCCAAAGCGCAGCGTGTAATAAAGGTTGAAGTCCTGCAACGCGTAGGGCCCGATCACGGACTCGGTCAGTTGCGCCGGCTTGTCGTCGCGCTTGCCGGGGATCAGTTCGGGGCTGATTTCGGTGGCAAGCACGCGAGCCAGCGACTTCGCGACTGCGGCATCGAACTGGCCCGAGTGACCCACCCAGTCGATCAGGTCCCTGATGAGCGTCTTCGGCACGCTGGCGTTCACGTTGTAATGAGACATATGGTCTCCAACGCCATAGGTACACCAGCCTAGCGCCAGCTCGGAGAGGTCTCCCGTGCCAACCACAAAACCGCCGTTCAGGTTGGCGAGCCGGAACAGGTGGCTGGTGCGCTCACCCGCCTGGACGTTCTCGAAGGTGATGTCGTACACCTTGCGCCCCTTTGCGAAAGGATGCTTCAGGTCTTTGAGCATCTGCATGCACGAGGGGCGGATGTCGATCTCCTCTGCACTGCAGCCAATCGCGCGCATCAATTGCCAGGCGGTGCTGCGCGTGGAGGTGGAGGTGGCGAACCCGGGCATGGTGTAGGCAAGGATGTTGCGGCGCGGCAGGTTCAGCTCGTCCATTGCGCGGGCGCAGACCAGCAGGGCCTGGGTCGAATCGAGCCCCCCGGAAACGCCGATGATGAGGCGTTGCGTGCCGCTCGCGCGCATGCGAGTGACGATGCCCTGCACCTGGATGCGATAGACCTCTTCGCAGCGCGCGTCGCGCGTTGCCGGGTCGGCGGGGACGTACGGATAGCGTGCCACGGTGCGGGTGAGGGGAAGCCTGCCCTTGGGCAGCGGCAGCGAGAACTCGACGCTCCGGTAGCGCGCCACCTCGGCGGCATGTCTTTGCGCGGACTGGCCGAACGTGCCCTGGCGCATGCGGTCGGCTTCGAGGCGGTCGAGGTCGAGTTCGGTGATCGTGAGCTGCGGTTCGCTCGCGTACCGACGCGATTCGGCGAGCAGCGTCCCGTTCTCGTGCACCATCGCGTGGCCGTCCCACGCGAGGTCGGTGGTGGATTCGCCCGTGCCGGCCGCGCTGTAAAGGTAGGCAGCGATGCAGCGTGCCGACTGGTTCGAGGCCAGTTCGCGGCGGTACTGGGGCTTGCCGATGACCACGTTCGACGCCGAGAGGTTCACGATCACCGTTGCGCCGGCCAGCGCCGCGAAGGTGGAGGGCGGCGCGGGCACCCAGAGGTCCTCGCAGATCTCTGCTGCGAGCACCAGCCTGGGCTGCTCGGCGTGGCGGAAAAGCAGATCGGTGCCGAACGGGACCTTCTGCCCGGCGAGCGTGATTTCGGCGCGCGCCGGCGCGTCGCCGCGGGTGAACTGGCGCAGTTCGTAGAACTCGCGGTAATTGGGCAGGTAGGTTTTCGGCACCACGCCGAGGATGCGCCCGCGCAGGATCAGCGCCGCGCAGTTGTAGAGCAGGCCGTCGACGACCACCGGAAGACCCACGAACGCCGCAACCGGCAGATCCCGCGATTGGACGAGCAGGCTGGTCAGCGCCGCCTGCGCGCCACGGATCACGGTCTGCTGGTGGAACAGGTCCTCGGCGCTGTAGGCGGTCAGGCCGAGTTCCGGAAAGACGACGACAATGGCCTTGGCCCGGGCGGCCTCGCGCATCAGCGAGAGCGTTTGCGCCGCGTTGAAGGCCGGGTCTGCGATGCGCACGATCGGCGTCGCCACCGCGACGCGCACGAAGTTGTGGTGGTAGAGGCAGAAGAAGTCGCGGGAATCAGCCATGGCGACCTCATTCTACGCGATCGAGATATGGTATGCTAGGCCATATGCTGGACGTGCGATTGCTGCTGGAAGACGGGGCGCTTTTCGAGATCGATCTCGGGCGGGACCTGCGCTATCGCCTGCGCTACGGCCGGCCGGACGCGTGGCTCGTCACCTACGAGAACGGCTTGCGCCGGATCGGCTCGAAAGCAACGGCCTACCCGTTCCGCTCGGTCGAGCAACTGCGCTACGACTTCGAACGCGATGTCGAACAGGCTCGCGATCCGGATCGCTAGCCCCGGCGAGGCGCTCGACGCTTTCGAGGCCGTGTGGAACCACGCGGCCGAGGGGGGGCGCGGCACGCCCTTGTCGGTGCTCGCCTTCGCCGACCTGCCCTTGCTCCTCGCGACTCTCACGCCCGCCCGCTGGGCCCTGCTCAAAGGCCTTCGCGAGGCAGGGCCGTTGTCGGTGAACGCGCTTGCCAGGCACCTGGGGCGCGATTACAAGAACGTGCACACGGAGGTGAGGGCGCTGGAGAAGTTGGGTTTGATCGGCAGGGACGCACAGGGCCGGATCAGAGTGAAGTGGGATATAGTTTCGGCCGATCTGCGCTTCGACAGGTAACCCCGTGAACACTTCGAAACCTGCGGCCCTATGCCGGGTGTGAACTTGCTGGCCAACGTCGCGTTGCGCCCTTGTCGCTGCGGGCGCGTCAGTCGGTCAGCGTGGAGTGCCGGCAATGAAGCCGCGTACACCAACTGCCCGACCTGCGTTTGCGCGCACGGATTGCGGTTGAAGACTGAGTCTGTCGCCAGCACCAGTTCTCGCGTGGCCAGGGCCCCGTTATGACGGCTGTGTGGGGCATGGGCGCGGGCCGGATTGGCTGGGGCGAGGATCATCACCGCGCCTACCGAAAGTGGTTCGACCACAGCGCCGGCATGCTCGCCATCTGCGAGGATCTGCCGGAAGAACACAACACCGTGACGCTCGATCCGGTGCGCGCCGGTCCCAGGATGTACCGCGACACGCCCTGACAGCGCACCGCCGATCGGGAAAGGCATCAGCGCGAGCGCGGCGGCCATGCGCAACGCGATCTCGATTCGCGGCCTTATTCGCCGGTGTGCGCCAGCACAGTGCGAATGACGTTCGGCGCAATGCGGAAGTCTGAATCATGGAGCAGCGCGAAGGCCGTTTTGGCCGAGGGTATCAGCCCCTTGGTCTTGGCCAGGCCAATCACGGCCGCCGTTCCCGCCACCCGCAAGCCACGTTCGGCAGCAACCGCGCGGCCAGCCCGTTCGTCCATCAACAGGAGCACCTCGTCGCCTCGCGAAACCCGGGCCAGCGCGATGCGGATACAAGCAGACTCGCCCTCATCGAGCTCGGGCAGTTCCGGTTTGACTGCAGCCGCCACACGCCGCCATTGACGCACACTGCCGGCTTTCATCGCCCTGTCGATGGCCGACTCTCCCGGCAGCCCCAGACCCGGAAGCACTTCCCGCCTTACTTCAGAGGGCATCCAGACCGTGCCGAACAGCGGCTTGAGCCAGCCCAGTCCACCGACGATCGCCAGCCCGATTAGCGGGCTGGCATCGGTCAGGACGTAGCGAGCCACTGATCAAGCGTATCGATGTCGCCGGCGGCTTCCTTTGCGCTCAGCCGCACCACCGCAATGCCCAATCGCGACAGGTGCGCGACAAACAACTCAAGCGGCATACGCGCCACACGCGCCGAACGCGCAAGGGAAAGATTTCCGTCGCGAAACAATGCGGTTGCGAGCGCTATGCGAGCCCCCTCGACGCCAAGCATGTCGGCCGAATCGAGACCCACCATCATGGCATCGGGCCGGTCGCGATTCATCACCAGAACGACATCCTTGTGCGAGTTGCGCAAGGCCTCGGTAGGGTTGTTTTTCAGGCCGCTGACGTTGACTATTTTCATTCCTATTTATCATGGGAATAATGAAAGGGAATAATACTCTGGAAGGTGCCTTTGCTCAAGCGATAGTCATTGCACCGCCAGGGTGAACGCGCCCTGAGCAAATTCTCGTGTTGTGACAGGACCGTAGTTTGCAAAGCTGGACATTCCGCGGCGAATCTGCTACAACGGTTCGTAAGGCGACGCGATAGGGCGGATGCAGCGTGG
>CANKMT010000028.1 GCA_947482825.1 Betaproteobacteria bacterium | reverse complement strand
CTTCTTGATGACCTGGTCGGCAAGCGTCGAGAGTTCGCGCAGGCTGCGGCCCGGGGCCGTCACTGAGACCGAGACGATCGGATAGTCGTCCGGATTGAAGCGCGAAATCCGCGGTTCCTTGATTTCGTCGCGAAATACCGGCTTCAGGATTGCGATTTTTTCACGGACGTCTTGCGCGGCGATCTTCGGCTCGATGTTGAGGTCGAACTCGATGATGACGACCGACAGGCCCTCATACGAGCGGGAGGAAAGGGTCTTGATACCGCTGATTGTGTTGACGGACTCTTCGACTTTACGTGTGACCTCCTCCTCGACGTTTTCGGGCGAAGCGCCGGGATACCCGGTCTGGACCACGATCACCGGAAAACTCACGTCGGGAAACTGTTCGACCGGAAGGCGGTTGTACGAAAACAGCCCGAGCACGAGGAGCGCCGCCATCATCATGGTTGCGAATACTGGATTCTGGATGCTGACGCGCGTGAACCACATGGTGGCCGCCTATTTCCCTGAAGGCGAAGCGGGGGCGGCTTGGTTGCGGATCACGGCCGGGGATTCGTTGCGCAATTGGCCGAGGTTGCTCTTCACAATACGGTCCCCCGCCGCGAGTCCGGACAGCACCTGCAGGGTCCCGTGCGAATCGGCCTGTCCTATCCTGACCTGCTTTTTGCGCACGAAGCCGTTCTCGATTGCGTAAACGTAAGTCTGGCCGATGTCTTCGCGCACGGCAGAAGCCGGCACGACCACGACATTCTCGATCCGCTCGAGGGTGAGATCACCTTGTGCAAACAACCCGCCGCGCAGCAAGCCGTCCTTGTTCTCGATTACGGCGTAGATGCTGATGGATCGTGATCCCGTCGCGGTTGCCGGGTTCATCCGGTCGATGCGGCCGGCAAAACGCCGCTCTCCAAAGCCGTCAACTCGAAACTCCAGCGGCTGCCCGATCCGGACCTGGGCGATCGAAGAGGCGGGTACCGACGCTTCGAGCGTGAGCACCGAGAGGTCCACGATCGAAATCAACTTTGCGTCCAGCGGCACGCGTTCGCCCGGCTGCGCGTAGCGTTCCGAAACGATTCCGGAGAATGGCGCAATCGATGTGGAGTCGCCAAGCATCTTTTGTGCCGAGACCAGGTCCGCCTCGGCCAGACGCAGGCGTGCTAGCGCCACGTCATACCCGGATTGCGTAGTGTCGAAGGCATTTTGAGAAATGAAATTCCTGTCGAGTAGAGCCTTCTGCATCGCCCGGTTCTTTTCGGCAAGCTGCAGTTGGGCGCGAGCCACAGCAACGTCGGCAGAACGCGCCGCAACCCGGGCCTGCACTTCCGTCTGGTCTATTCGGGCGAGCACTTGTCCCTGCCGGACAGGTTGGCCTTCGCGAAAGGCAACCTCGACCAATTCACCCGCGACCTTGGCCTTCACCGTCGCAGTCGTCAGCGCCATGAGGGTCCCCGTCACTGGCAAGGTGCGGACCATGGTTTCCTGCTTCGTCGTGTACAGGTCTTCAGGCACGAACTCCAGGGCCGAAACCTTGGCAACCGAAGCGGCTTTGGCGTCGACAGTCCGATTCCTAAGAACACCCATGCCCGCAACCGCACCGAGCACGATGACGGCAAGGACCAGGACGCTAAAAACGGTGCGACGCGAAGGAGGGTTGCGCATGGCCTTATCTGTCCTGTGAGGAGGTGCTTTCGGGCGCAAGTCCGCGCCGGAGCATCTCCAGGTGCTCGTCGATAACTCGGAGGGGTTCCATGCCCTGTGGGTCGAACGGCGCAAGAGAATTGCACCAGCATGCAATGAGCAGCGTCGGCGCAAAAACGAGGTGGGCGACGTGCCGCGAGTCCACGCTTCGGAATTCGCCGGCTCGTATTCCGCGCTCGATGATCCCGACGATCGCCTCGAGCCCGGGGCGCACGACTTCATCCAGGTAAAACTTCGCGATCTCCGGGAAGTTCCGCGCTTCGGCCAGAATCAGTTTCGGTATGCCTGAGACCGGTGTCGACCCGATCCGTTGCCACCAGCCGTGGAGCACCATCCGCAGGAGGTCGAACGCGGATCCTTCGTACTGGTCGATCAGGCCGCGCACTTCCGCGATTGGCGAAACCAGGCCTTCACGGACGACCGCCTTGAAAAGGTCTTCCTTGTTGGCGAAGTAAAGATACAACGTGCCCTTGCTGACGCCGGAAAGTCTCGCGACGTCCTCCAGCCGGGTGTTCGCGTATCCGCGCTGGACGAACAAGGTCAAAGCGGCGGCCGTGATTTCTTCAGGGCGCGCGTCTTTGCGCCGGACCCAACGCGGTTCCGGCTTAGCCGTGGACTGGGATGCCATCATCTCAAGATATGACTGACCAGTCAGTAATATACGGAAGGAGCCTCTTCATGTCAACGTGCTGCGGTGCGACATTCACCGAAATAAGGGGGAGGCTCCTATAATCGAGGCATGTCAGCGTAGGGGTCCTGGGGAATTCTCCCCGGGTGAGAAAGACCCTTCGAACCTGATGCGGGTAATGCCGCCGCAGGGAAGCGTTGGCCGCTCGTGCCGGATGGCGGGCGACCCATGGGCTCCCTGCGATGCATAGACAGGAGCACTCATGAGCGCCAACCCGAAATTCCTCGCCGCGACCGCACAGGTCGATGACGCCGCCGTCAAGTCCCTCCCCAACTCGAGGAAGGTTTACGTTACCGGCTCGCGCCCAGACTTGCGCGTCCCGATGCGCGAGATCTCCCAGTCGGCCACCCCTGCAGAGTTCGGCGCCGAGAAGAATCCGCCGATCTGGGTATATGACACGTCCGGACCTTACTCGGACCCATCGGCGAACATCGACATTCGCTCAGGCCTTGCGCCGCTTCGCGCCGGATGGATCGAGGAGCGCCGGGACAGCGAATCACTGGCGGGACCCAGTTCGCGCTTTGGCGCCGAACGCATGGCTGATCCGAAACTGGGCGAGCTCCGATTCAATCTGAGCCGGACGCCTCGCCGGGCGCGGGCCGGAAACAACGTTTCCCAGATGCACTACGCCCGGCGTGGAATGATTACCCCGGAAATGGAGTTCATCGCGATTCGCGAAAATCTCCAGCGCGGGGCATACATCGAAAGCCTGAAGGCCACGGGGCCCATGGGTGAAAAGCTTGCGGCGTTGATGGGTCGTCAACACAAGGGCCAGCGGTTCGGCGCCGAAATCCCGGACGAAATCACGCCGGAGTTCGTGCGCCTCGAGGTGGCTCGCGGCCGCGCGATCATCCCGGCCAACATCAATCACCCGGAATCCGAGCCGATGATCATCGGGCGAAATTTCCTGGTGAAGATCAACGCGAACATAGGAAATTCCGCGCTCGGTTCGTCGATCGGCGAAGAGGTTGCAAAGATGACCTGGTCGATCCGGTGGGGCGGAGACACCGTCATGGATCTTTCCACCGGCAAGCATATCCACGAAACGCGCGAGTGGATCATCCGCAATTCCCCAGTGCCTATCGGTACCGTGCCGATCTACCAGGCCTTGGAGAAGGTTGATGGCCGTGCCGAAGAGCTCACTTGGGAGATCTTCCGCGACACCCTCATCGAGCAGGCCGAGCAGGGCGTGGACTACTTCACGATCCACGCGGGGGTGCTTCTCCAGTACGTCCCGCTCACCGCCAATCGCATGACCGGCATCGTGTCCCGAGGCGGGTCGATCATGGCAAAGTGGTGCCTCGCGCATCACAAGGAGAACTTCCTGCACACGCACTTCGAGGACATCTGCGAGATCATGAAAGCCTACGATGTTTCGTTTTCGCTGGGCGATGGATTGCGCCCCGGCTCAATCTACGACGCGAATGACGAGGCGCAACTCGGCGAATTGAAGACCTTGGGCGAACTCACACAGGTCGCCTGGAAGCACGACGTCCAAGTGATGATCGAGGGTCCGGGACATGTGCCCATGCAGATGATCAAGGAGAACATGGATCTGCAGCTCGATTGGTGCAAGGAAGCGCCGTTCTACACTCTGGGACCTCTGACGACCGACATCGCGCCGGGGTACGACCACATCACCTCCGCAATCGGCGCCGCGCAGATCGGCTGGTATGGCACGGCGATGCTCTGTTACGTGACCCCGAAAGAGCACCTCGGTCTGCCGAACAAGAAGGACGTCAAGGACGGGATCATGGCTTACAAGATTGCCGCGCACGCGGCCGATCTTGCAAAAGGACATCCCGGCGCCCAGATTCGCGACAATGCAGTTTCCAAGGCGAGGTTCGAGTTTCGCTGGGAAGACCAGTTCAATCTCGGACTCGACCCCGACACTGCCAAGGATTTTCACGACGAAACCCTGCCGAAAGACAGCGCCAAGGTCGCCCACTTCTGCTCGATGTGCGGCCCGCATTTCTGTTCGATGAAAATTACCCAGGACGTGCGCGAATACGCGCAGGCCAACAAGGTGTCCGAAGGCGAGGCGCTTAAGAAAGGGATGCAGGAAAAGGCGATCGAGTTCGTAAAGAAAGGCGCCGAGATCTACCACAAGGCGTAGCCGGAACTCGGATGTTCACGCATGTGCCGGCTTCGATCGGCAAGTACCTCATCCAGGGGGAACTCGGGCGCGGCGCCACGAGCTCGGTTTACCGCGCTCGGGACACTTGCTCCGAGCGCGACGTTGCAATCAAGATCTTCAACCACGCCGCGCTGGGACTTTCCTCGATGCGCCAGAACCTTTCAAGGGCAATCGAAGCCATTGCGGAGCGTGCAAAGCAGAAGGATGTGGCGCAGCAATACCAGAACTGGGTCGAGTTCGGGAAGGATCTCGCGGCGCTCTTCCGCGATGTGGAAATCTGGCTGCACATTTCGGCCTGGGACCATAGGCCTGCGAACCGGCTGTCGATCCGTGAGGGAGACCGGGGCGACGGGTTCTTCATCCTCATCGAGCGGCTGTCCGCCGCCAACAAGAAGCTCACCGGGCTCTCGGCCGAAACATGAGCCTGCACGACCTGGTTTGCGCGCTGGTCCTCGGGGTTGTGGAAGGGCTTACGGAATTCCTTCCTATCTCGAGCACCGGTCACCTGATCCTTGCCGGCGACTTGCTCGGCTTCAATGATGACCGCGCCAAGGTTTTCCACATCGTCATCCAGACTGGGGCCATGTTCGCAATCATCTGGGAGTACCGGGCCCGATTCCTGAAGGTATTTTCCAGCCTCCTTATCGATCCGGCAGCAAGGCGGTTCGTGGTCAACCTTGCGGTTGCCTTCATGCCTGCCGCGGTGCTGGGGCTGGCTTTCGGGAAAATAATCAAGGGCTACCTCTTCAAGCCGGTGCCGGTGGCGCTCGCGTTCGTCATCGGTGGTCTCGTCATCCTGTGGATCGAGCGGCGGCCCGGGAAGGTCAGGGTCGAAAGTGTCGATGACATGGACTGGAAAGACGCCCTCAAGGTCGGCGTCGCGCAGGCGTTTGCGCTCATTCCCGGCACTTCGCGATCGGGAGCGACGATCGTTGGCGGCATGTTGTTCGGCCTGTCCCGCCGCGCGGCGACCGAGTTTTCCTTCTTTCTGGCCGTGCCGACGCTGATTGCTGCGGGTGCCTACGACCTGTTCAAGAATCGCGCCTTGCTGAGCGCGGACGACATTGGCCTGTTCGCCGTAGGCGGCGTCACCGCGTTCGCGTCCGCGTTTCTCTGCGTGCGCTGGCTGCTTCGCTACATCACGACCCACGACTTCACGGTGTTTGCGTGGTACCGGATCCTGTTCGGAGGCGCGGTGCTGCTGACCGCTTATACCGGCATGGTGACCTGGTCGGTGGTCTAGCCCTGAATCCAAGGGAGGCCGGCTACCCGCCATCCACCCGAAGTGTTGCGATGTCCTTCAGAATTCTTGTCGCCCTCGAATCCTTCTAGCACGTTGAAGGCCTCGGCATATCCCGCTTTCGCTGCCGCTGCGGCTGCGCTGTGCGAGCGTCCACCGGAACGGCAAAGGAACATTACGCGCGTGTCCTTGCCGAGCTGGCTCTCCAGCTGGAGGACGAAGTCCGGGTTCTGTTTTCCGCCCGGCCAGGTATTCCACTCGATCGCGACAGACCCGGGCACCCGCCCGACCCACTCGAGCTCGGCTTTGGTCCGCACGTCGACCAGCATCGCGCCCGACCCCAGGAGCAGGTTCGCCTCCTGCGGCAGGAGGGCGCCAGCGTAGGGAAGCTTGAGTTCTACCGCACGCTGGCGCGCGATTTTGACGATGGAATCGGGATCAGTCATGGGCATCCTTTTGGGGGTGCAATTATAGGCGGGGGCCCCAGCATGCGGCGCGGGTGCGCGGGCTGGCGCGTGGCGCGCCCCATAGCGGTGCAATTGGATCCGGGGCGCATTGAAACGGTGCGTTTTCTTTCTGTAGAATTCGTCCGGGGCTCTTGGCAAGCAGGGAACGGACCCCGTTTTCTGTTTGGCATGGAAACTGCTCGATTCCGTCGTCCGGCCAGCAGCCGGTTCCGCTTCTTATACGCTTCTTCAGGAGAGTTAAATGCCATCGGCAGCCGATGTATTGAAGTTGGCCAAGGAGAAGGAGGTCAAGTTCGTCGACTTCCGTTTCACCGACACGCTCGGTAAAGAACAGCACGTGTCCGTGCCGGCCAGATATTTCACCATGGACAAATTCGAGTCCGGCCATGCTTTCGACGGATCGTCGATTGCTGGCTGGAAAGGCATCCAGGCGTCGGACATGCTCCTGATGCCGGATCCCGACAGCGCGCGGCTGGACCCGTTCACCGACGAGGCTGTGCTCAATATCTCGTGCGACGTGGTCGAGCCTTCCGACGGCAAGCCCTATGACCGCTGCCCGCGCGGGATTGCCAAACGCGCCGAGGCCTATCTCAAGTCTTCCGGCCTGGGTGATACGGCGTATTTCGGCCCCGAGCCGGAGTTCTTCGTGTTCGATGGTGTGACCTGGCATGTGGACATGTCAGGTTGCGCAGTGAAGATTCGCTCGGAAGAGGCCCCATGGTCATCGAGCATCGACTATGAGTCAGGCAACATGGGGCACCGCGCGCCGGTCAAGGGCGGTTACTTTCCTGTCCCCCCGGCCGATACGCTGCAGGATATCCGCAACGCGATGTGCATCGCGCTCGAACAGCAGGGCGTTGAGGTCGAAGTGCATCACCACGAAGTCGCGGCGCCGGGTCAGTGCGAGATCGGCACGAAGTTCGCGCCACTCGTGCAGCGCGCAGACTGGATGCAGATTCTGAAGTACACCGTCTGGAACGTTGCCGCCTCGTACGGAAAGACGGCCACTTTCATGCCCAAGCCCGTCGTCGGCGACAACGGGTCGGGCATGCATGTGCACCAGTCGGTCTGGAAGGGCGGCGAAAACTTGTTTGCCGGCAACGGCTATGCGGGCCTCTCGGAGTTCGCGCTGTATTACATCGGCGGCATCATCAAGCATGCGAAGGCGCTCAACGCGATCACCAACCCCGGTACCAACAGCTATAAGCGCCTGGTTCCCGGGTTCGAGGCGCCGATCAACCTTGCGTACTCGGCACGCAACCGGTCGGCTTCATGCCGCATCCCGTTCGTGAACAGCCCGAAGGCAAGGCGCGTCGAGGTCCGCTTCCCGGACCCGACGGCAAACTCCTACATGGCGTTCGCAGCGCTGCTGATGGCCGGTCTTGACGGCGTCCAGAACAAGATCCATCCCGGCGACCCGATCGACAAAAACCTCTACGATCTGCCGCCGGAAGAGGCGAAAAAGGTGCCGAACGTTTGCTCGTCGCTCGACCAGGCGCTGGAAAACCTCGACGCCGATCGCGCATTCCTCACTAAAGGCGGCGTGTTCTCCGACGATTTCATCGACGCCTACATCGAGCTGAAGATGAACGAGGTCACGCGCTTCCGGATGACGACTCACCCGGTTGAGTTCGACATGTATTACTCATCCTGAGCAGGAAAACCTAGCCCGTCACGGGGTTCAAGCGTTAGGGAAAGGACGGGTTCAACCCGTCCTTTTTCATTTTCGGGGATCATTTGAGTAATTTTTATGCATAACATACACTTGTCTCCCCAATTTAAGGTTGCTTCTGGATGATGCATGGTCGACTTGCACGGGGTCTGGCGGTCACCGGTCTGGTGGCCACAGCGACGCTTGCCGCGGCGCAGGGCACAAGTGAGATCCAGACCATCTGGCGTTGCGTCGACCCGACGGGCAAGACGCACGTTACCAATATCAAGGACGAGACCACAGGCAAGGATTGCAAAGTTATCCAAACCCAGCGCGTGACCGTCGTGCCACCGCAGCCGCCCGCGGCGTCCAAGGCCGCAGGGAAGTCGCCAGAAGGGTTTCCCAAGGAAAGCCCGGGCCAGCGCGCAAGCGCCCGAGCATCGCAAAGGGCGACGCTCGAGTCCGAACTCGCCAGTGAAGAGGCGTTACTTGCCAAGGCCAAGGCGGAACTTGCCGAGCAGGAATCGATCCGCACCGGTGACGAGAGGAATTACGCGAGAGTCCTCGAGCGGCTGCAGAAGTACAAGGACAACGTCGAATTGCACACCAAGAACGCCGGCGAGCTTCGAAAGGAACTCGGCAAGCTGAGGTAGGCAGCGACTTGTCCGCCCTCGGTTCTCCCCGTCCTGAATGAGCGCCCAGTTTTCCGGGCTGGAATTGCTCCCGACTGCCGTCGCCGTGCTGGACGAGGAATTGGTCGTCCGGTACGCAAACCCGGCGGCTGAAAGCCTGCTGGACACGGGCTTGAAGAGCCTGCTAGGCCAGCCGTTCGTGCCGTTGTTTGCCGAGCAAGCCGACCTCGCAACGACCCTTGCCGACGCGCTCGCCAACCATTGGGACTACTCCGCGAGAAACGTCACTTATTTGCGCCAGAGCCACGAGCCGCTGCCTTTGGTCGCGATGGTTGCCCACATCGTCCTCCCGGTGACGCCCCTCCTTGTCGAACTGCGGCCGATCGAGCAACAGCTCAGGATCGCGCGGGAAGAGCGCATGATCGACCAACAGGCCGCCAATCGCGAATTGATCCGCAATCTCGCCCACGAAATAAAAAATCCGCTGGGCGGGCTGCGGGGTTCGGCCCAGTTGCTGGAACGCGAGCTCGACAAGGCCGAACTCAAGGAGTACACGCAAGTCATCATCAAGGAAGCCGACCGCCTGCAGTCCCTGGTAGACAGGCTGCTTACGCCACATCGCACGCCGCGCCTGGCGCCGCTCAATGTGCACGAGATCCTGGAGCGGGTCCGTAGCCTGATCCTGGCCGAGTTCTCCCAAGGCATCACGATTCGGCGCAACTATGATGTAAGCGCTCCCGACTTGATTGGAGACAAGGAGCAACTGATCCAGGCCACCCTGAACATTGTCCGCAATGCTGCGCAGGCGCTGCGATCGGCCGAATCCACGAGAGGAACGATCGAATTGCGCACCCGGATTGCGCGCCAGGTGACGATCGTCCGGCAACGGCACAAGCTGGCACTAGAATTGCAAGTAATCGACGACGGCCCCGGCGTCGCAGACGAAATCCGCGACAGGATCTTCAATCCCCTCGTGTCCGGGCGCGAGGGGGGCAGCGGCCTCGGACTATCGCTTGCGCAAACGTTCATCCAGTACCACCGGGGGATGATCGAGTGCGAAAGCCGGCCCGGCCGAACCGTGTTCACCATTCTGCTGCCGCTGGGTTAGCGCCGGCAGAGGGACATTTTCTTGGAAACTGATGAAGCCAGTCTGGATCGTCGATGATGACCGCTCAATTCGGTGGGTGTTCGAAAAGGCGCTCGGCCGCGAGGGCATAGCTTTCGTTTCCTTTGCGTCAGCCTCCGAGGCGCTCGACGCCTTGGGCAACGGGCCGCCACAGGTGCTCGTCTCCGATATCCGAATGCCCGGACCTTCGGGATTGCAACTCCTTCAGACCATCAAGGAGCGCCATCCGATGGTTCCAGTCATTGTGATGACCGCTTATTCGGACCTCGAGTCGGCTGTCGCAGCTTTCCAGGGAGGTGCCTATGAGTACCTTCCGAAGCCATTCGACGTCGATCAGGCGGTGGACCTCATCCGCAGGGCGCTCGATGAAAGCCAGCGCGAGGCCTCGGCGCTCGAACCGGTCGCGCAGGCGCCAGAAATCCTTGGCCAGGCGCCGGCGATGCAGGAGGTTTTCCGCGCGATCGGGCGCCTTTCGCAATCGACCGCTACAGTTCTGATTACAGGCGAGTCCGGGTCCGGCAAGGAACTCGTTGCGAGGGCATTGCACCGCCATAGTGCGCGCGCATCCAAGCCCTTCGTCGCAATCAACACTGCCGCCATGCCGAAGGACCTGCTTGAATCCGAACTGTTCGGGCACGAGCGAGGCTCGTTTACCGGGGCGCAGGCGCAACGCCGCGGCCGCTTCGAGCAGGCCGAGGGCGGCACGCTCTTCCTTGACGAGATCGGCGACATGCCCGCCGACCTCCAGACGCGTCTCCTGCGTGTGCTGTCCGACGGCAGCTTCTACCGTGTCGGAGGTCATCAACAGATCAAGACGAACGTTCGCGTCATCGCTGCGACCCACCAAAACCTCGACGCACATGTCCGGGAAGGCAGTTTCCGCGAAGACCTCTACCACCGCCTCAACGTGATCCGCATCCGCCTGCCTGCAATGCGCGAGCGCCGCGAGGACATTCCGTTGCTTGCGCGGCATTTCCTCGCTCGAAGCGCTGTGGAACTGGGCGTGGATCCAAAGCGATTTTCGGATGAGGTCCTCGAGCACATTGCAAGCCTCGACTTCCCCGGAAACGTTCGGCAACTCGAGAACCTGTGCCATTGGTTGACCGTGATGGCGCCCGGGCAGGTGATCGATGTTGGAGACCTTCCCGCGGAGTTCCGTGAACCCGTTTCGGTTGCAGTTGCGTCGGACTGGATCGCGGCGTTGGAGCACGAAGTGGAGCGTCGGCTGGGTCGTGGCGAAACCGGGATACTGGAGATGCTCGGCCGCCAGTTCGAGAAGTCCCTCATAATCAAAGCACTGGCCCGGACCGGTGGACGCCGGATCGAGGCCGCCTCCCTGCTTGGGATGGGACGCAACACGATAACCCGCAAGATCCAGGAACTGGGGATCGAGGACAAGGACGGCGCCTAGCCGCCTTCGCGGAAAAAGTGTTTCGAGGCGATTTCACGATGCGGAATCGCAAGGTACAATCCAGGCTTCTTTTGTGCAAAGCAACAGAGGATTGTCCATGTCCACCCCGCTACCCACCGGCCTTCAGATCCATGCCCCGATCACGCCTGAATTTGCAGAGATTTTGACCCCAAGCGCGCTCGAACTCATTGCGATGCTGCATCGCGATTTCAATCCCCGGAGGGCCCAGTTGCTGGCTCGCCGTGCTGCACGGCAAAACGAGTTCGATGGGGGCAGTTTGCTGGACTTCCTCCCGGAAACGAAATCGATCCGCGACTCGCAGTGGGCGATTGCTGCGCAGCCGGCCGACATGCTCGATCGCCGCGTCGAAATCACCGGGCCGACCGACCGCAAGATGGTCATCAATGCGCTCAATTGCGGCGCGTCCACGTTCATGGCCGACTTCGAGGATGCGAACTGCCCGACCTGGTTCAACATGATCGACGGGCAGATCAACATCCGCGACGCTGTGCGGCGCACGATTGCGCTCGAGCAAAGCGGAAAGCAATACAAGCTCAACGACAAGACCGCCGTGCTGATCCCGCGGCCGCGCGGCTGGCATCTCGATGAAAAGCACGTCACCGTAGATGGCATCCCGGTCTCCGGCGGCATTTTCGATTTCGCTCTGCTGTTTTTCCACAACGCGAAGGAACTCCTCGAGCGCGGCAGCGGCCCCTACTACTACCTGCCGAAGATGGAGTCGCACCTCGAGGCCCGCTTGTGGAACGACATCTTCACCGCGACGCAGAAGGCGCTCGGCGTGCCGCACGGAACGATCCGCGCCACGGTACTCATTGAAACCGTGGTGGCCGCGTTCGAAATGGACGAGATCCTCTGGGAACTCAAGGACCATTCCGCGGGCCTCAACATCGGCCGTTGGGACTACATCTTTTCCTGCATCAAGAAATTCCGCTCGAACAAGGATTTCTGCCTCGCGGACCGCTCGCAGGTCACGATGACTTCGCCGTTCATGCGTGCCTACGCGCTCACGCTCGTGAAGACGTGTCACAAGCGCGGCGCCCCGGCCATGGGCGGGATGGCTGCGCAAATCCCGATCAAGAACGACCCGGTGGCGAACGAAGCAGCGCTCGAAAAAGTGCGCCAGGACAAGGTGCGCGAGGTGACCGACGGCTGCGACGGGACTTGGGTCGCGCATCCGGCGCTCGTACCGATCGCCAAGGAAGTGTTCGACAAGTACATGCCGAAGCCCAACCAGTACGACAAGCAGCGCCCCGATGTGAACTACGGAGCCAAAGACCTTCTCGACTTCAAGCCCGAGGCGCCGATCACCGAGGCAGGCCTGCGCAATAACATTTCCGTGGGCATCCAGTATCTGGGTGCATGGCTGGCGGGCAACGGGTGCGTGCCTGTGTTCAACCTGATGGAGGACGCCGCGACTGCCGAGATCTCACGCTCGCAGATCTGGCAATGGATTCGAAGCGAAAAGGGCAGGCTCGACGATGGCCGAAAAGTCACGGCGGATTTGTTCCGTACCTTGCTTGCCGAAGAACTCCCCAAGGTGAAAGGCTACCTGGGCGAAGCTGCCTGGAAGGAAGGCAAGTATGAGCAAGGTGCTGAGCTCTTCGGGAAACTCACTACCGGCGACTACGTCGAATTCCTTACGCTGCCGGCTTACGAAGCCATCGACTGACGGTCTCGCAATGTCAGGAAGTTCGCCGGAGAGCCCGTATTGGCGCGGGCTTTCGGCAGAAAATGTCAGGAGATCTCGGCGACGACGGGCGTGTGGTCGCTGGGCCTTTCGAGCTTGCGCGGCGCCTTGTCGATGGTGCAGGAGATACAATGTGACGCGAGCGCCGGCGACATCAGAATGAAGTCGATCCGCAGGCCTGCGTTGCGGCGAAATCCCATCATCCTGTAGTCCCACCAGGAAAACGATTTCTCCGCCTGCTCGAACAGGCGGAACGAATCCTTGAAGCCCAGGTCGAGCAAGGCGCGGAATTCGGCGCGCTCGGGCTCGGACACATGGACCTGGCCCTCCCAGGCTTTCGGGTCGTGCACGTCACGGTCTGCCGGTGCGATGTTGAGGTCGCCGAGCACGGCAAGCCGCGTGTGCCGCGTGAACTCGTCCTTGAGCCATTCGCGCAGTGCTGCGTACCACCGGAGCTTGTACTCGTACTTGTCCGACCCGACAGCCTGCCCGTTGGGCGCGTAGAGGCAGACGACGCGTGTACCGTCGATAGTGGCGGCGATGACCCGCCTTTGCTCGTCGGCAAACCCAGGGATTCCGATCTGCACTTCTTCGAGTGGCGAGCGGGCAAGAATCGCGACGCCGTTGTAAGTCCTCTGGCCTGAGACCGCGGACGCAAAGCCGATGGCCGCGAGTTCGTCCCGAGGGAACTTGGGATCCTCCAGCTTGAGTTCCTGGAGGCAGACGACATCCGGCCCGGCCGTGTGCAACCAGTCGAGCAGGTGCGGCAGGCGGACCTTCAGTGAGTTGACGTTCCAGGTGGCAAGTTTCATTGGGTGCCCGGGACGGCAGCTTCTTTGGTCAAGCGGGGATCATCCCATTGTGTCTAAGCAGGGCATCGACCTGCGGGTCGCGCCCGCGGAAAGCGCGGAACGATTCGGCTGCCGGGCGGCTGCCGCCGACCGCGAGAACTTCGTCGCGGAAACGCGCGCCGATCGCGACGTCGAGCACGCCGCTTTCTTGCCGCATCTCTTCGAATGCGCTGAACGCATCGGCCGAAAGCACCTCCGCCCATTTGTAGCTGTAGTACCCAGCGGCATAGCCGCCCGCAAAGATATGGGAGAAGTTGTTCGGGAAGCGGTTATAGGCTGGCGGGATGATGACCGCGATCTCACTGCGCACTTCGTCGAGGAGGTCCTGCGCGCTGCGGCCGGACTCCGGGTCGAATTTCGAGTGCAACAGCATGTCGAACACCGAGAATTCGACTTGGCGCAGCATCGCGAGGCCCGATTGGAAATTCTTCGCCGCCAGCATCTTCTCGAAAAGCTCGCGCGGCAGAGGTGCGCCGCCGTCGACGTGCTTCGTCATGTGCTCGAGCACATCCCATTCCCAGCAGAAGTTCTCCATGAACTGGCTTGGAAGCTCGACCGCGTCCCATTCCACGCCGTTGATGCCGGAAACGCCCAGATCCTCGATCCGGGTGAGCAGGTGATGCAGGCCGTGCCCGAACTCATGGAACAGGGTGATTACGTCGTCGTGCGTGAAGAGCGCCGGTTTCCCGCCGACGGGCCCGGAAAAATTGCAGTTGAGGTACGCAACCGGCGTCTGGATTCCATTGGCTATCCGCCGCCTGGTGATCGCACCGTCCATCCACGCGCCGCCGCGCTTGGTCTCCCGCGCGTAGAGGTCCATGTAGAACTGGCCCACCAGGTCTTCAGTGGCGTTTCGGATATCGAAAAAGCGAACGTCCGGATGCCAAGTCGGAGCCGACGACTCCTCGATTCGGATCTTGAACAAGGTCTCCACGAGCTTGAACATTCCCGGCACGACCTGTGTTTCAGGAAAATACTGCTTCACTTCCTGGTCGGAAAACGAATAGCGCTCGGCGCGCAGTTTTTCCGAGGCGTAAGCCATGTCCCATGCCTCGAGCGTCGACAGCCCGAGCTTGTTACTCGCGAATTCACGCAATTCCGCGAGGTCCCGCTCTGCAAACGGCCGACCGCGGCGCGCAAGGTCGTGTAGAAAGTCGAGCACTTCTTTCGGGTTTCCGGCCATCTTCGGCACGAGGGAGACTTCGGCGAAACTCGCGTAGCCGAGGAGCGCTGCGTCCTCCTTGCGCAATCTCAGGATGCGGGAGATGAGCGGGGTATTGTCCCACTCCGCCTTGCCGAACTCAGAGGCGCGTGTGGCGTTCGCGCGATAGAGCGCTTCGCGCGCCCCGCGGTCTTCCGCGTACTGCATTACAGGCAGGAAGGAAGGCATCTGGAGGCTGAACTTCCACCCCGCCTTGCCGTCTTTCTCCGCGGCCTCTCTGGCCGCCTGAATCGCATCGCCGGGCAGGCCGGCCAGGCGCCTTTCGTCCTCAATCAACAGAGAATAAGCATTCGTGGCATCAAGCACATTCTCGGAGAACTTGGCCGAAAGAGAGGCGAGCTCGTCCTGGATCGCTGCGTAGCGCGGCTTGAGTTCGACGGGCAATTCCGCGCCTCCGAGACGGAAATCGCGCAACGAGTTCTCGATGAGTTTCTTGCGGGCTGGTGGAAGCGACTCGAATTCCTTCGCGTCCTTTAATGCACGATACTTATCGAACAACGCTTGGTTTTGCCCGAGCTCGGTCCAGAACTGGGTGACCTTGGGCAGGCCTGCGTTATAGGCGGCGCGCAATTCCGGGCTGTCGAGGACCGCATGCAGGTGTTCGACCTGTCCCCATGCGCGCGACAAGCGCTCGGTGGAATCCTCCAGCGGGCGCACAAAAGCCTCCCATTCGGCCGGCACCGCGTTTGAAGAAACCGCCGTGACCACGGCGCGCGATTCTTCTAGCAGCTGGTCGATCGCAGGCGCCACGTGATCGGGCTTGAGTTCGGAGAATCCGGGCAGTCCGGAGAAATCGAGGAGCGGGTTCATCTTGTTGGTTTCAGTCCTTTCTTCGCAGCGACGCCGCGCGCAGAGCGTTGGCCACCAGCATTGCAACTGTCATCGGGCCGACGCCGCCAGGCACTGGCGTGATGCTGCCGGCTACTTCGGCCACCGGATCGAAATCCACGTCCCCGCGGAGTTTCCCGTCAGGGGTGCGGTTGGTCCCCACATCGATCACGCAAGCACCGGGCTTGACCATACCGGCGCCGACGAGATTGAGCCGACCCACCGCAGCGACGAGGATGTCCGCACTGCGCGTATGGATCGCTGGATCGGGCGTCTTCGAGTGGCAGATGGTGACGGTCGCATCGTTTTGCAAGAGAAGCAGGGCCATTGGCTTGCCCACGATGTTGCTGCGGCCGAGTACGACGGCGTGCCGGCCGGCAATCGGAATCCCTTCCTTCTCCAGCAGGTACATGATGCCCGCAGGCGTGCAGGGAACAAACCGGGGGGCGCCGATGAGGAGTGCGCCTGCGCTTTGCACGTGAAAGCCATCCACATCTTTTTCCGGCGCGACTGCGGCAAGAATCCTGGCCTCATCGAGGTGGGGCGGCAGCGGCAACTGCACCAGGATGCCATCGATGCGAGGGTCGGCGTTCAGGTCGCGAACGCTCGCCAGCAGTGCTTCTTGCGTAACGTCGGCGGGGAATTCGTGCAGTTGGGAAAGCACGCCGACTTCCTCGCACGCGCGCACCTTGTTCCGCACGTAGGTACGTGAAGCCGGATTGTCGCCGACAACGATCACTGCGAGGCCGGCATGAATGCCGCGCTTGGCCAGGTTCTCGGCAGTCGCTTTCAGTTCGGCGCGAAGGGCAGCGGCGTGCGCCTTTCCATCAATGATGCGGGCGGTCATACGTTCCGGCCGGGCCTAGAAAAAGGGGCAGAAGTTTAGCATTCGACGATGTTGCACAATGCGATATTAGTTTTTACAATACGGAATATCGTACTTTGTGCTGCGCATGGCCCACGCCTTCCGCGAGGGCGCGAGAGAGTTTGTGCGGGTTACTTGAACGTATTAAGCTTCGCCGGAAATTCCAATGCGCCGAGGATTCAATAAATCCCGCCGGCGCTCCTAGTTCGACTGCCAAAGCCAAAAAGCTGGAGGAGTCATGTCCGCCGTTCCCCAATTCCCCGCGGCCAACGATGCCGATTCGCAGGAAACCAAGGAGTGGCTCGACGCCCTCGAGGCGGTCATGGAGCGCGAAGGACCCGAGCGCGCGCATTTCCTCCTGCAGAAGCTGATCGACACCGCGCGCCGCGCAGGGGCTTACCTGCCGTTTTCGGCGAATACCGCGTACCTGAACACGATTCCTCCGCACATGGAGGAGCGCTCGCCGGGCGACTACACGCTCGAGGAGCGCATCCGGTCCTACGCACGCTGGAACGCGATGGTCATGGTGGCGCGCGCCAACAAGACCGACGGCGACCTTGGCGGCCATATTGCGAGCTTCGCCTCGGTGGGAACGCTGTTCGGCATCGGCTTCAACCACTTCTGGCATGCACCTTCCGAGAACCACGGCGGCGACCTGATTTACTTCCAGGGCCACTCGGCCCCCGGCATTTATGCGCGCGCCTTCATGGAAGGGCGGTTGACCGAGGAACAACTGCTCAACTTTCGCCGCGACGTCGATGGCAAGGGCGTGACGTCCTACCCGCACCCCTGGCTCATGCCGGACTTCTGGCAGTTCCCCACTGTATCGATGGGTCTCGGGCCCTTGCAGGCGATCTACCAGGCGCGCTTCCTGAAGTACATGCATGCAAGGGGCATCGCTAACACCGAAAACCGAAAAGTCTGGGTGTTCTGCGGCGACGGCGAGATGGACGAACCCGAATCGCTGGGCGCGATCGGCATGGCCGTGCGCGAGAAGCTCGATAACCTGGTCTTCATCGTCAACTGCAACCTGCAGCGCCTGGACGGTCCGGTGCGCGGCAACGGAAAAATCATCCAGGAACTCGAGGCGGACTTCCGCGGCGCGGGCTGGAACGTGATCAAACTCATCTGGGGTTCCTACTGGGACCCGCTTCTCGCCCGCGACAAGGACGGCGCCCTGCAAAAGGTCATGGAGGACACCGTCGACGGCGAATACCAGAACTTCAAGGCCAACGATGGGGCGTTCGTGCGCAAGCATTTCTTCGGCAAGGACCCGCGCCTGCTCGAGATGGTGTCGCGCATGACCGATGAGGATATCTGGCGCCTGAACCGCGGCGGACACGACCCGCACAAGATCTACGCCGCCTATGCCGCGGCGGTGAAACACAAGGGCCAGCCGACCGTGATCCTTGCCAAGACCGTCAAGGGCTACGGCATGGGCAAGATCGGCGAAGGCAAGAACACCACGCACCAGCAAAAGAAAATGGACATCGATTCCATCCGCCAGATGCGCGACCGGTTCAACATCCCGATCCCGGACGACAAGCTGGAGGAGCTTCCCTTCTACAAGCCGGCGCCGGATTCCCCGGAGATGAAATACCTGCTCGAGCGCCGCGCCGCTCTGGGCGGATTCTTGCCGCAACGCCGCCGCCAGGCGCTTCATACGCTCCCGGTGCCGAAACTCGAGGCGTTTGAAGCGCAGCTGAAGAGTTCCGAGGGCCGCGAGATCTCAACGACCATGGCCTTCGTGCGCATCCTTACTACGCTGGTACGCGACAAGAATCTGGGCAAAAAGATCGTGCCCATCGTGCCGGACGAGGCGCGAACCTTCGGCATGGAGGGCATGTTCCGCCAGCTGGGCATCTTCTCGCAGGAAGGCCAGAAGTACGAGCCGGTCGACAAGGACCAGGTCATGTACTACCGGGAGGACAAGGCCGGGCAGGTTCTCGAAGAAGGCATCAACGAGGCCGGCGCATTCTCCTCCTGGATCGCTGCCGCGACGGCCTATTCGACGACCGGGGTGAACATGATCCCGTTCTACATCTTCTATTCGATGTTCGGCATGCAGCGCATCGGCGACCTGGCATGGGCCGCGGCCGACCAGCGTGCACGCGGATTCCTGCTTGGGGGCACTGCAGGGCGCACGACGCTCAATGGGGAGGGACTGCAGCACGAGGACGGTCACAGCCACATCATGTCGTCGGTGATTCCCAACTGCATCTCGTATGACCCCACCTATGCGTATGAACTGGCCGTGATCATCCAGCGCGGCCTGGTGCGCATGGTCGAGCAGCAGGAAGACGTGTATTACTACATCACCGTGATGAACGAGAACTACGTACATCCGGCCATGCCAAAAGGAGTCGAAGAGGGCATCCTCAAAGGGTTGTATCCGCTCGCGGAGTCCCAGTCCAAATCCAAGAGTCGCGTGCAACTCCTGGGCTCCGGCACGATCCTGCGCGAAGTGATCGCGGCGGCCGAACTGCTCGAGAAGGACTGGGGGGTTGCCGCCGACCTCTGGAGCGCCCCCAGTTTCACCGAGCTTCGGCGCGAAGGCCTGGCGGTCGATCGATGGAACCTGCTGCACCCCGAAGACGAGCCGCGCGTGTCGTACGTCGAGCAGTGTCTCGGGAAGCGCGCGGGCCCCGTGATTGCTGCCACCGACTACATGAAAGCGTTTGCGGACCAGATCCGCCCGTTCGTGCCGCGGAGCAAGGTCTATCGCGTCCTCGGCACCGACGGATTCGGACGCTCCGATACGCGCGCATCGTTGCGCCACTTCTTCGAGGTGAATCGTTTCTGGATCACGATCGCCGCGCTGAAGGCCTTGGTGGAACAAGGCGAGCTCAAGTCGAAAGTCCTTGCCGAAGCGATCGCCAAGTACGGTATCGATCCGGCCAAGCCCGACCCGACCACCGTCTAGCAAGCAGCGGCAACCAAGAGCAAAGGCACACCGACAATGGCTGGCGTGATCGAAGTAAGAATCCCGGATATCGGCGACTTCAAGGAAGTGGGCGTGATCGAAGTGCTCGTTTCACCCGGCGACAGGGTGGAAAAGGAGACTTCGCTGATCACGGTGGAATCGGACAAGGCGACGATGGAGATTCCGTCGCCTGTTGCCGGCATCGTCAAGGAGCTGAAGATCAAGCTTGGGGACAAGGTCGCCGAGGGCTCCGTGATCCTGATCCTGGAAGAGGCGGCCGGGGCAGCAGCGCCGGCGCAGGCCGCGACCGCGGCTTCCGCGCCTGCGCCGGTCGCGGTGCCGGCCCCCTCGATCATTGCGCCGCCGCCCGAGCCCAAGCCGATCGCGAAGCCCGACCCGGTGCCGGTCGAGCCGCAGGAGGCGACGGTGTCCAAGCCGCACGCAAGTCCCTCGATCCGCGCGTTTGCGCGCGAACTCGGCGTCGATCTTGCGAAGGTCAAGGGGTCCGGTCCCAAAGGCCGCATCACGCGCGAAGATGTGCAGGGGTACGTAAAAGGCGCCCTATCCGGAATCAAGCCTGCGGGCGCGCCGGGCGTTTCCGGGGGGCTGCCGTTCAACTTGCCCGAACTCGCGAGCATCGATTTCGCGAAGTTCGGCCCGGTGGAAACAAAGCCGCTGTCGCGGATCAAGAAGATTTCCGGCGCCTTCCTGCACCGCAACTGGATCTCGATCCCGCATATCACGCAGTTCGACGAGGCCGATATCACGGAGCTGGAGTCCTTCCGCAAGTCCAACACGGCGGACACCGAAAAGCAGGGATTCAAGCTGACCATGCTCGCGTTCCTGATCAAGGCCAGCGTTACGGCGCTGCGCCAGTTCCCGGAGTTCAATGCGTCGCTCGACAAGTCGGGCGAGAACCTCGTTCTCAAGAAGTATTTCCACATCGGCGTGGCGGTCGACACGCCCGAGGGCCTCGTCGTGCCGGTGATCTGCGATGCCGACCGAAAAGGGGTCTTCGACCTGGCGCGCGAACTGGGCACGATTTCCGCGCTCGCCAAGGAAAAAAAGCTCAAGCCCGGCGACATGCAGGGCGGCACATTCTCGATTTCAAGCCTGGGCGGCATCGGCGGCACGATGTTCACGCCGATCATCAACGCGCCCGAAGTTGCGATCCTCGGCGTTTCGCGCTCGGTCATGAAGCCCGTCTGGAACGGGAAGGAATTCGTCCCGCGCCTGGTGCTGCCGCTTTCGCTGTCCTACGATCACCGGGTGATCGACGGTGCGGCCGGCGCGCGATTCACCACCTATCTCGTCTCGGTCCTGTCGGACATCCGCCGGTCGCTGCTCTAGATGGCCAAGATCATTGAAATAAAGGTCCCTGACATCGGGGATTTCAAGGAAGTCGGCGTCATCGAGATCCTGGTCAAGCCCGGGGACATGATCCAGAAAGAGACCTCGCTGATTACCGTCGAATCCGACAAGGCGACAATGGAGATCCCCTCGCCCACTGCCGGCAGGGTCGAGGAAGTCAGGGTCAAACTCGGCGACAAGGTCTCCGAAGGCAGCCTGCTACTGACATTGTCCGAGGAAACCCCGCGCCAGGATTCAGTCCCAGGGCAAGCTACTGACATTTCGAGGTCGGCGCAAAGCGAGGCCCCGGTTCCCGTCGCTACCCGTCAGCCGGCGCCGGCCGCCGCATCGGGCGTCAAGGCGGACATCGATTGCGACGTGGTTGTGCTCGGGTCGGGGCCGGGCGGCTATTCCGCCGCGTTCCGCTCCGCGGACCTCGGCAGGAAGGTCGTCCTCGTGGAGCGGTATGCCGTGCTGGGCGGCGTTTGCCTCAACGTCGGTTGCATCCCGTCGAAAGCGCTGCTGCATGTGGCCGCGGTCATGGACGAGGCGGAGCGCATGGCCGAACACGGGATCGCGTTCGGCAAGCCGGCCGTCGATCTCTTCAAGCTTCGCGCATGGAAGGAAAAAGTGGTCGGCAAGCTCACCGGCGGGCTCGCCGGCATGGCGAAGCTTCGCAAGGTTACTGTCGTGCAAGGCACCGGCAGCTTCGTCGAGCCCAACGTCCTCGCGGTGGAGACTCCGGACGGCCGCAAGCTGGTGCGATTCGCCAACGCGATCATTGCGGCAGGTTCGCAAGCGGCAAAGCTGCCCTTCCTGCCGGATGATCCCAGGATAGTGGATTCCACGGGAGCCCTTGAGCTGCAGAGCGCCCCGAAAAGGATGCTGGTCATCGGCGGCGGCATCATCGGGCTGGAGATGGGCACGGTGTACTCCACGCTCGGCGCGCGGCTCGACGTGGTCGAGATGATGGACTCGCTGATGGCCGGCCCCGACCGTGACCTGGTTGCCGTCTGGCAGAAGTACAACGCGGCGCGCTTCGACAACGTGATGCTCCGGACGAAAACCGTCAAGGTCGAGGCGGTCCCGGAAGGCATCAAAGCGTGGTTCGAGGGCGACAAGGCGCCGAAGGACCCGCAAACCTATGATCTTGTGTTGGTCTCGGTGGGCCGTTCGCCCAACGGGCTCAAGATCGGCGCCGACAAGGCCGGCGTGACGGTCAATGAGCGCGGTTTCATCCCCGTCGATTCCCAGATGCGAACCAACGTGCCGCACATCTTCGCGATCGGCGACATCGTCGGCCAGCCCATGCTGGCGCACAAGGCGGTGCATGAAGGCCATGTTGCGGCCGAAGCTGCGGCCGGGGAAAAGTCGCACTTCGATGCCAGCGTCATTCCGGGCGTGGCCTACACCGATCCCGAAGTAGCCTGGGTCGGCCTCACCGAGGACGATGCGAAGAAGCAGGGCATCAAGGTCGGTATTGGCAAGTTCCCTTGGGCTGCGTCCGGCCGGGCAATTGCCAACGGGAGAGACGAAGGGTTTACCAAGCTCATCTTCGACGCCGAAACCCATCGGATCCTCGGGGCCGGCATCGTCGGCACCGGCGCGGGAGACCTCATCAGCGAATTGGCTCTCGCGGTCGAAATGGGTTCGGATGCGGTCGACATCGGCAAGACGATCCATCCTCACCCGACGCTGGGCGAATCGGTCGGCATGGCGGCCGAGCTTTACGAAGGCGTCTGCACCGACATGCCCCCGGTGAAAAGGAAATGACCCAGGACGAACTCAAGCAGGCCGTTGCGAGGGAGGCGCTCAAGTACGTCGTCGAGGACGCGGTGATCGGCGTGGGTTCCGGCTCCACGGTTAATTTTTTCATCGACGCGCTCGCAGCGATCAAGGGCCGGATCGAGGGTGCGGTGGCCGCGTCGGACGCGAGCGCTGAACGGCTGAAGAAGCAGGGCATCCGGGTTTTCGACCTCAACTCGGTCGACGAATTGCCGGTCTACGTCGATGGTGCGGACGAAATCACGGAACACTTCCACATGATCAAGGGCGGCGGCGGCGCGCTCACACGCGAAAAGATCGTGGCCGCGGTGGCGCGGCAGTTCGTCTGCATTTGCGATGCGTCGAAACGCGTGCCGGTGCTCGGCAGGTTCCCCTTGCCGGTCGAAGTGATCCCGATGGCGCGCAGTTACGTCGGGCGTGAGTTGCTGCGCAGGGGCGGGCGGCCGGTGTTGCGCGAAGGATTCAGGACCGACAACGGAAATCTGATCCTCGACTGCCACAACCTCACAATCGTCGATCCACCCGCTCTCGAAGCCGAGCTCAACAACATTGCGGGTGTGGTGACAAACGGCCTGTTCGCCCGGCGCGGAGCCGACGTGCTTTTGCTGGGATCGCCGGAAGGCGTCAGCACCTCCAAGCGCTAGTCGCGTGCCGAACGGCGACTCGCCGGAGCCTACGTTTTGGGTGGGACGTAACCCGCCGCGGAGTCCGCGCCTTCGCCGAAGAAGTACTTTTCCATCTGCTCGGCCAGGTATTTGCGCGCCTTCTGGTCGGCGAGATTCAGGCGATTTTCGTTGATCAGCATGGTCTGGTGACGCTTCCACCCTTCCCAGGCTTCCTTCGAAACGTTATCGAAGATGCGCTTTCCCAGAGGGCCGGGATAGGCCGGCACATCGAGCCCTGCAGCCTCGTGACCGAGCTTTACGCATTTGACCATTCTTGCCATGTTGTTTCCGAAAATTTCGAGAGGGCCAGAATTCTACCCCGCGGAGCGCCGCGCGCGGCCGGGGGTCCGAGGGGGGCACCCCGAACCACCCCCTAAAGAGCATCGCGCGGCCGGGGGTCTGAGGGGGGCGGCCTTGAGCCCCCCTTCTTATCGTTACCGCAACCGCTTCCTGAACACTTTCGAGTTGCGTTTCCAGTTGTAAAGCGCCTGCTTCTTCTCCGGCAAGGTGCTTACGTCGGCCGGCCTGAAGCCCTGCTCGAGGAACCAGTGCGCGGCCCGGGTGGTCAGGGCAAACAGGCGGCGTATCTTCATCGACCGCGCGCGCTCTTCACATGCATGCAGGAGTTGTTCGCCGTAGCCCGCGTCCCGGTACTCGGGTGCCACCGCGAAACACGCAAATTCGGCGTTCTTTTCTTCCGGGAACGGATAGAGCGCGGCGCAGCCCACAATGACACCGTCGTGCTCGACGACGGTGAAGTTGGTGATTTCACGCTCGAGCAGCTCGCGGTTGCGCTTGACGAGCGCCCCCTCGGCTTCGAGCGGTTCGATCAGGGCGATGATGCCGCGCACGTCTTCGATATTCGCGGTGCGGATTTCTTCGACGGGGTCGGCGGTGATCATCGTGCCGACGCCGGAATGCGTAAAGAGCTCGAGCGGGATCGCGCCCCAAACGCGGCGCGAAAGCAGGTGGGCCCGCGGGACTCCTGCCGCGAGCGAGTTGAGCGCGCAATTGAGCGTGCGGGCCGAGGCCAGCGGCAGGCCGCCCTTCTTCGCCATTGCATCGGCTTGCCTGGCGGTCATCTCCGCAATGACCTCGCCCTTGCGGCCGGTCGGGAGCCAGTCCGAAAAGATCAGGAGCTTGTCGGCCTTGAGCGCCACGGCGACGCTGCAGGCGACGTCTTCCCAGCCAAGGTTGAAGACTTCGCCGGTCGGTGAGTAACCGATGTGCGGCACCAGCACGATTTCCTCCGCCTCGAGCCTGCGCTTGATCGCGACGGAGTCCACCTTGCGGACGGTACCGGTGAATTGAAGATCGACGCCGTTGATGATTCCTATCGGCCTGGCGGTAATGAAGTTTCCGGAGGCGACCCGGATATCGGCGCCCGCCATCGGCGAGTTCGGCAGCCCCTGCGAGAGCAAGGCCTCGAGTTCCACGCGCAGGGCGCCCGCGGCGTGTTTGACCGCCACGAGGGCGGCCTGGTCGGTAATGCGCTGGCCCTTGGTGAATCGGGACCTTTGGCCTGCGCTCTTCAGTGCTGCTTCGATCTGTGGCCGGGCCCCATGGACAAGCACAAGCCGTATCCCGAGCGCGGCGAGCAAGTTGATGTCCTGGATGAAATGGGTGAAACGGGCCCGGTCGGTCACGAGCTCGCCGCCGAACGCAACCACGAACGTGCGGCCGCCAAATGCGTGCAGGTACGGTGCGGTCTGGCGGAACCAGCGCACGAAGGCTTCGGGTTGCGGGGAAGGGGGCATGCCGGGCGAATCGGTCGCTTTAGGGGCTTGGGTTAAGAGAATTGGCGCAATGAGCCACGCATAGTATGCCAGCCTGCGCGCACCCGATTGCGCCAGGGGTCAGCGTTCAACCATCGCCATGGAGGACGTTCAGGGCCGCAAGCGCGGCAGGGCCTGCCGTTTCGGTACGCAAGACTCTGGGACCCAGCCGGATGGGCGCAAATCCGGCGGCGACGAGAGTTGCCTCCTCACGTGGGCTGAATCCTGCTTCCGGGCCGACCGCGATTGCGATGGACTTGTCTCCTGGGGCGACTGCGCGCAACGAGGTAGTGCCCGTCGGGGAGAGCAGCAGCTTGATGCTCCCTTCGGGCGCACGGTAGTCGGCGGGGACAAGCGCGGCCGCGACCAGCGGGACTCGATTGCGGCCGCATTGTTCGCAAGCGGCGGCGGCTATGCGCTGCCAATGCGCCCGGCGAGTATCGCTCCTGTCGCCCTTCAGCCGCACGACCGAGCGCTCTGCAAGGATTGGCTGGATCGCCGCTACGCCTAGTTCGACTGCCTTCTGGATCGTAAGGTCCATGCGGTCGCCCGCCGAGATTGCCTGCACGAGCGTGACCCGCAGCGGCGACTCCCGCTCAACAGGGCTGAATTCGCCGATTTCGATCGTGACGGACTCCCTCGAGATCCTCACGATCCGTCCCGTGTGCTCGCCGCCCTCGCCGTTGAAAAGGCAGGCCGGATCGCCTTCGCGCATTCGAAGGACGCGTGATGCATGGTGCCCTGCATCCGGCGGCAGGGTCAGTTCCGCTCCCGCCGCGAGCGTGCCGTGAACGTGAAACCGTGGTGTGCGGCTCAATCCCTGCGGCATGGCCTACCTTTGAACGGAGGACATCCGCCCGCGAAGCGTCCGCAGCACCAGCCTGAGGCCGGAGACGATTGCGCCCAGCATGACGATCGCAGTCAAGCCAAAGAGCACGAGCGCAACCAGGAATCCAAGTGGGTGTGCAACCGCGAGCCAGAGTCCCGCCGGCACCAGCGTGTCCTCGCCGAACGACGCAAACCAATTGCTGAATGGCTCGGGCGAGGTGTTGATTGCCGCGCGTCCGCCTGCTTTCGCCAGGTGCGTCCCGGCGGCAATCGAGCCGCCGAGGATGGCGGCCGCAACCGTCATTGAGACTTCGGATGCCCCGAACACACCCGCGGCGAGGGCGGCACCGGCGGGAATCCGGATAAAGGTATGGACCGCATCCCAAAGGGAGTCCAGCCACGGAACCTTGTCCGCTGCAAACTCCACGACCGCCATAAAGCCGCTTGCGCCAAGGACCGCCGGATGTGCAAGTACGGCGAGGTGCTGCGGCAGCGCCAGCCAGCCACTCCAGCCAGCCAACCCGATGGCGAAGAGCACAGCGTAAAGGCGCAGTCCGCTACCCCACGCCAGCGCGGCCGCGAGCGCGAATTCCGGAAGGTAGCCCAGGAGAGATTCTGCCGACATTGCCCGGGCATTCTCGCATGCCGGCAAAAAAGCGATCAGCGCAACCGGGGCCCGGTTGGAACGCAACGCAAGTCGCTGGTGGGAAGGGTTCCATTGTCGCAGTCAACGAACCGAATGCGGGTGCCTTGCGGAAAAGTCCATTGAAATTCGCGCTGCTTGGTCACCGCGAAGAGAGGGGTCGCAACCGCGGGCTGGCCCGGGGCCTGGGCCTGGGGTTGTGCCTGGCTCGGGGGGCGCTGCGAGCAGATCGAGTTCGCCGTCAATGTCTTCGAGGGGTGCTCGGCGCACCAGTAGACCACCCGCACCGTATCGCACAGGTTCTGGAAGACGATCCTGTAGTGCTGCCTGACCTGTTCGCCGAAGCTAGCGATGTCATTGGCTGCAACCGTCATTTTGAGGCAGGACCCCATTGCGGCGTTGTCGGCTGCGCGAGGAGCGGCCGCCAACGGCGCCTGGAACACCAGCAAAAGCAAGGAGAGGAAAATCGACGACCGCATGTTGGACGGCATTGAAACAAACTCACCCCCCGCGCGTCCATGCGTTTTTGCAATCGTTCATGGATTCTTGCAACTCTTGACCTTCGCGCACCGCGCGCGAGGCGCGATGTTTCGCGTGTTTGAAACGCGTGAAGCGTTCAGCGCGGGCAGGCCCAGCCGACGATCTCGCAACGATCGCCGCAAAGACGCAACGCTCGCGTTTCCGCTTCCTGCCGCGTTGTCCCGCGAGAAGCGACGAATTTTCTGGGCCCGTTCGCGACTGCGCCGCAATCTTTGCTCAAGCTCGCGACGATCTCGCACTTGGGATGGGAGCATTGCTTCAAGGCGTCGATACGCGCGGTGCGCGAGTCTTTTGCATCGACCGCAAACCCGAAGCTGCCGGATTCGCGGTGGTAGGCAATCGCGCCAGTGGGCTTGCCGTAGCGCTTGGTTTCCGCTGCCGAAACGTGCGCCGCCCACGCGGCAAGAAGCAGCAAAGTGATCGCGACCCGGGTGTTCACTCGTCGAGCCATGGCTGATCCGATCAGGGAAGCGGGCAGCCCTTGTCGCGCAGCATCTTGTCGACCCAACTGCGGTCGATCGGCTTGCCTGCCGAGATGGCGGTCAGGGTTGCCGTCTCCTTGTCGTTCTGGGCGATGGTCAGGGCAAGGACGCGTTCGGCGTCCGCCTGCGGGATCGCAATGATGCCATCCGCGTCCCCTACGATGATGTCGCCGGGGTTTACGACCATGCCGGCGATCGTCACCGTGACGTTGATCTCGCCCGGACCGTCCTTGTAGGGTCCGCGGTGTGTCACGCCACAGGCGTAGACCGGAAAATCGCTGGCGGCGATCGCGTCTGCATCGCGGATCGCGCCATCGATGACCATGCCGGCGATGCCCCGGCTCCTGGCGTGCGATGACATGATTTCGCCGATGATCGCCTGGTCCAGCCCTCCGCCTGCATCAACCAGGATCACGTCGCCCGGCGCCGCCATGTCGATCGCCTTGTGGGTCAGGAGGTTGTCGCCTGGCCGCGTCTTGACCGTGAACGCCTGGCCGATCAGCACGCCTGCGCGATGATAAGGACGCAACCTGGCGCCACTGCCGTAATGCCGAAGCATGTTGTCGCTGATGTTCGACGTGGGCAGTTTGGCGAATGCCTCCAGCAGGCGCCTTGCCGGCGGCTGGGGCGAAGGATTGATTCGAAATCCGATTGTCATGGGAATTGAACTCCGACTGGTTACATGGTCGCGCCGAGGACCCACGGCGCGAATTCGTCCTCGCCATAACCCCAGGATTCGCTCTTGGATTTGCGTCCGGAGGCGGTTTCCAGGATCAGGTCGAAAATGCGTTTGCCGACCTCCTCGACCGACTCCTTGCCGTCGACGATGGTGCCGCAGTTGAGATCCATGTCCTCCTCCTGGTGATTGAAGAGGGCGCTGTTCGTCGCCAGTTTCAGCGAAGGCGCCGGTTTGCATCCATAGGCCGAGCCGCGGCCGGTCGTGAACAGGATCATGTTCGCGCCCCCTGCGACCTGGCCGGTCGCCGAGACAGGGTCGTAGCCGGGCGTGTCCATGTAGTTGAACCCTTTCACGCGCACCGGTTGCGCGTATTCGAGGACATCGACCAGGTTGGTGGTCCCGCCTTTGGCCACAGCGCCCAGCGACTTTTCGAGAATCGTCGTGAGGCCGCCGGCCTTGTTGCCCGGCGAAGGATTGTTGTTCATTTCGTTTCCGTTGCGGGAGGTGTAGTCCTCCCACCAGCGGATACGCTGCACGAGTTTTTCGCCTACTTCGCGGGTGACCGCGCGTCGCGTCAGCAGGTGCTCGGCGCCGTAGATTTCGGGCGTCTCCGAAAGGATCGCACTGCCACCATGCCGCACCAGCCTGTCTACCGCGGCGCCGAGCGCCGGATTCGCGCTGATGCCCGAATAGCCGTCGGATCCACCGCACTGGAGCCCCAGCGTCAGGTGGCTCGCCGGAACCGTCACGCGCACGGCCTTGTTCGCCTCCGGGAGCGCAGCTTCGACGCGCGCGATGCCTTCGCGCACCGCCTTCATCGTGCCGCCCTTGCCCTGAATCGTGTAAGTGGAGAATTTGTCGCTGCGTTTAAGTTCCTGCGTCGATACGAAGCTCGAGATCTGGTTGGCTTCGCAACCGAGCCCGACGACCTGCACCGCGTGGAAATTGGGATGGCGCGCATAGCCCGCCATCGTCCGGCGCAGCAGGTCCATGGCCTCGCCCTCCGAGGCCATCCCGCACCCGGACTTGTGTGTGAGTGCGACCACGCCGTCGACATTCGGGAAGGCGTCCAGGCGATTCCTGAAGTGGTCCGCGACCATTCGCGCCACGGTCGCCGAGCAATTGACGCTGGTGAGGATCCCGATGTAATTGCGCGTTGCTACGCTGCCGTCAGGACGGACGATGCCCATGAACGTGGCCGGCCCCTGCACATATTGGGTCGGCTTGATGTCGACGCAATACGCGTAGTCCCTCTGGAAATCGCCCATTGCAAGGTTGTGCACGTGCACGTGGTCGCCGGCGGCGATGTCCTGCGAGGCAAAGCCGATGATCTGGTCGTAGCGGCGCACGGGCTTGCCTTTGGCCACGGCGCGCACGGCAACCTTGTGCCCGGCGGGGATGCTTGCGGAAACCCTGACGTTGAATTCCTTCACCAACGTGGTTCCAGAGGGAATCTCTACGCGTGCGATGACGACGTCGTCGGCGGCATTGAGCCGGATGGTCAGGTCGGCGGCTTGCAGCATTTTCAGCCCCTTAGAAAAATTGGCGCGGCAGCCAGAGCGAGATGCTCGGAACGTAGGTGATCACCGCCAGGCTCAGAAGCAAGGGTATCAGTCACGGGAGAATTGCAATGGTGGTTCGTTCTACCGAAAGCTTGGCGACCCGGGCGAGCACGAAGAGCACCATCACCAGCCCGAAATGGACCGGGTCGATGCCCAGCTTGTGACAGATCGGCAGGAGGATCGGCACCAGCATCGTCCACTTGAGGGTGCGGTACCAAAATTCCTCCTAGTAGGTGGCTCTGCCACCGGAAATGTCGAACACCCCGGCTGTGGAGAACGAGCAGTCCTCCGAGGCCAGCCAGCCCACCAGCGCCGCGATTTCGTCCACCTGCACGAAACGGTTCATGGGAATCTTTGAAAGCATGTAGTTGATGTGCTGCTCGGTCATCTGGTCGAAGATCGCAGTCTTTGCCGCTGCGGGGGTCACGCAGTTGACCAGGACTCCGGTCTGGGCGAGTTCCTTGCCGAGCGACTTGGTGAGCGAGATCACCCCGGCCTTTGAGGCGGAATAGGCCACCGCATTCGGGTTGCCTTCCTTTCCGGCGACCGATGCGATGTTCACGATGCGGCCGTAGCCCGCCTTGACCATGTGGGGCGCCACGGCACGGCAGCAAAGGAACTGGCTGGTCAGGTTGATCGACAGGACGCGCAGCCACTCCTCGATCGGGTAGTCGACCGTTGGCTTGTTCATGCCGGCGATCCCCGCGTTGTTCACCAGGACGTCGATCTTGCCCATGTCCGCAATCGCTCTGGTCGTTGCGAGTTCCACGGACGCGGGATCGGCAACGTCCACCTTGTCAGTCGCATCCAGGTCCCAGACGCGCACTTGCGCGCCGGAGGCCTCGAGGCGCCTGACGATTGCAGCGCCGATCCCCTGCATGCCGCCGGTGACCACCGCCGTGCGGCCCTTGAAATCGAGTTGGTTCATTCCCGCTGGACTCCCCTTGATCTGTTGCCCGGCTATTCCTTGACGGCCCCGGTCATGCCGGAGACGTAGTATTCGACGAAAAACGAGTACAGAACGGCCACCGGCAGCGAACCGAGCAGCGCGCCGGCCATCAGCGCCCCCCAGTGGTACACGTCGCCTTCGACCAGTTCGGTCACGACGCCGACCGGCACCGTCTTGGTTTCGGAGGAGGAGACGAACGTGAGCGCATAGATGAATTCGTTCCAAGACAGCGTGAAAGCGAAGATTCCCGCCGAGATCAGGCCGGGCACGGCCAGAGGCAGGATGATCTTGACGAGGATCTGCCACCGGGTCGCGCCGTCGATCAGGGCGCATTCCTCCAGTTCATAGGGGATCGACCTGAAGTACCCCATCAGGAGCCAGGTGCAAAATGGGATCAGGAACGTCGGGTACGTAAGGATCAGGGCCCAGCGCGTGTCGAAAAGGCCGAGCTGCACGACGATCGCGGCCAGCGGGATGAACAGGATGGAAGGCGGGACGAGGTAGGCGAGGAAGATCGCCAGGCCGGTCTGCTTCGCGCCCCGGAAGCGAAGGCGCTCGATCGCGTAAGCGGCGAATACGCTCGCCGCCAGCGAGGCGAATGTCGAAACCACCGAAACAAGCACCGTGTTCCACATCCATTGCGGGTAATCGGTGCGGAACAGCAGCTTCTCGAAGTGCGCCAGCGTCGGGCTGACGATCCAGAACGGGTTCGCGGCTCGCGACACGAGTTCCTCGTTCGGCTTGAATGCGGTCATCGCCATCCAGTAGAACGGAAACAGCAGGAGGATCAGGAACACGATCATCGGGATGTAAACCGTGACCCAACGCCGCGGCAGCGTCTGCAGGTAATCCATGCCGGCAGTATCCGGCGCCTTGTCGCTCATTTGTCAGAGCCTCCTTGTTGCCAGGCGCGCCGTTGCAGGCCGAAATAGGAAAACAGGATCGCCGCGAGCAGGAAGGGCACCATGGCCGTTGCAAGCGCCGCGCCTTCCCCGAGCGCCCCGCCCAGGATCGCCCGCTGGAACGAGAGCGTCGCCATCAGGTGCGTGGCGTTTAGCGGCCCGCCTCGCGTCAGCACGTAGATGAGCTGGAAATCGGTGAACGTGAAGAGCACCGAGAAAGTCATCACGACCGCGATGATCGGCGTGAGCATCGGCAGCGTGACATGCCAGAACTTCTGCCATTCGGTCGCCCCATCGAGCGAAGCGGCCTCATAGAGCGACGGGGAGATGGTCTGCAGGCCCGCCAGCAGCGTGATCGCTACGAAAGGCACGCCGCGCCAGATGTTCGCCGCGACCACCGAGCCGCGGGCCAGCCAGGGATCCCCGAGGAAGGTGATGTAGTTGTCGATCAACCCCATCTTCACCAGGGCCCATGACAGGACCGAGAACTGCGCGTCGTAAAGCCACCAGAAAGCAAGCGCCGAGAGGGCGGTGGGTACGATGAAGGGCAGCAGGACGACGGCCCGCACGAAAGCCTGGAAAGGCAGCGTCTTGTTCAGCAGCAGGGCCAGCCACAAGCCGAAAACGAACTTGATGATGCTTGCGACGATCGTATAGAAGAGCGTGTTGAACAGCGACAGGCGCGCGACGCTGTCGCCGAACAGGAAGGTGAAATTTTCAAACCCGACCCATTCGCCGGCACGCCCGATCTTGGCGTCGGTGAACCCGAGCCAAGTGCCCAGGCCAAGGGGGTAGGTCAGGAAGACGAGCAGGATCAATCCCGCGGGGACCATGAATACGGCCCCGAGGGTGTTGCGGTTATTGAAGAATCGGCTTAGCGACATGGCTCGTGGGCGGGCCGCCTGAAGTCGCGGGCTCCCCTTTCGGGCAGCCCGCATCCTTCAGGCAAGCGCTCGCGGTTACGCGTTCAGACCTTGTAGTACCGTTTTGCCCTCGCCTCGGCGCGTTCGGCGGCTTCTTTGGGCGACTTCGAGCCGCTTGCTGCTTCGGCCACCATGTTGACCATGACGAAGTCGGCCATCGTGCCCGCCGATGCGTAGCCGAGCTTGCCGGCAAAGCTGTTGGGCGTCATGTTCTTCACGCAGTCCCGGTAGGGCGTGTTCTTCGGGTCCGAGGTCCAGATCGGGTTCGATTCGTACGCCTTGAGGGGTTGGGTCACATAGCCGATGGACGCCTGCTGCCAGGGCTCGTACTGCTCCTTTTCCATCATGAACGTCACGAACGCCTTGGCCGCCTGGGGCGCTTTGGTGTACTTGAAGATCATTGCTTCGGTGAACAGGTGCAGTTCGGTGCCGCGGCCGACCGGACCGATCGGGAACGGGGCGTGGCCGATATCCGCCGTCATTTCCTTGACCTTGGGATCGGTCGCGTTCTTGGCCGCGTAGTACACCGAGATCCCGTTGTTGGTGACGCTGATCAGGCCGTCGAGGAAGGCCTTGTTGTTGTTCGGGTCGAGCCAGGAGAGGGTGCCTGGAATGAATGTGGCGTACAGCTCCTTGGCATACTCGAGTGCCTTGATCGTCTCGGGACTGTTGATGACGACGTTGTTCTTCTCGTCGACCATCCGGCCGCCGAAGGCCCACACCAACCAATGGCACCAGGCGTTGCCGTCGCCGGTGGCGTTGCCCAGGGCAAAGCCAGCAGGCGTGCCCTTGGCCTTCAACGCCTTGCACAGATCGAGGAATCCCTTCATGTCTTTCGGGAACTCCTTGAAGCCGGCGGCCTGCATATGGCTGATGCGGTGCACGAACGTCGCGCCCGCCGCGCCCAGGGGGATCGAAATCCACTTGTTGCCCGACATGCCATACGTCTTGCACACGTCATACCAGCCGCCGTACTTGTTGCCGAGGTAATTGGCCACGTCCGTGACGTCGAGCAGCTTTTCGGGGTACAGGTGAGGATCGTCGAAGAAGCCGTAGATGACGTCCGGCCCGGAGCCAACGTTGGCCGCGACCGCGGCCTTGGGGCGCACATCCTCGAAACCCTCGTAATCGATGCGCACTTCGATGCCGGTTTGCGCCGAAAATTTCTTGATGTTCGCGTTGAAGAGGTCTTCGTCGCCCTGAACGAAGCGCTTCCATTTCAGTACGCGCAGCTTCGCGCCTTTCTCGGGCTTGAGATTGAGCGCAGGGGCGCCCTTTGCCTGTGCCAGTGCCTCGCCGCCAACGCCGACGGCCGCTGTGCCAGCCGCGACTCCGGCAGACGCTTTCAGAAAGTCCCTTCTGTTGAAATTGCTCATGGTCTCCTCCGTGGTGAGATAAACAAAGTCAGGCGAGCCGAATCAGGCCAGTCGGCGTCCGCTCGCCGGTTCAAAAATGTAGGTGAGTTCGGGGCGCAGGCGCACGGCAGTCCCGGGTTTGAAGTCGTGGCGTTCGCGCACTACCGCTGTAATTTCTACGCCCGCCATCTTGCAGAAAATCTGGGTATCCGCGCCGGTTGGTTCGACGACCACGACCTCGGCCGGCACGCCGTCGTCCGCCACCGCCAGGTGCTCCGGGCGCACGCCCACGATGACTTCGCGACCGGGTTCGGCCAGGTTGTTCGCAGGCATCGGCAAGTGGATATCGGCGCCGATCGCAATGCCCGCTGCGGTGATCTTGCCAGGCAGGAAGTTCATCGCCGGCGAGCCGATGAAGCCCGCCACGAACAGGTTGGCCGGATTGTCGTAAAGGTCGAGCGGCGAGCCGATCTGCTCGGTGACTCCCGCGTTCATGACCACGATCTTGTCGGCCATCGTCATCGCTTCTATCTGGTCGTGGGTGACATAGATCGATGTCGTCTTGAGGCGCTGGTGCAGTTCCTTGATTTCGGTGCGCATCTGAACCCGCAGCTTTGCGTCCAGGTTCGACAGCGGCTCGTCGAACAGGAAGACCTGGGGCTTTCTTACGATCGCGCGGCCCATTGCGACTCGCTGGCGCTGGCCTCCGGACAACTGGCGCGGATAGCGGCCGAGATACTCCACCAGCCCGAGCACGCGCGCGGCCTCGTCGACCCGGCGCTCCATCTCTTCCTTCGGCGCTTTCGCCAACCGAAGGCTGAAGGCCATGTTTTCGTAGACGGTCATGTGCGGGTACAACGCGTAATTCTGGAACACCATCGCGATGTCGCGTTCCTTCGGGGGCACGTTATTCACCACCCGGGTGCCGATCCTGATGTCGCCGCCGCTGATCTCTTCCAGTCCGGCAATCATGCGAAGGAGCGTCGACTTGCCGCATCCGGAGGGGCCGACGAGCACGCAGAATTCGCCGTCGGCAATTTCGATGTCGACACCAAGGACTACTGGTGTCGACCCGAACGACTTGCGCACCTGGCTCAGAGTTACCGATGCCATATCATTGCCTCACCTTCCAGTCCTTGCTGTAGCGCTTCACTGTCGCGTCCATATGCTGGTGCATGGCGTTGCGCGCGGCGCGCGCCTCGTGCCGGGCGATCTCGTTGACGATGGCTTTGTGCTCGCGGATCGTGTCGGCGGCCATCATCGGGTGTTCGTGCTTGCTCTCGAGCGCCCGGTACAGGGGACCCATGCGCTGGTCCCAAAGGGTTTCCACGAGCAACACGAACGCGCTGTTGCCGCTTGCCTCCGCGATGCGCACGTGAAACAGCCTGTCTGCGGCGAGCGGATTGTGATCGCGCTTGGACTCTTCGATAACAGCAGCATGCGCCTCGCGCACCGCGCGCACCTGCGCCGCAGTGGCTGCGCGCGCCGCAAGGGCTGCGCACTCGCCTTCGATCAATCGCCGGGCGCGCATGACTTCGAATGGGCCGGAAGCCTCGGTCAGCCCGGCCGCGCCGCGAGGCTCATTCGGTTGAGTAACGTAGATCCCCGACCCGACGCGCACGTCGAGCAGGGTCTCCATTTCGAGCGCGATGAGCGCTTCGCGCAACGAGGGCCGCGAAACGCCGAGTTGCTTGGCGAGGTCGCGCTCGGGCGGCAGGCGGTCGCCCGGCGTGTACTCGCCGCCATTGATGAGCGCGCGAATCTGGTCTGCGATCTGCCGGTAAAGGCGACGCGGTTCGACTGTCTGGATTGGCATTGTCTCGGACGCCGGGCCTTTTGATGGAGTGCTTTGCCCGGTTCGCTTCCCGAGACTAGCAATGCGCTGGGGGCTGGTCAAGTGGTCAGGCCAATTTTGTGGTCTGGCCAATTTTCGGCATACCGAATCCCGCCACCGTGGTGCGGCGCAGCGTTTCGCATTCGCGCTGGTGGCCGGCTCGGGTACCGCAGTTCGCGTTGCTATAATCCGCGCTCGCCAACCGGGCCAATCCGAACGGGAGATCAAGTTGCCAGGCAGACTCGCAGGCAAGACCGCCGTGATCACCGCGGCAGGGCAAGGCATAGGGCGGGCGACGGCTGAGGCCTTCGCACGCGAGGGTGCGACGGTCTGGGCCACCGACGTGAACGCAAAGACGCTCGCCGAGTTGGAGGGCGTGCCCGGCATTCGCACCCGCCTTCTCGACGTGATGGACGAGGCCGCGGTGAATGCGGCCGCCAAGGACATCGGCGCGGCGGACATCCTGTTCAATTGCGCAGGCTACGTGCACCAGGGTACGATTTTCGAATGCACGCCTAAAGACTGGGAGTTCAGCTTCAACCTGAATGTGCGCTCGATGTACTACACGATTCGCGCGTTCCTGCCGGCGATGCTTGCCGGGGGCGGCGGCTCGATCATCAACATGTCCTCGATTGCATCGAGCGTCAAAGGGCTGCCGAACCGCGTCGTCTACGGCGCATCCAAGGCGGCAGTCATCGGGCTCACCAAAGCGATTGCAGCCGACTACGTGAAGCAGGGCGTGCGCTGCAATGCCATCGGCCCGGGCACCGTGGACACGCCCTCGCTCCACGACCGGATCAATGCGTTTGCCGACCCGGTGCAGGCGAAGAAGGATTTCATCGCGCGCCAGCCCATGGGGCGCCTGGGTACGGTCGAGGACATCACCGGCATCGTCGTGTTTCTCGCGTCCGACGAATCAAAGTTCGCCACCGGCAACATGTACTCGGTCGACGGCGGAATGACGATCTGAATCACTGGGAGAACTGAATGAAATTGTGTCGCTATGGCAAGGACGGCTTCGAGAAGCCGGGCATGATCGACTCGGACGGCAAGCTCCGCGACCTCTCGAAAGTCATCGGCAACATCGGGCCGGCCGAGATTTCGCCGCGCGGCCTCAAGAACCTCGCGCGCATCAAGCCCGGGAGCCTGCCCGTCGTGGCCGGCAATCCGCGCATGGGTGTGCCGTATGTCGGCATCGGCAAGTTTGTGGCGATCGGCCTGAACTATTCGGACCACGCAAAGGAGGCCGGGATGGCCATTCCGAGCGAGCCGATCATCTTCAGCAAGGCAACCACGTGCATCAACGGGCCCGACGACGACGTGATCAAGCCGCCGGCCTCCACGAAACTCGACTGGGAAGTCGAACTGGGCATCGTGATCGGCACGAAGGCGAGGCATGTCACCAAGGAAAAGGCCCTCGAGCATGTCGCCGGCTACTGCGTGGTCAACGATGTTTCGGAGCGTGCCTTCCAATTGCAGTCTTCCCAGTGGGACAAGGGCAAGAGCTACGACACGTTCGGTCCGATCGGCCCGTGGCTGGTGACGACGGACGAGATTACCGACCCGCAGGTCCTCGACATGTTCCTCGACCTCAACGGCAAGCGCATGCAAAGCGGCAACACCCGCACGATGATCTTCGACTGTGCGCACCTGGTGGCGTACGTCAGCCAATACATGACGCTCTTGCCTGGCGACATCATTACCACCGGGACGCCTCCGGGCGTGGGAATGGGTGTCAAACCCGATCCGGTCTTCCTGAAGGTGGGTGACGTAATGACCCTTGGAATCCAGGGTCTGGGGCAACAAAAGCAGAAGGTAGTCGCCTACCAGGGCTGAAACCCGGCGGACAAAAAAAGCCCGGCATGCCGGGCTTTTTTTCAGCCCGCAGGCCGGGCAGGTATTACGGCGACAGTGTCTTTCAGGAAACCGGCTTGGTTTCCTCGGCACCGGGGCTCTGGCCTTCGGCTGCATCAGGCGCGCCAGTGCCCTTGGCAGCGAGTTTCTTCAGCCGCTTTTCTTCCTGCTTTTTCTTCTTGGCAATTTCTTTCTGGCGCTTTTCGTACTGGAAATTTGGCTTGGCCAATTCGACGTACTCCTTTAAGGGTGGGTCGAAATTCGCGAGGGGTGCAGCCGCAAGAATAGCCCAAAGCGGGCCCGCCGGCGCGTTATCCGGTCAGTAACTCATGCTTGCTGCATTGAGGATGCCGGCGCTGGCGGACATCGCCCCGAGGAACACGCCCGATGCAACCTTGCCGGCCGGGATGTCGCGGGCGAGGTCGGGGAGGATCATTCGCGTTGCTAGGTAGACGAGCAGTTGCACGACAAGCGCGATCGTCGCCCAGATTGCCAGGTCGTAGGGGTTCACGCTGTGCTCCACCGCGGACGCCAGCGGCAGTACGAAGCCCACAAGGGTGCCCGAAAGGCTCGCGGCCGCCGCGCAGTTGCCCTCCCGGATCAGGGCGATCTCGCGATAGGGGGTGATGTGCACATAGACGGAGAGGAACACCGCCACGAATCCGATACACATCGCGAAGTAGACGAGAAACTCGTCCAGGCCCTGCAACGAGAGTTTCAGGAATTCCATGCTCGTGTTCTCCTCATTCGAAGTAGTGCGGGACGAAACGACTGGTATTGCGGGTGATCGGCGTGTCGTCCTCGCGGATGCCCATGCCGGCGGCCGAATCGCCGACGATCCACGCGCCGATCACCGGATAGCAACGCTTGCCAGAGGGGATACCAGATCCCCGGGGGACTTCATAGCCTGGCAAGGGCGCATAGCCTTGGTAGATCCACCCCTCCGCCCCATAACCTCCCGGTTCGCGCATCACGCCCAGGCGACGGTTGAGCGTCACATTGGAGCCCTCGCGGGACAGCAGCGGCTTTTTGACGTACTCCCCGGCGAAACGCGAAGGCGTGAAATACGCCGGCAGCAGGTTCGGATGCCCGTAGTTCAGTTCCCAGAGCACCGCCAGCAAAGCCTTGTTCGACAGCAGCATCTTCCACGCCGGTTCGACCCAGTGCGCGGACTGCTGCAGGAGGTGAGGCGCAAACGCCTCGCGAACCATCCACTCCCATGGATACAGCTTGAAGATGCGCTCGACGATGGTGTCGTCCAGGTCGACAAAACGCCTGCGTTCGGTATCCCACCCGAGATCCTCGATCCAGAGCGGGCGGGCATCCCAGCCCGCCTGCAATGCGGTATCCCGAAGGTATTCGGTGTTGCCGAAGTCTTCCTCGTTGTCCTTGACGGATGCAAACCACAGCGGCGCGTTGACGCTCGAGCCGTTGAGTTCGCGCCACCGCGCGATCAGTTTTTCGTGCAGCGAATTGAACTGGTCGGCTTCGGGAAGCACGTCTTCGAGCCAGTGCCATTGGACGACGCTCGCCTCCAAGAGCGCGGTGGGCGTATCGGCGTTGTATTCGAGCATCTTGGGCTCACCCTCGCCGTCCCAACTGAAATCGAAACGGCCGAAGACCGAAGGATCACGGCGATGCCATGAGTCGGCGACGAAGGCATGGAATGCCTCAGGAATGGCGAACTCGGCCATGCGCTTTTCCTTCACCACGACATCGACCGCGGCGAGGCTTAGGCGGTGCAGCTCTTCGGTCGCCGCTTCAAGACGGTCGACCTCATCGGCGTTGAAGGCGTAACGCGCCGTTTCGTCCCAGTAGGTGCCGTCCATCGAGTGATAGCCGAAGCCGGCCTCCTCGCAGCGCTCGCGCCAGTTCGGCCGCGGTTCGGACGTTTCGCGCCGCATTCAGCCGCCGGAGGACATCGAGTGTGCGCTGGAACCGAAACCGCTACGGCTCACCGAACTGCCTGCCGATGAGGAGCCAGGGCGTGCATTGCCGGCCAGGTGCGTGACTCCGCCGCGGCCGGCGGGGGTTGCTTCGAGGGCATTGGCGCTCGCTTTCGGCCGGCCGCTCGGGTAGCTCGACCCGAAATAGCGCGGACCGTAAAAGTAGGACGACGAATGCCTGCCATCGTTGACATTTGTGCAGTCGGCGGCATTATTCCAATCCTTCCGGCAGTCGGCCACGTTGGTATAAACGTCCCGCTGGGCTTCCGGCTCGGAGCAGCCGGAAAGGCTTCCGGCAAGAACCAGAGTGATCGCCGCACTGCGCCTGCGCGTTGCTGCCATAGTCTGCCTCCCCCGTACTCAGCGCCAGTGTACCAATGGCGACGAATCCTGGTTGCTTGCCGACCGTTTGCGGCCCTCCGCTAAGATAGCGGACCTCTATCCGGGACCAATCCACATGGCAGCGGCTGAAATCGATGCTGGAACCGACTTCTTAGTGCGCCGCGACAGCCTGCGCACCTGCCGGTTCGTAACGGTGCCCGCAACGGCGCAGGCGCCCGGCCAGGTGTTGCTTGGCGTAGACGCTTTCGCATTCACATCCAACAACGTCACTTATGCCGCTTTTGGCGACGCGATGGCGTACTGGAATTTCTTTCCTGCACCCGTTGGCTGGGGGCGGATCCCCGTGTGGGGATTCGGCACGGTGATCCAGTCAGACGTCGAAGCAATACGTGTCGGCGAACGCTTCTACGGCTACTACCCCATGTCCGACCGGGTCGTCGTGCAGCCAGAGCGTGTCGGGGACTCAGGGTTCTTCGACGGCGCCGCGCATCGCAAGCCGCTGCACGCGGTTTACAACCAATACCTTCGGACCAGCACGGATCCCGGCTACGATCCGTCCCGCGAAGCCGAGCAGATGCTGCTTCGCCCGCTTTTCGTGACATCGTTCCTGCTCGACGACTTTCTCGCCGACAACGGGTTTTTCGGGGCGCAGGCGGTCGTGCTTTCCAGCGCATCGAGCAAGACGGCCTATGGCACAGCGTTCCAACTGGCGCAGCGTGGCAGCCCGGGGCAGCGCCCTGAGATTATCGGCCTGACCTCGGCCGCAAATGCGGCATTCGTGACAGGACTCGGCTGCTACGACCGGGTCGTCGAATACGATGAAGTCGCGTCGCTGCGCAAGGATGCCGCGGCCGTGTACGTGGACCTATCCGGTGACGGGGGCGTCCGAGGCAACATCCACCGTCATTTCGCCGACGCTCTCAAGTACAGCTGCGCGGTCGGCGGTACGCATTGGGATGCGTTGGCCGGAGCCGGCGGATTGCCGGGGCCGCGGCCTGAACTTTTTTTCGCGCCGGCGCAGATCAAGAAGCGGATGGCCGACTGGGGTTCCGGGCCACTGCAGCATCGCATCGCCGTGGCCTGGAGGGCGTTTCTCGGCGAAGTCTCGGCACCCGGACGCGAATGGATGACGGTGGTTCGCGGCAAGGGGCAGGCGGATATCGAAAGGGTCTACCTTGCGATGCTCGACGGGCGCGCATCCCCTCGCGAAGGGCACGTGCTGTCGCTGTGACAATAGCCTTGGCACCGTCCGGTGCGCTGGACGTTTCGCCTTTTGCCAACCGCCTGCGCAAGAACCTCGCCCATTGGCACAAGTGGGCCCGCAGGCGCGCAATCAGCTGCTACAGGGTCTACGACCGCGACGTCCCGCAGTTCCCGTTCGCGATCGACTGGTACATGACGATCGAGCCGCGCGCCGAGGTGCACTTGCACGTGCAGGAAATCGAGACCGGTTGGGAACTGGGCGAAGAGGAGTACACGGCCTGGCTGACTGCCGCTTGCGATGCGATCTGCGCGGCCTGCGGTGTGCCGGCCGGGCAGCTCCACATTAAGCGCCGCGAACGCAAGCGCGGGCTCGCCCAATACGAAAAGTTCGACAAGCCGGCCGAAGCTTTCGTCGTCTCCGAATCGGGCCATCGGTTCGAAGTGAATTTCGAAACGTACCTCGATACCGGGCTCTTCCTGGACCACAGGCCGGCGCGTGCGCTGGTTGCTGAAACGGTTGCGGCGCGAGTTGCGACGGGTCGCCGGGTGAACTTCCTGAATCTCTTCGCCTATACCGGCAGCTTCTCGGTGTACGCGGCCATTGCAGGAGCAGAGCGGTCTACGACCGTCGATCTTTCCAATACCTACCAGGCCTGGACCGCGCGGAATTTCGCGCTCAATGGCATCGACCCCAAAGAACACCGGCTGGTGCGTGCAGACGTGCTTGCGTGGTTGGGCGCAGCGCTAGGCCAGCCGGAACGATTCGACGTGATCGTGCTCGACCCGCCTTCGTTCTCGAACTCGAAGAAGATGCATGGAGTGCTCGACGTACAGCGCGATCACGCAGCGATGGTTCGAAGCTGCCACGCATTGCTCAATCCCGGGGGGGAATTGTTGTTCTCCACAAACCTGCGTTCCTTCGACCTGGACCCCGGCCTCGGAGAACTCGGCCTGGCGGAATTGACTCGCCGGAGCGTGCCGGAGGACTTCTGGCGCCCGGAACGCTCGCCGCCGCATCGCGCGTGGCGGGCCGTGAAGTGAGCGCGCCTGCCGGCGCCGGAAATGCCGACGCGGCACGCGACCTCGTCGATCGCGCAATTGCTGCAGAGGCCGCGGGCGACGCAGACGCGGCGATTCGCCTTTATCGCCACGCGATCGAACTCGACCCGGCCTACCCGGCGCCCCATTTCAACCTCGGGCTCGCGTGGATCGCTTCCGGCGACCTGCGGGCCGCGGAATCCGAAATCCGCTGCGCGCTCGGTCTGAGGCCGGCGTTTCCCGAAGCCTGGGTCGGGCTTGCGGAAGTGCTCGAGGCGACCGGGCGCGAAGACGAAGCGCTCGCTGCGCTTGACGAGGCAATCGAGCAGCGTGAGCACTACGCGGGGGCGCTGTTCAATTCAAGCGTGCTGCTGCAAAAACTGGGGCGTTTGGCCGAAGCCGACGCGCGGCTCTTCGCATTTGCCGAGGCGCAGACGAATGACGCCGTAGCGTTGCAGGCCCACGGCCGCCGGGCCGAGGCGGTCGAGATGCTGTTCGAGTCGCTGGCGGTGGCGCCGAGTCACCCGCGATTGCGCCAGTGTCTTTCGGCCGCTCTGTACGGCGTTACCCTGAACCGGGCCGGCGACCGGGAGCGTGGCTTGCTCGCCAGCTTGTGCGCCGACCATGAGATTTCCACCATATTCCTTGCCACCGCAGTCGTGGGTGTGTTGAAGGGCGACACGGGATTCCCTGCTTTGCTGGAGGCCGCGCGGGCCGGCCGTGATCCCTTGAGTTCGGCCGCCGCCGAAGCAAGATCGTTCGCGAGTTCGCCGCTGCTACTCGCAGCATTGCCGCGCATGACCATCATGGATCCCGATCTCGAAGCGGTCCTTGCCAACTTGCGTCGCGCCATCGTCATGAGGATCGGGATCGGCTTGCCTGCGCAGGACCGGGCCGTTCCTTTCGATTTTGCTTGCGCGCTTGCGCGGCAATGCTTCTTTTCCGAGTATGCATTCTTCGAAGGGGAAGGCGAACGACGGTTGGTGGCGGGACTGCGCACCGCGCTCGACAAGGTGTCGGGATCGTCGGACATTCGTGCACTCGAGTGGCCGCTCGCCATTTCGGCGCTGTATGACTCGTTGTCCACCGCGCATCGCGATCAGCAGTGCCTCGAACGGCCACCTGCGGACTGGTCGGATGCGTTCAGGCCGGTTGTGCAGGAGCAGTACTTGAATCGCCGACGCGAGCAGGTGCTTGCGCTGGCCATCCCCGCCATTACCCCGATCAGCGACGCCGTCTCGGTCGCGGTCCGCGCCCAGTATGAGGAGAACCCCTACCCTCTCTGGGCGAGCGTGCAGCGCCCGGAATTCGACAGCGTCGAGGCGCTGTCTCGGCGATTGCGCCCCGGCCGCGCGGTGCGTGTTCGTTCGTCGCGGGCGAGAATCCTGATTGCCGGATGCGGGACCGGCCATCACCCTGTGCAGGTTGCCCGCGCGTTTTCCACAAGCGAGATCCTCGCGGTCGATCTGAGCCTTGCAAGCCTCGCCTATGCCAGCCGAATGGCCGAGCGGTTCGGCGTCCGCAACGTCCGGTTCTCGCAGGGGGACATTCTTGGCCTTGGCGTGCTCGATGAGCATTTCGCGATCGTCGAGAGTGCCGGGGTGCTCCATCATCTCAAAGACCCCATGCAGGGCTGGAAGGTGCTCACCGGACTCATGCAGCCCGACGGCTTCATGCGCATTGCGTTGTACAGCGAGAGCGCCAGGGCGGGTGTGAGTGCGGCAAGGCAGTTCCTGCAACCGCTGAGCCTCCCGGTGACGCCGGACGGAATCCGCCGCAGCCGAAGGGCGATCCTCGGGCTGCCGGAGGGCCATGCAGCCCGGGAAGTGCTCACGTTCGGGGATTTCTACACCCTGAACGGGTGCCGCGACCTGCTCATGCATGTGCAGGAGCATTTGTTCACCTTGCCTAAGATCGCAGAATGCCTGGATGCGCTCGGACTCGACTTCCTGCGCATGGAGTGCGATGCGCAGACTCGCGAGCGTTTCAATGCAATGGCCCCCGAGGCCGGCGCCGACCGCGACCTGGGTGCGTGGCACCGGTTCGAGCAGGCCTATTCTCTATCGTTCAAGTCCATGTACCAGTTCTGGTGCGCCAAGAAGGAGTGACCGGATGCCCGCAATGAAAACGCTCGAGAACAAAGTCGCGCTGATCACGGGTGCCGCTTCCGGTATCGGGGCGGAGACCGCGCGCCTCTTCGCCAGCCCCGGCGCGAAAATCGCCGTCGCGGATCGTGACGCCGCCGGCGGTCATAAGGTTGCCGCCGAGACCGATGGCCACGCGATCGAAATGGACGTGACGAGCGAAGCCGACTGGAAACGCGCGGTTACCGCGACCGTCGAGACCTTCGGCGGGCTGCACGTGCTGGTCAACTGCGCGGGCATCGAGCTCGTCAAGTCGATGGCAGAAACCAGCTACGAGGACTGGCGCCGCGTCATGAGCGTAAACCTCGACGGCGTATTCCTCGGCACGCGGGCGGCCATCGGGGTCATGCGCAAGGGCGGTTCGATCGTGAACATCTCCTCGGTGGCCGGGATCAACGGTTTCTCGAGGCAGGTCGCCTACTGCGCAAGCAAGGGCGGCGTGCGGCTGCTTTCCAAGGCAGCGGCCGTCGAGTGCGCAGAAGCCGGGCTGGGTATCCGGGTCAACTCTGTCCATCCCGGCATCATCGACACGCCGATGGCGCAGGAAATCCTCGGGACCGTAGAGGCGAAGATGCGCGGGGAAATCGAAGCGCGTTGGAAGTTGATGCACCCGATCGGCCGGATCGGCCGGGCGGCGGAAGTCGCGCAGTGCATCCTGTTCCTCGCCAGCGATGCGAGCGCTTTCGTCACCGGAACCGAGCTCGTCGTCGACGGCGGGTTGACCGCGCGCTGACCCGCGGCGGGCTGCGCGCCTATGGGGTCGTTTCGGCGCGCAGGAGCTTCTCGAGGCTCTGCTCCTGGATGCCGTAGTACGCCTTGATGTCGCGGATCTGGGCGTCGATGTCGGCGCGGGGTATGGGCTGCGCGCGCCTGACCGCTAGGATCATCTTGTTCTTGCTGGTGTGCTCGAGCGAGACAAACTCGAAGATCTTCGTGTCATAGCCTTCGGCCTCGAGCAGGATCGCGCGCAACCCGTCAGTGACCATTTCGGCTTCCTGGCCAAGGTGGATGCCGTGCCGAAGCAAGGGGCGCAGCAGCACCGGGCTGTGCATCTGCGGGCGCACCTCCTTGTGGCAGCAGGGCGCGCACAGGATGATCGAAGCCCCCGCGCGCAAGCCGGCATGGATCGCGTAGTCCGTCGCGGTGTCGCAGGCGTGCAGCGCAATCATGATGTCGATCGGCTCGCGGGCATGGCTGCGGATGTCGCCCTGCTCGAAAGAAAGTCCGCGCAGGCCGGTATCGACCGCCGCCGCATTGCAAAGGCGCACGAGATCCTCGCGCAGCTCGACCCCGGTCACGCTCGCTTCGATCCCGCGCGTGCCGGTGAGGTATTCGTAGACCGCGAAAGTGAGGTAACCCTTGCCCGAGCCGAAATCGACGACACGAACCCGGTCCGCCGCCTTAAGCGCGGAAGATTCGAACGCATGGTCGAGGACTTCGACGAACTTGTTGATCTGCTTCCACTTGCGCGACAGGGCCGGGATGAGCTTGTGGTTCGCGTCGGTCACGCCGAGCGCCGTCAGGAAAGGCCGGTCGAGGTCGAGGAAGCGCTGCTTCTCGCGATCGTGTTCCGCCGCGGGCGCTTCGGTTGTCGAGGCGCGCCCCGCGCGCAGGCTGTATTTGCCCTTGCGACTTACCGCGAGCTGGATGTCCTGTACGGTGGTCAGAAGGTGCGCGTTCTCGAAACTGGTTCCGAGCACCTCCGCAATGGCCGGCAGCGCTTCTTCCAGCGCCACGTTCTTGGTGATATCGCGCGTCTTGTAACTGTAGACGAAGGACATCGAGGGCTTGCCCCGAAGGTTCATCGCGCGCGCCGTTACCCGCAGCAAATCCGGTTCGGCCCCGTGGTACTTGGCGAGCACCAGTTTCACGAAGGTGTCGTCTTCCAGCGACTTCGACAGCAATTGAAGGAACTGGCCGCGCTGCGGGTGGGCGGATTGATCGGGGATGTCTTTCGGGTGCATGGTCCATCGTAGTCCAATTCCGCCGCACAAGGCGATCGTGTAATCTCGCCCCATGAGCGATTCAAATGCGATGCCCCCCAAGGGGCTTTCAGAGAAGACACGCACCCATCTTGCGGGCTGCTCAAGCGCGACGCTCTCCACCCAACTATTCAAGCGCGGATTGCGCAACCAGGTCTTGCAGGGTGTTTCGAGGCTGACCCCGAAAGCGCCGCCGCTGGTGGGCGAGGCGTTCACTCTGCGCAACATCCCCGCGCGATACGCCCGAGATCGCGGCCGAGTCCTTCCAGGTGTACTCAACGAGGCCACCCGCGCGCGCTACGAAGAGTGGAAGAGAAAGGCCAAGTGAGCGTCGCTGCGAGGAGTGAAATCGAGGAAGGCTGGGTCGCGAGGGCGCGTGCGTTGCGACCGACGCTCCAGGCGGCCGCCTCTCGCATCGACGCCGACTGCGCGCTCCCGCCCGAGGTGCTCGACGCGCTGTTCGAGGCAAGGATGTTCCGCATGTTCCTGCCTCACACATTCGGGGGGGCGGAGCTCGAGCCGGCGACGTTCTTCCAGGTGGTTTGCGAAATCGCTGCGGGAGACGCAAGCGCCGCGTGGTGCGTCGCGCAGAGTTCGGGTTGCTCGATGTCAGCGGCATATATGGAGCCCGTGGCCGCGCACCGGGTATTCGGGGACTCGCGCGCCGCGGTGGCGTGGGGCTACTCGATGGGTCCGCAGTGCCGCGCAACGCCGGTGCCCGGCGGCTGGCGGGTCAACGGCACCTGGGGCTTCGGCAGCGGCAACCGCCACGCGACCTGGGTGGGCGCGCATTGCCACCGCACCGATGAGACCGGCGAGCTCCTCAAGCAACCGGATGGCCGGCCTCTTGAGCGGACCATGCTCATCCCGCGCTCGTCCGTGACGATCAAGCAAGGCAGCTGGCATGTCGTCGGCCTGCGCGGGACCGGCAGCGACACCTATTCGGCCGCCGACCTGTTCGTGCCTGCTGAATACTCGCTCGTTCCGCGCGCGACGGCGCGCGACCATCACCTTCCCGAAGGCGCGTCCCCGGAACTCGAACCCGAGCGGCGCGAGCAGGGGCCGCTTTACCGGATGGCGCCGATGAACGTCTACCAGGCCGGGTTCGCCGGCGTGGGCCTCGGGGTTGCGCGTGCAACGCTCGACGCTTTCGTCGAGCTTGCTTCGAAGAAAACGCCTTCCGGCAGCGGAAACCCATTGCGGGCCGACGGTTGGATCCAATCGCGCATCGCGCTTTCGGAGGCGCGGCTGCAATCGGCCCGCGCATGGATCATTACGATCCTGCGAGAGATGTGGAGCGAATGCTGCGCGGGCCAGATCGGATTCGGCACGCGCGTGCAGCTTCGCCTTGCATCGACCTACGCGATCCACGAGGCCCGCGAGGTGGTGCATGCCTCCTATGCGGATGCCGGCGCCACGGCGATCTTCGAGGGCAATCCCTTCGAGCGCAGGCTGCGCGACATCAACGCTGTGTCGCAGCAGGTCCAGGCCAATTTCTCCCATTTGCAGACCGTGGGCCAGTACTACCTCGGCCTGGAGCCCGGCCTGCGCTTCATCTAGGCGCTGCGGCGGTCACTCCGCCTTGATGTTGCCGGCGCGGACCACCTTGCCCCACTTCGCGATTTCGGCTTTTACGTAGGCGGCGAACTGCTGCGGTGTGCCGCCGACCGGCTCGAAGGCGAGTTGTTCGAGGCGCTCTTTCATGTCCGCGGTTCGCAAGGCCTGATTGATCGAATCGTTCAGCTTTTGCACGATCGGCAGTGGGGTGCCTGCGGGAAAGAAGATGCCGATCCAGGTGTCATCCTCGACCCCTGGGAAGCCGGCTTCGGCGAAGGTTGGCACATCGGGGAGCGCAGCCACGCGCGCCGCCGACGACACGGCAATCGCCTGCAAGCGGCCGGCCTTGATGTGCGGCAGCGGCGTGGAGGCGGCGCCCGCGCCGACCGGCGGCTCGCCTCCGACGACCGCCGCGATCGCCGGGCCGGCGCCCCGGAAGTGGATCGGCGTCATGTCCAACTTCGAAATCACGTTGAACAGGTTCTCAGCGGTGAGGTGGGGCGTGGTGCCGCTGCCCGGCGAAGCGAAGGCGAGTTTCCGTGCCTTCGCGAGGGCGAGTAGTTCAGCCAGCGTTTTCACGCCGAGCGACGGGTGGACGAAGATCAGGTTGGCCTGCTTGGCAACCACCGCGACCGGGATGAAATCGCGGTCCGCGTCATACCCAGCGTTCGGCGAAAGGCTCACGTTGACGGCATACGCGGAACTGGTGAGCAGGATCGTGTATCCGTCGGACGGCGACTTGGCGACTGCGGCAGTGCCGATGTTTCCGCCGGCGCCTGCGCGGCTCTCGACCACCATCGGCTGGCCGAGAATCTCGGATAGTTTCTGGCCCGCCAGGCGCGCGATGATGTCGGTGGGCCCGCCGGGCGCGAACGGGATGATGATGCGCACCGGCTTGTTCGGCCACGTCGTTCCTGAAGGGCCTTGGCCGACTGCCGTGTTGGCACTGACGAGCGCAGAGAAACACGCGATGGCGGCAAGCAGTCTCTTCACGGCTACTCCTCAGGGGCTTGGCGCGCCAACGATATCACGCAGCCTTTGAAGATGCCTCCAGTGGATCGCCCGGACAAGGCGCCGCCGCCGCGGGCGCAATCGCCGGCGGCGGCAGCTCGTGCTTCCCGGCTAGCGGCGCTGATCCCAGTTCGGGTTATTCGAGTACGGATAGTTGTTCGCGATCCGGCGGCCGGACGAAATTCGATTGTCCAATCCCTGCGGAAGTTGCGGATACTCGCCCGGTCCGAAGGTCCGGCATTCGCCGCGGAACTGCGTGTCGCTGCAGAAAATCCAGTAGCCTCGCGCCACGCGAAGCGAAGAGGCGCGGTCGCTGAAATTGGCCATATTGGCCGTCGCATCGCGGTCGAGAGTGAGCGCGCGCCCGGTCATGTTCGGCCCGGAGAACAGCGTCGCGCTGGCCCACTGGTTGCCGCGGTATCCCCGATCGCCGCGATCGTAGTCGTCGCGCTGATCCTCCCGCACCGGTTGCATCGAGCTGATCTGGTGGCCGAAAATACCCAGCGTCGGGTAGCGGCCGGGATTGAGCACGGTGCAGCCGCCGCTGAAGTTGATGTCGACGCAGACTTCGACGGGCGCACCTTCCACGACTACGGATAGCGCGCGATCGTTGAAGCCGCGATCGACGAAGTTGGGGACCGTGCCTTCCATGGTCAAATTGCGGCCGCCGAAGTTCTCGGTCTCATAGAAGGTTGCGCCGGCCATTGCCGCGGTGGCCGCGAGGGTCGCGGCGACGACGGCAAGGGGCCGCAGAAATTTGGTCATAAGGGACTCCTTGCTTGTTGGGGAGGGATTGCTGAACAGTCCCAACTTAAGAGAATCCTGGCCGACGGTCTGTGCGTTCGGGTACAAAGCCCTGCCGCCGCGCAGTTCTTTCAGAGGCGCGGTGGTGAATAAAGTTTCCAAAACAAGCAACGTTATTTGCCTGAATACCGCATGAATGCTGAGTCTCAATAAATAAATGTTCAACATTCATGCGGTCCCGGGATGCCCCGGCAGGCAGGGTCCCGGGCCGTCCTACTTGATCGGCGACCTCAGGTGCCAGCCGGTGGCCTGCTGGTACGCATGGCCGGCGGTGAACAGGGCCGCCTCGTCGAACTGCCGCCCGATCAGCTGCACCGCCGTGGGCATTCCGTTCTTCGCAAAGCCCGCCGGCACCGACAGGCAGGGCAGGCCGAGGAAATTGCCGATGCGGGTAAGGCGCGTGATCGTGTTCATGACCTTCATCATCGTCTCGCCGCCGCCGACGTCGGTCTCGGCGATCGTCGGGGTCTGGAAGCTCACCGAAGGCACATGCAGGATGTCGGCTTTCCCGAACACCGCGGCAGAGAAAGCCTGCAGGGCGATGCCGCGCAGGCGCAGGCACTCGATGTAAGTGGTTGCGGGGACTGCGAGGCCGATCTCCAACCGGGCCCGCACCTGGTCGGAATAGTCCTGCGGCCGGGTGCGCATCCAGTTGGCGTGCGCGGCGGCGGCCTCGGAGGCGATGATCGTCACCGCGGCATGGCCCCAGGGCTCCATGTCGGGCAGGTCCACTTCGACGATGTCGGCGCCCAGCCGTGCGTACGCTTCCAGGCTCGCGCACACAAGGGACTCGATTTCGGGATCCATGCCGTCGTGGAAGTAGCTGCGCGTCGTCGCGATGCGAAGGCCTTTGATCGGGCGTGCCAGCCGCGACTGGTAGTCCGGCACCGGCAGTTGGCTGGCGGTCGGGTCGAGCGGGTCGGCGCCGGCGATCGCGCCCATGATCACGGCGCAGTCTTCCACTGTGCGGGCCAAAGGCCCCACCGTATCGAGCGAAAAGGACAAAGGCATCGCGCCGTAACGCGATACGCGGCTCCAGGTGGGCTTGATCCCTGAAAGGCCGCAGAAAGTCGCTGGTGCACGGATCGAACCGCCGGTGTCCGACCCGAGCGCCGCGAAGGATGCGCGCGCTGCTACCGCCGAACCGGAGCCGGAAGACGAACCGCCGGTGATGCGCTCAGGATCCCAGGGGTTGCGGCAATGCCCGAAATGGTAGTTGTGCCCGGTGGGGCCGTAGGCAAATTCGGCCATGTTGAGCACGCCGAACTGGATCGCGCCGGCGGCATCCAGGCGCTTGAGCGCGGTCGAGGTAGAAGGCGCCGGCCGGTCGCGCATGATCTTCGAGCCGCCGGACGAGGGCACGCCCTCGCGGTAGTACATGTCTTTGTGCGCCATCGGAACCCCATGCAGCGGTCCGCGCACGAACCCGCGCGCGAGCTCCGCATCGGCTATGCGCGCGTTCGCAAGCGCCTCTTCGGCGTCGATGCGGACGAAGCAATTGAGTCCCGGCTGCACGTGGCCGGCGCGGGCGAGTACCGCCTCCATGGCGGCTAGGCAGCTGACTTTCTTCGCGCGAATCGCGCGTGCAAGGCTCGCGGCCGACAGTTCGAGCATTTCGCTTGGCTTCACAGGGCCTCCCCGGCGCTGACCCTCAGGTAAGTCGCGGGTTCGGTCTCGAACGCGAGGGCCGCCAACGCCTTGTTGGCGCCGGCGACTTGGGCATTCATCGTCTGCGCGACGCCGGGTGCTCGTGCGGGGTCGATGGCTACGCCGATCTGGGCCAGCATCGCGGTGACCGATTCTGCTGTTTGTGCTGCGGGCTTGCTCATCCGGGTCTCCTTGGTGAATTTGCGTGTCGCAACGTATTGCAACGGGTACGCGATGATGCCAGCACCCGGGGCAATTGCGGTAAGCTTGAGGCTCCCCATGATGGCATACCCCTCGGAGTTCCCATGCAGCCCCTCAAGGTGAATGGCGAGCGGCTCTGGCAGTCGCTCATGGACCTTGCCCGGATTGGCGCTACGCCCAAAGGCGGCGTCAAGCGCATCACCTTGACCGACCTCGACCGGCAGGGTCGCGACCGCTTCGTCGAGTGGTGCAAGGCCGCCGGCATGACGATCCGGGTGGACGCCATCGGCAACATTTTCGCGCGTCGCCCCGGTGTCGACAATTCGCTGCCGCCGGTGATGACTGGCAGCCATCTCGATACGCAGCCTTCGGGTGGCAAGTTCGACGGCGCTTACGGCGTGCTGGCGGGCCTCGAAGTCGTGCGGCGTCTGAACGAGTTGGGCATCAAGACACAGGCGCCGATCGAAGTCGCCGCCTGGACCAACGAGGAGGGCTCGCGCTTTGTGCCGACGATGATGGGCTCGGGCGTCTATGCCGCGATCCACACGGCCGAGCAGATGCACGCGCAGAAGGATGTCGATGGCGTGTCCGTGGGAGATGCGCTGAAGGCGATCGGTTACCAGGGCGACGCCAAACCGGTCAAAATCGGCGCCTACTTCGAAGCGCATATCGAGCAGGGCCCGGTGCTCGAAAATGCGAACACGACGATAGGCGCGGTCCAGGGCGCCCTCGGCCAGCGGTGGTTCGATGTCGAGATCACCGGCCAGGATTCGCATGCCGGGCCGACGCCGATGGAACTAAGAAAGGACGCGCTGCTCGCGGCGAGCAGGCTCGTGATCGAGACCAATCGCGTCGCGCGAACCTACCCGGACAATGCCCGCGCCACCGTCGGGCACCTGCGCGTATCGCCGAATTCGCGCAACGTGGTGCCGGGGGCGGTGAGCATGACGCTCGACGTGCGCAATGCAAAGGATGAAACGCTGCTCGCGATGGTGGAAGACCTGAAGAGGTCGGCCAAGGCGATCGAAGCCGAGTGCCGCGTGGCAATCGACGTGAAGGAAGTGCTTTACTTCGCCCCGAGCCACTTCGACCCGAAACTCATCGACAGCGTGCGCGCTTCCGCCAAGGCGCTGGGCTTCTCGTGCCGCGACATCGTGAGCGGCGCGGCGCATGACGCGGTGTATCTCAATCGGGTCGCGCCGACCGCAATGATTTTCGTGCCGTGCGAAGGCGGCCTGTCGCACAACGAGTTGGAAAACGCCCGCCCCGACGAAATTGCCGCCGGCGCGAGCGTACTCATCAACGCAATGGTTGCCGCGGCGGTCATCGCCGGGCAGGCCCTGGCAGCCTGACAAGGGGAACAAAGATGAACGATCGTGCCGACACCAAAGTGACGCAGGCCGCAATAGACCTTCAGCAGAGCGCCTTTTTCATGCCGTACACGGCCAACCGCGAGTTCAAGAAGGCCCCGCGCCTTCTGGAGCGCGCCGAGGGCATGTACTACTGGACCCCGGAGGGCCGCAAGATCCTCGACGGTACCTCCGGCCTGTGGTGCGTCAATGCCGGGCACTGCCGCCCGAGGATCGCCGAGGCGATCGCGGCGCAGGCGAAGAAACTGGATTTCGCCCCCGCCTTCCAGATGGGCCACCCGATCGCGTTCGAGTTCGCCGAGCGCCTCGCCGCCATCGTACCCAAGGGTCTGGGTCATATCTTCTACACCAACTCGGGTTCCGAGTCGGCCGACACCGCCCTCAAGGTGGCGCTGGCCTACCATCGCGCCCGCGGCGAGGCGGGGCGTTTTCGCCTGTTCGGTCGCGAGCGCGGCTACCACGGGGTCAACTTCGGAGGCATGTCGGTCGGGGGTATCGTCGGCAATCGCAAGACTTTCGGCACAGCGATGCTTCCCGGCGTGGACCACATCCGCCACACGCACGATCCGGCACGAAACCTGATGAGCCATGGCCAACCGGCGCACGGCGGGGTGGAGTTCGCCGATGATCTGGAGCGCCTGGTCACGCTGCATGACGCATCCAGCATCGCTGCGGTGATCGTTGAGCCGGTGGCCGGTTCCACGGGCGTGCTGATCCCGCCCAAGGGTTACCTCGAGAGGTTGCGCGAGATCTGCACTAAGCACGGCATCCTGCTCATATTCGATGAGGTGATCACGGGATTTGGCCGGCTGGGCGCGCCCTTCGCGACGGACTACTTCGGGGTGAAGCCGGACATGATCACGACGGCCAAGGGAATCACGAACGGCACCATCCCGATGGGGGCGGTGTTCATATCGGATGCGATCTACGACACGTTCATGAAAGGCCCGGACGGGATGGAGTTCTTCCACGGGTACACGTATTCGGGGCACCCGATGGCGTGCGCGGCGGGAATAGCGACGCTGGACGTATACGCAGAGGAGGGGCTGCTGACACGGGCGGCGGACCTCGCGAAGTACTGGGAAGACGCGATCTGGCAACTGAAGGGATCGAAGCACGTGATGGACTTGCGGGTGATCGGGCTGGTGGGTGCGATCGAACTGCACTCGCGCGAAGGCGCTGTTGGCAAGCGTGCGTTCGAGGCGTTCACCAAGGCGTTCGACAAGGGCGTGCTGATCCGCGTGACCGGCGACACGATCGCAGTGTCCCCGCCGCTGATCGTCGAGAAGGCGCAGATCGACCAGATCGTCGGCACGATCTCCGAGGTGCTGGCTACTGTTGCATAGCCTACGACGAGCCTGTACGGACGCGGGCTGAATCCGGCGCTGCGCAATTCGTAGTATCGTCCCTTCTTGCAGTCCACACGCGCCTGGGGAGGCGACGAAATGGACAACCCTTCAGGGCAGGGCAAGGGCGCAACGGTTCCGGACGAGATCAAGGGCCTCAGAGCCCGTGAAGAAATCGGGTTTTGCTGATTTGGATTCGGCATAGCGAACCGCGAGCGCCCAAGCGGTTGCGCACGGTGAAATTGGCTCGCATGCCGACGATGTAGCGTTCCGGCAGGCGTTTTTGCTCCGCGTTTTTGCTCCGCGTTTTTGCTCCGATATCCGGGTTTTCATGCTGTTTAGCCGCTTTCGGCTACCAATCCGGCCACTCCGGACGTATTTGTCCCTATGCCAATCAACTGCGGTGCCAATGCAAACATTCGCATCAGGTTGTGCGCCAACGCATACATCAGCACCACGCTCTTGACCTTCGCCTTGCCGCGCACCAACAACCAAATCAGTCCGCGATTACGCGCCTGCGCATTCACGCATTCGGCCACCGCCGCCCGATTCGTGT
>CANKMT010000027.1 GCA_947482825.1 Betaproteobacteria bacterium | reverse complement strand
TAGCTGACGGTGCGCGGCTCGGGCTTTTCGCCCAAGGTTTTCGCGCAGATCGAGAAAATGCGCTGCATCCATTCGTGCTCGGGCTCGGTCCACACGGCCGGCATGTCCTGGAACACGTCGAGCTCCACCTCCTCTCCCAGCATTTCGCGCAGGCGGCCGAGCACCGCTGCGTGCTCCATCCCGACGATCGAACGCACGTCCACGCCAAGCACGGCTTCGTCGGGCACTGAGTTGATGGTCTGGCCGGCGTGGAAAGTGCCGACGTTGAGCGACGGGCCGCCCATCACGGGGTGCGGATGGTCATGGAACTCGAACTTTTCAAGCATGGACGCCGCATGCGCAGCCTTGTAGATCGCATTGACACCGAGGTGCGGCATCGAACCATGCGCCGTGACGCCGCGGAACTTTGCCCAGAACTTCATCGAACCCTTGTGCCCCACCGCCGGGTAGTTGGACGTGGGCTCGCCCACGACCATTGCTCCCGCGCGGCCGAGCAGGCCTTCGACCTGGATCATGTGCTTCGACCCGATGCAGCCGCCCTCTTCCGCTGCAGTGAGCACCAGCACGACGCCGGCGGTCGGGCGCAGGTATTGCGCGAGGTTCTTTGCGGCCAGCAGCATGCCGGCCACTCCCGCCTTCATGTCCGAGGAGCCGCGCCCGTAGAGCTTGTCGCCGTCGGTCTCACCCGCGAACGGGTCCCGGGACCAGCGTGCGGCGCCCAAGGGCACCGTATCGATATGACCGGTCAGGCACAGGGGTGACTTTGCATCCGAGCCGCCGAGCCGCGCGATGACGCTCGTGCGCTTTTCGACGTGCTCGTAAAATTCCACCGCATAGCCCCAGTCCTGCAGCAGGCGTCCGATGCGGTGCGCGCACTTGCGCTCGTCGCCCGGCGGATTGATCGTGTCGAGTTGAAGCAAATCGCGCGTCAACTCGATTTCGTCTTTATCGTTCATCGGAGGGCATTCTACCGGGGCGGCAGGAAACGGCTGCCGCATCGCAACATCGGCGCCTCGCGCCCTCTTCATAGAGGTCGTTCAACCCGTTGCGCAGGGGCACGACGCGAGGCGTCAAAACAGATTGCGGCCTTACAATTTCACCTTCTCTCTTCACATGGTCGAAAAAAACGAAATCCGCGGTATGCGGGGATTTGAGTTTTTTCTTATGAACCAATTGATTTCCCTTTCTGGACGGACCTGTCGGGGTCCCTTAGCATGGTCAACGGTTGAAAGAGCCGGTGCCGTGGAAGCAATAGCAACGGCCCGGGCTGACACCCGGCGTTTTCAACATTCGGGAACGGAGGTGGAATCATGAACGAATTTCGCAGAGCATTTCTCAAGCTGACAGGCGGAGCGGGCGCGCTGGTGGTCGCCGCCGCTTCAGGGCTGCTCGCAAGCGGCAATGCCTGGTCTGCGGCCTGGAACAAGGAAGGCTTCGAGTCGAAAGCGCTCGCCGACGCCATGAAGTCGCTGGGGGCCACCAACGCGGTTGCCTCCAAGGACATCGTGATCACCGCGCCCGACATCGCCGAAAACGGCGCGGTGGTGCCAATCGCCGTCACGAGCAAGATCCCAAAAACCGAAAGCATTTCCATCGTGGCGGAGAAAAACCCGTTCCCGCTCGCGGCGACCTTCGGCATCGCCGCCGGCGCCGACAGCTATGTCTCGACTCGCGTCAAGATGGGCCAGACCTCCGATGTGTGGGCGGTGGTCAAGGCCGACGGCAAGTATTTCGTCACCAAGAAAGAAATCAAGATCACCGTCGGCGGGTGCGGTTAAGTCCGATTTCGGCGCCGGTCCCGATGACGTTCTGAGGAGAGTCAGCCACCATGTCCGAACCCATGAGACTCCGTGCGACGCTGCAAGGCGACGTGGCGGACGTGCGCATCCTGATGCGCCACCCGATGGAAACCGGTACGCGCAAGGACGCCAAGGGCGAGATCGTTCCGGTTCACTTCATACAAAGCGTGACCGTCAACCATAACGGCAAGACGGTACTCGAGGCGCAATGGAGCCAGGCCATTTCGCGCGATCCATTTCTCGGGTTGCGCGTGAAGGGAGCGAAAGCCGGAGACAAGATCTCGGTCACCTGGACCGACAACAAAGGCGACAAGCGAACCGACGAGACAACGGTTGCAGCTCCCTCCTGAGGGGGGCACGCGAACTGTAAGAAAGCAATCTGAGGAGGTGACATGACCAGATCCGTGTACGCCGGTTTGACGGCTGCCGCGCTGTTTTGCGCTGCCGTGCCGCTGAGCGCCCAGAATAGTGCAGACGCGCTCGCGATCGGACGCCAGATGCTCGCCGAAGACAATCCGGGCGAGCTGTGGGCGCAACGCGGCGAGCGCCTGTTCGCGGAGAAGCGCGGACCCAAAGGGGCATCGCTCGAGCGCTGCGATCTCGGGCTCGGCCCGGGCAAGGTGGCCGGCGCGTTTGCGCAACTGCCGCGATATTTCGCCGACACCGACAAAGTGCAGGACCTCGAGTCGCGTCTCATGACGTGTATGGTCGAGCTGCAGGGCTTCAAGCGCGAGGACATCATCCGGAACCGTTTCGGCACCCCTGACCGGGACTCGGACATGGAAGCCCTTGTGAGCTACGTGGGCTCGAAATCGAATCGCATGCAAATGGACATGCCGCTCGCGCACGCGAAGGAGCGTGAGTTCTACAAGTCGGGCGAATACCTCTTTTTTCGCCGCAGCGGGCCGCTCGACTTCTCCTGCGCGACCTGCCATACGGAGGACGGCAAGCGCGTCCGGCTGCAGGATCTCCCCAACATGATGGACCCGAAGCAGATGCAAATGGTGGTGAGCACCGGATGGCCGGCCTACCGCGGGACGCAGGCCAGTGTCAGGACCATGCAGCATCGGCTCTACGACTGCAACTGGCAGATGCGGCAGGCCGATCTCGGCTTCGCGTCCGACACGTCCGTCGCATTGACGAGCTACCTCAATGGTCGCGCGAAGGGGGGCGTCATCCAGCTCCCCGGCGTTCGCCGCTAACGGAGGCGACATGAAAGCCATCAAACTGGCAATGGTCTTCGCTCCGGTGGTCGTCGCTGTCGGCTGCGCGTCGTTTCCGGATGCGGATGAAACCCGATCCAGCGCGGAACAGATGGTGAAGGAGGCATTCCCCGGAATGCCGGAAACGCTCACCCGACGCGCAATGCAGGACCCGGCACAGCGGACCTGCAGCATCGTCGGGGACGCAAAACTCTCCCCCGAACAGGCCGCGCAGGTCGTTCAGACTTCGCAGGCATCGTTCAAGTATCCCGCTTCCGGCAAGCTCGCCGGGGACTGGAAGGCCGGTGCAAAGCTCGCCGCCGACGGCGCGGGCTTGCGCATTCGCGGCGGGCAGGTCGAGAAAATGAAGGAAAACGGGGGTTTGTGCGTCAACTGCCACGCGCTCGACCCGCAAGACGTAAACGTCGGCAATGTGGGGCCGAGCCTGACCGGTTACGGCGCGCAGCGCGGCAGCTCCGACGCCGTCGTCAAATACACCTACGAGAAGATCTACAACGCGTGGGCCTACTTCCCATGCTCGAACATGCCGCGCCTGGGACACAATGGCTTTCTCACGCCTGAGCAGATCACGCACGTGGTCGCCTATCTCGTCGATCCGCAGTCCCCGGTCAACAAGAAATAGTGAAGATTGGAATTTTTGGGGACATGCGACGCACTGGCCGCTGGCTCTTCATCGCCGCACTGAGCGCTCCCCTCGGCGCTTCCCTTCACGCCGCGCCGAATGACGTAATCGGCAGCTATCCCGTAGACGAAGTCGCCGCCAACGTTTTTGTCATGACCGGCCCGCTTGGCGAGCCTTCGGTCGCCAATCAGGGATTCATGAACAATCCGGCGTGGATAGTTACCCGCGACGGGGTGGTGGTGATCGACCCGGGTTCGAGCGTGCAGGCCGGGCGCAGGGTATTGAAGGAAATCGGAAAAATCACCGGCAAACCCGTTACGCATGTTTTTACCACGCACATTCATGGCGACCACTGGCTCGGCAATCATGCGATTCTCGAAGTTTGGCCACAGGCGAAGCTCGTTGCGCATCCCGATATGATCGCCAAAGCCCACGCCGGCGAAGCGCAAAGCTGGGTCGCGCTCATGTCGCGGCTGACGGAGGGCTACACCGATGGCACCCGCGCCCATATTCCGACGGTCGCCGCCGCCGATGGCCAGCTATTCAAGGTCGGCGAGCGCCGTTTCAAAGTGCATTCGGTCAACGACGCACACAGCAAAACCGACCTGATGATCGAAGTCGACGGCGGCATCCTGTTCACCGGCGATATCGTTCTCAACGGTCGCGTTGCGCGGATGGATGACGGGCTGTTCCAGGGCACTATTCGCGCGATCGATCGCGCCGTTTCGGTGCCCGCGAAAACCATTGTGCCCGGACACGGCAAGACCGGCGGGCGTGGTTTGCTGACAGCCCAAAGAGAATACTTACAGACTTTGTTCGATGCGGTCAGGATCGAATACGACACGGGTAAAGCGGACTTCGAAATGAAGGCTGCGATCGTTGAAAAGCTCGCAAAATTCCGGCACTGGCATGGATTCGACGCGGCGGTTGGCAGGCATATCAGCCTCGCGATACTCGAGATCGAGCGGCAGTGAATAGCGTCTTCCCGATTCCACCCGAAGGGCGTTTCCCCCACCAAATCGGAGCGCCGATCAATTCATGTCGATGACGCGTCGCGAGTTCCTCGAAGCGCTCGCCGCCGGCCTTGCGGCCGGATTGCCGCTCTCGGCGGCGCATGCCGCGAACGGCGCGGAGAATCTTTACCAGCTGCGGCGGGCTGCGGGGAAGGTGACGCTCATGCATTTCACCGACTGCCATGCGCAGCTGATGCCCGTGTATTTCCGCGAGCCGGACGTGAATATCGGGGTGGGAAGCGCGCGCGGTGAGCCGCCCCACCTCGTCGGCGAAGCATTGCTCAAGCGTTTCGGCATCGCGCCGGGCACCCGCCTCGCTCATGCGTACACGCATCTCGATTTCGCCAAAGCCGCCCGCAGATACGGCAAGGTCGGCGGCTTCGCGCACCTGTCCACACTCGTCAAGATGGTACGGGCGCACCGGCCGGGCGCGCTGCTGCTCGACGGCGGCGACAGCTGGCAGGGCTCGGCGACGGCGCTCTGGACGAAAGGCGCCGACATGATGGCGGCGTCCCGATTGCTGGGTGTGGATATGATGACCGGCCACTGGGAGTTCACCTACGGCGCTGGCCGCGTCCGCGAGGCGATCGAGAAGGACTTCGCGGGCAAGGTCGATTTCCTCGCGCAGAATGTGCGCACCACGGATTTCGACGACCCCGTGTTCAAGGCCTACACGATGCGCGAAGTCAACGGGGTGCCGATTGCGGTCATCGGCCAGGCTTTCCCCTACACGCCGATCGCGAACCCGCGCCATTTCGTTCCGGAATGGACTTTCGGCATCCAGGAAGACCGGATGCAGAAAACGGTGGACGAGGCGCGCGCCAAGGGCGCATGGGCGGTCATTCTGCTCTCGCACAACGGGATGGACGTCGATCTGAAGCTCGCTTCGCGCGTGACCGGAATCGACGCGATCCTCGGCGGACACACGCACGACGCGGTGCCAAAGCCGGTGGTCGTCGGCAATTCCCGGGGCAAGACGCTGGTAACGAATGCCGGTTCCGGCGGCAAGTTCCTGGCCGTCCTCGATCTCGACGTCGGAAGCGGCGGCGTCAAGGGTTTCGATTACCGCTTGCTGCCGGTGTTCTCGGATCTGCTGCCGGCCGATACCGACATGGCCGCGCTCATCGGCCGGTACCGCGCCCCGTACGAATCGAAGCTCGGGGAAAAGCTCGCGGTAACCGAGGGATTCCTGTATCGCCGCGGCAACTTCAACGGCACGCTCGACCAAGTGATCCTAGACGCGCTCATGGAAGAGAAAGGCGCCGAGATCGCCTTCTCGCCCGGCTTTCGCTGGGGCACCAGCATCCTCCCCGGCTCGCCGATCACCGTCGAGGATGTAATGAACGCCACCGCGATCACCTACCCGTTCGTCACCGTCAACGAGCTCACCGGCGAGAGCATCAAGGTGCTGCTCGAGGATATTTGCGACAACCTTTTCAACCCGGACCCTTACTATCAGCAAGGCGGGGACATGGTGCGCATCGGCGGCATGCGTTACGCGTGCGATCCGGGGAAGCTGATCGGTCATCGCATTAGCAACATGACGCTCAAAGGCAAGCCTATCGAAAGCGGCAAGCGCTACAAGGTCGCGAGCTGGGCCCCGGTCGGCGAAGGCGCATCTGGAGAACCCGTTTGGGAGGTCGTCACGAACTATTTGCGCGCTAAGAAGATCATCCGGCCGCCTCATCTCAACCGCCCGCGCCTGATCGGCGTCGCCGGCAATCCTGGCATTGCGATCGGCGGGCTGACATAAGGAAGCCCACCGCAAGATTTGCCGCAAGCGAGCGGCTTAACGTACGCTTGGCGATCCATATGGATTTTGGAATACATCAGCAGGTCCTTCTGGCGGTCTTCTGCATCGCGCTCGTCCTGGGCGCCATCGCCCAAAAGACCCATTTCTGCACCATGGGGGCGGTTTCCGACTGGATCAACATGGGCGACACCGGCCGTATGCGCGCCTGGGTGCTCTCGATGGCGGTCGCGCTTAGCGGCGTGGTGCTACTCGAAGCGACCGAGACGATCAATCTGTCGGCCGAGACGTTTCCGCCCTATCGCACCGCGAGCTTCGCCTGGCTGCGGTATCTCGCGGGAGGGGTCCTGTTCGGAATCGGCATGACTCTCGGCAGCGGCTGCGGCAACAAGACGCTGGTGCGAATCGGTGGCGGCAACGTCAAGTCGCTCACCGTACTCGTCGTCGCCGCGGCAAGCGCGTACCTCATGCTGTGGACGCCGTTGTTCGAGACTGCGTTCGTGCCAGCGATCCGGGCGACCACGATCAACCTCTCCCAGTACGGGATGCCAACGCAGGAGGCCGGCTCGATCCTCGCCGTCATGGCCGGGCTCGAGCCGTCACGCACGCTCAACCTGACCGTATCCGCAGTCGCCGCCCTTGGCATGTTCGCGTGGGTTTTCAAGTCACGCGATTTCAGGGCGAGCTTCGATAACGTCCTGGGTGGAGCGGTCGTCGGCGCCGCCGTAACCGCCGCGTGGTATCTCACCGGTGGCCCGCTCGGGCGGGCGTGGAAAGAGTACGCGGAGATGGCAACCGAAATCCCGAGCCGCGTGCAAACGCAGTCGTTCACGTTCATTTCGCCGATGGGCGACACCCTGCGCTATTTGATGGAGCCGGCGAAGCTTTCGCTCATCAATTTCGGCGTCGTTGCCCTGGCCGGCGTGATCCTCGGGGGCTTCCTGTATGCGCTCGCGACGAGGCGTTTGCGGTTCGAGCGCTTCTTCACGTTCGGCGACTTTGCGAGTCACGTGCTCGGCGGTGCGCTGATGGGCATCGGCGGCGTGCTCGCGATGGGTTGCACGATCGGACAGGCCGTCACAGGCGTGTCGACCTTCGCAATCGGCTCGATCCTCGCTTTTCTTGCGATCGTGATCGGGGCCGCTGGAACGATGAAATTCCAGTACTGGCGCCTGATGCAGGAGCAATAGTGATGCGATCGGCGCGAGTTGTTGCAGCCGTGCTCGCCTCAATTGTGTCGGCTATGGCGAGCGGCGCGGAGTACGCGCCGCTAACGGTGAAAGTTTCGCCGGTGCGGGTTTCAAAACACGTCTATTACGTGCTCGGCGATCTTGGTCCCGCTTCGCGCTCGAATCAGGGCTTCAACTCCAACGCGGGGTTCGTCGTGACGTCGGAAGGCGTCGTGGTGTTCGACGCTCTCGGCACGCCGTCGCTGGGCCGCGAGTTGCTGCAGGCGATCCGGCGCGTCACCGACCAGCCGGTGCGGCGGGTCATCGTGAGCCACTATCATGCCGATCACGTCTACGGGCTGCGGCCATTCAAGGAGGCGGGCGCCGAGGTGTGGGCACATCGACGGGGCTACGACTATCCGCAGTCGGCGGCGGCCGCCGCGCGTCTCGAGGAACGGCGCACCTCCCTCGCGCCGTGGGTGAACGAGGCGACGAGTGTCGTGCCGGCAGACCGCTGGCTGGAGAGCGACGCCTCGTTCCGGCTGGGCGGACTCACGTTCCGCGTTTTCGCCGTGGGACCGGCGCATACGCCCGAAGATCTCGCGCTGCTCGTCGAAGAGGAAAACGTGCTCTTCATTGGCGATCTGATGTTCGCCGGGCGAATTCCATTTACCGGCGATGCGGACACCGGGGCCTGGCTCGAAGCGATCGAGAAAGTCATCGGCTATCGGCCCACGGTGCTGATTGGAGGACACGGGGAGGCTTCGCGCAGCGCAGAGGCCGATCTCGAGTTCACGCGGGAGTATCTCGTCTACCTGCGCAAGACGATGGGGGAAGCCGCGGAGGCTCTGACGGATTTCTCAGAGGCCTACGATCGCACCGACTGGACGCGTTACGCACATCTTCCCGCTTTCGAAGTCGCCAACCGCCGGAACGCCTACAACGCCTACTTGCGCATGCAGTCCGAATCGCTCGCACCCGGGACGCCGCGGCAGTGAGCAGATCGAGACCGCACTTGCCGAAGCGTCGCCGAACCCACGAGCGGCCCAAGCCACTCGTGGGTTCATGCAGAGGACGTTACGGTCTCAGGTAGGCGTACCCTTCGCGCTGCTGCAAGCGGGTGATTTCGGCGACGCCGGAGGGGACGAAAGTCGCCTCGGGAATGAAGCGTTTCTTGTCCAGCTTGCGGTTGCGCAGCGTAATCTCGCAGACGTCGAACTGCACGCCGCGCGTCTTGAGTTCTTCCACCGCGACGTTATACGGGTTCCCACCCTTGTCCTTGGCGCCGTCGAACAGGAAATCGACCCCTTGCGCGTGGGTTACGACGACGATCTTGGCCTTGGGGTTCACTTCGAGGTGATTGTTGATGTTGCGCAACGCGTTTACCGCCTGCGCCGGCGTATCGTTGATGTGATAGATCACCCTGTCCGGTCCTACGGCGCCGGTCGCCTGCGTGCCCCCGCCGCCGTCCGTCGCGCAACCGGCCAGCCCGACTGCAAGAGCAAGCGCCCCTGCGTATGCTGCTAGTTTATGCCTCATTGTCGTGTTCTCCTTTAGAGTTGCCCAACGGATTTCAGGTTCGAATAGCTGTTGCTCGCCCCGTCTTATGGCCGGAGCGTAGCCCAGCCCTGCTTTTGCTTGCCGATGATTTCGACCACCCCCGCCGGAACGTACCCGTTCTTTCCAAGCATACCCTCTCTGGACAGCTTTCTGGCCCGCATTGTGTTCTCGCAGGCGTAGACTTGGGCGCCCGACTGGAGTGTCTCTCCGATGCGGTTTCCCACCTCGGAATCCATTCCGACCATTCCGATGCCGTTGCCGAAAGCAACGACCTCGATCTGGGTGCCTTTGCCATAGACCTGCTTAACAAAGGTAAAGAGAAAACGATGAGGTTCTGGCGTTGCATGTATTACACGCTGCTGCTCTGCATCGGCTTGGGCGTCGCATCCCAACGGGCAAGCGCAGCCGAAACGCGCGATGCCGAAGCGCACTTTTTCGGCCTCGGAATCGGCGATCTGAAAGCCGAGCTTGCGGAAGCTCGCGCCAAGGGCAAGCAGGCGCTGCTTGTCGTGTTCGAGCAGGAAGGGTGCCCGGCCTGCCTCTACATGAAGCGAAACGTGCTGAACCGCGTCGACATTCAGGAGTTTTACGGGAAGGCCTTCGTTAATCTTTCGCTGGACATCAACGGGTCGATACCGCTCAGGGATTTTGCCGGTCGCGAGGTGACCGAGAAGGCCTACGCGCAGACGGCAAAGATCAAGGGCACCCCCACGTTTGTATTCTACGATCTCGACGGAGCCGAGATCGTTCGCGCCGCCGGCACCGTGAAGACCGGTGAATTCAGGTTGCTTGGGCGTTTCGTGGCAACCGGCGCCTACAAGACCCGCTCGCTCTCGCAGTTCATGCAAAATAGCTCGGATGAGAAGGGAAAACGGAGCACCTCCCAATGAGCGACGCCCTGACTTACCTTCTCAAGGCCCGCCCGGAGGCGATGGGCCACTATTTCAAGTTCCTGAAGGAGGCCGGGGGCGCCCTCGATCCCAAGACGCGGGCCCTGATCTCCGTGATCACGAAAGTCCATTCTCAGACCGCGCGCGGAGTAAAGCAGTATGTGAAGCGCGCGTTGGCCGACGGCGCGTCGGCCAACGAGATTCTCGACGCGTTGCTGATGGCGTTTCCGGCATTGGGCTTGGCCAAGATTGTGTGGGCCGTCGATGTGCTTCTCGAGATGGACCTGCCGGAATTCCGGCTCGAATCGCTGGCAGCCGAACCGTCATGGCACTCCCTGGGCCCCGCGTCGTCGTTCCGCTCGGGCGAGGCCACCCGCGTAGAGTGTGATGGCAATGCCGTCTTCGTGCACGGCGCGCCGGAAGAGTGGACGGTCTACGACAGCCGGTGCCCGCACCAGCGCACGAGCATTCCGCTCACGGCGCTGGAAGGCGGCCGGCTAAAGTGTCCGAAGCACGGCTGGACGTTCGAAATCGAAAGCGGCGAATGCGTGTCAGGGGGCGACCGCCCGCTCAAGCGCCTGCCATCACGGTTGGAGAGCGGCGTGCTTCTGGCCCAATGGTGACCGGCTTGCCATGCGATCGGCAATCGGTCAGGCGGCTGTCTCGAACCACTTGAGGCGTTCGCGCAGCCTGACCACTTCGCCGACGATGATCAGGGTGGGTGCCTTCACATTGCCGGTGCGAAGGATACCCGGCAGCGTTTCCAGGGTCCCGACGAGGACGCGCTGCTCCGGCATCGTGCCTTGCTGGATGAGCGCGGCGGGCGTTTCCGCGGGCAGCCCGTTCGCAATCAGTTCCCGGCACAGGATTTCCACCCCGAGCAGGCCCATGTAGAACACCAGGGTCTGGCGCGACTGGGCGAGCGCCGGCCAGTTGAGATCCATGCTCCCGTCTTTCAGGTGCCCGGTGACGAAGACCACCGATTGAGAGTAGTCCCGATGGGTCAGCGGGATGCCTGCGTAGACGGCGCATCCTGAGGCCGCAGTGATTCCTGGCACAACCTGGAAAGGGATCCCTTCTGCGGCGAGCGTATCTATCTCCTCCCCGCCCCGGCCGAAAATGAACGGATCGCCGCCTTTGAGTCGCACCACGCGCTTGCCTTCCTTTGCCAGGCGCACAAGAAGGTGATTGATGTCTTCCTGTGGCAAGGCGTGCTTCGCTCGTTCCTTGCCCGCATAGATGAACTGCGCGTCGCGTCGCACGAGTTCGAGCACCGGCTTGGATACGAGGCGATCGTAAACCACCACATCGGCCTGCTGCATCAGGCGCAGCGCCCGGAAAGTGAGGAGGTCGGGATCCCCGGGCCCCGCACCGATCAGCGCTACTTCGCCGCCGGTGAAGGCGAGGCGATTGTCATCGAGCGCTGCCTGCATCGCATTGCGCGCGGCTTCTTCCCGTCCGCTGAATACCAGCTCTGCAATCGGTCCTTGAAGGGTGCGCTCCCAAAAACGTCTCCGCTCCGCCGGCGCAAAGCGCGCCTTGACCCGTTCCCGGAAGACCCCTGCCAGCGCGGCCAGGCGCCCATAGCTCGACGGGATCAGTGTCTCGAGGCGCGCGCGCAGCAGACGCGCAAGCACAGGAGAGTTGCCGCCGCTCGAGACCGCCACGATCACCGGCCCACGCTCCACGATGGAAGGCATGATGAATGAACACAATGCCGGGACATCCACCACGTTTACGGGGATGCGCCTCGAACGCGCAGCCGCGGCGACGCTCCGGTTCACCTCCTCGTCGTCGGTCGCCGCGATCACGAGCGAAATGCCCACAAGATCCCCTTCCTGGAAAATGCCCGCGTGGTGAGCGATCCTGCCGGCGGCCAGATCCTCTTCGAGGTCGGCACACAGGGAGGGCGCCCGGATCGCCAGGCGGGCGCCCGCGCGCAAAAGCAGCGCCGCCTTACGGGCGGCCACCTCGCCACCGCCGACGACAAGGCAGGGTTGGCCGCGAATATCCAGAAAAATGGGCAGATAATCCATCGTATTCCAGCGTCCCCTGCATATGCGATTTCGTCGATATGATAGCTGCGAATCTCCTGCCCAATGTCCCAACTGCTCACCCTTTCCCGTGCGGCGCGCCTGATCGGCGTGAGGCGCGGCACGCTGCAGGGAAAAATTCAAAGCGGCGAGCTCGCAGCATTCGAAGGCATGGTCTCGGCAGAAGACTTGCAACGCGCCTTCCCGCAAGCGCACCTGGTGGACGATTCCGGCCTGGAGCGCCTGGAGCGGATCAAGGATGCGGCCTATGCGCAACGAATGCGCGAGCGCCTGATGCCGAGCAGCGAGACGCTCGCCGCGCGACTGGTCGCAATGAGCCGGGAGCGCGAGCAAGTCGAAGCACGGTTCGAGCACTATCGCGAAGTAGCAAATGAAGTCCGAGTGCGGTTGCGCGACGCGTCCGTGTCCGACTCGCCGCGCGCCGCAGTGGAGCGGCTGCTCGCCTGGCTCGATGGCGCGCTGGAACCAGTTGCGCACAAGGAGAATGCCCGGGCGCTTAGGATGCGGGAGGACTTCCTCAGGATCATGACAGCACACGTGCGCATCAAGCCAAGCGGGCACGAGTTTTTTGTCGACGGAAACGACAACCTGCTCGAAGCAGCGCTGCGGGCGGGGCTCGCCCTCGATTACGGGTGCAGCGCCGGCAGCTGCGGCAAGTGCAAAGCCAGAGTCGTTTCGGGCGAAGTGCAGAAAACGCGCCACTCGGACTACGTACTCAGCGCGGCCGAGAAAGGCGCCGGCGTGATTCTCATGTGTTGCAACACTGCGGTGCTCGACTTGGAAATCGAAGCCCGCGAAGCGCATGGTGCGGCCGACATGCCGCTGCAGAGCATCGAGTCCAGGGTCAAGACCGTCAATGCGATCTCAGAGAACGTGCGCCTTCTGCACCTCCAGACCTCGCGCAGCAATCGGCTGCGCTTTCTGGCCGGACAGTCGGTGCGGCTGGAACTGGCCGACGGGGCTTGGGCGAACTACCCGGTCGCGAGTTGTCCCTGCGATGACCGCAACCTCCACTTTCATGTGCAACGCATGCCGGGCGACGGATTTGCCGATCGCGTGTTCACCGATCTGGCTCGCGAGGACACGGTCCGCATCATCGGCCCGACGGGCGCTTTTGTTCTCGACGAGGAATCCCCTCGCCCGTTGGTGTTCATCGCGGGCGAGTCCGGTTTCGCGCCGATCAAGAGCCTGATCGAGCACGCCATGGCGCTCGAAGTCGCGGAAACGCTGCACCTTTTCTGGGTTGCGTCCCCGGGCGGGGGGCACTATCTCGAGAACCTGTGCCGCTCGTGGGGCGATGCTCTGGATGATTTCCGCTACGTGTCGCTGCAAGTCGATGATTGCGATTCACAGGTGGCGGTGAGGGACGCCCTCCGGCAAGCGCTCGAAAACTACCCGTGCGCCGGCGATAGCGACTTCTACGTTTCGGGACCGGGTCCCTTTACGCTTGCAGCGGAGCAAGTCGTACTCGAAAAAGGCGTGCCGCGCGCTCAACTGTTCATCGACGCCGGATCTGCCTGACAGGCCCCACGCCGGTGGCGGGCGCTACTTCGCCCGACCCAGGCCGTGAGTCACCGCCGCCACCGCCGCCTCCACGCGCGAGCGCATGCCCAGCTTGCGCAGAATCGACTTGACGTGAAGCTTGACCGTGCCCTCGGTAACGGCGAGGGCTTGTCCAATCATCTTGTTGCTCAGACCCTCGGCGATGCGCTCCAGGATCTCGAGCTCGCGCGGCGTAAGCCTGGAGAACGGAGTCGCTGCCGGAGCCGCTTCCTTCGGTCCGGCGGAATTTCCCTGGACGATGCGCGCGAGCGTTCCCACCAGTTCATCGGCCACAACGTTATTGCCGCCCAACACCGTCTCCAGGGCCGGAACCAGTTCCTCCGGCTCGATGTCTTTCAGTAAATAACCTTGCGCCCCGGCGCGCAACGCCGCCGCCAGATCGGCGTCTTCCCGGCTCATGGTGAGCATTACGACCGGTGTCCGGTCTCCGCCGGCACGAAGTTGCCTCAACGTCTCGATGCCGCTCATGCCCTTCATCTGGATATCGAGCAACACGATGTCGCAGGTCAGGTCGCGCGCGCGCCGCAGCCCTTCTTCGCCGGAACTGACCGACGCGACAACCTGGACCCCGCGACTCAGCAGCAGTTCCTCGATTCCCTTGCGCACCAGCGCGTGATCGTCGATAAGGAGGACCCTCAACTCAGCCTCTTGCGTAGCCGCCGGACGCAGCCGCCGGCAGGGCGTTGAAGATCAAGACGATCCGCGTCCCCTCGCCGGGCTCGCTCTCGATCACGATCTGTCCCGGCAGCTTGGCCGTGCGCTCCCGCATGATCGCCAGCCCGGCATGCACAAGGGGGACGCCAGCACAATCGCCTTCCATGCCCAGGCCGTCGTCTTCGATCAGAACCGTATAAAGATCGCCCTCATTATTGAGCATGATCCGCACGTTGCGCGCGGCACTGTGCTTGCGGATATTGGTGAGCGCCTCCTGGACGATGAAAAACAGCTGGAGCTCCTGGCCGGGGGAAAGCGCGAGAACGTCGCACTCGTTCTGGAAATAGACCGCGATCCCGGTTTCCCGCCCGAAGCGCTCGACGAGCTTGGCCAGCGTCTGAAGCAATCCCGCATCGTCGATTCTGAGACGATAGTTCGTGAGCAGGTCACGCACGTCTGCCGTGGCCTGCGCAATTGCGCGGCGCAATCCGTTCGCCTCCACCTGGGCGGCACCCACGTCGTTGCGGGACAGGGACTCGCTCAGAACTTTCAATTGCAGGCGCATGCCTATCAGGGATTGCGCAAGGGAATCGTGCAGCTCGTTGCCGATCAGGTTGCGCTCTTCCATGATGGCCAGGCGGCGCGCGTCGCTCTCCAGTCGGGCTTTCTCTACCGCAAGACCGAGCTGCCGCCCGACGCTGATCAGCAGGTCGGGCATGTCCTCGCCCATGGAGTTGAGGGGCCGGTCGAGGAACAGGTTGTACACGCCGAGGACGCGGTCCTGGTACTGCACCGGCACGGCGACGAACTCCTCGCAATCGCGCTCGAGCAGCGGCCGGCCCAGGAGCCTGGCGCATGCGGCAGTGCCGCGCTGCACGCGGATGCCCCCTTCGTTCGAGCACCAGGCACAAAGACAGTTTCCTGCCGGCATGAGCCCGTCTCGCTCAACCGCCTCCCGCCCGAGGCCTCGGCTGGCTGCTATCCTCGTGCTCCCATCCGGAGCCGTCAGGCGCACGCTGGCTGCCCGCGCGTCTATCAGTTCGATGAAAGTATCGAGGAACCCTTCGAGCAACTGCTCCAACGCGCCGGGCTGACTAAGGCTCGTCGCGACTTCGTACAGGATGTCCAGCGACTGGGTCTTGCGCGCCAGTCTTTCGGTTGGCGTTCTCGGCCGTGAGCCGCCGCTCTCGGTTGAAGGAGGCTCTCCTGTTCTGGGAAGTGGAACCGTTCGATCCGGCATGGTCGACCCGCGCCGCAGCGCGGCAAGAGGTTGCTGTGGTAGCCGAGACTAGCTTTCCGGTACACAGACGTCCAGTCCGAGTCCAGCGCCGGCCGTGCGGGCCGGCGACCGCGATCTGGCGCGCCTGCTGCATATGCCCATGCTTATCCAGCGGGCTTCGGCGCCTTGTGCGACGGGTCGTTCGGGTTCAGGAAGATGAAGCGCAGTTCGCCCGGGTTGATTTCGACATAGTCGAGGGTGGCGCCGGCCAGGAGCTCCGTGCAACCCGGAGAAACCAGGACATGGATGCCTTCCGACGCAATCAGCAAGTCGCCTTCAGCCTTTTCGTCGAAACCCATGCCGTACTCAATCGTACCGTTGCTGTCCAGGCGCGCGGCGAGGCGCAGATGGATCTCCGCCGAGTCCGGTTGTTGCGCCGAATTCCGGATCTGCAGGGCCGCCTGGGGCGTAATCACGATCATCAAACCTCCTCTTATACGCGGGCCCTAGCCCGTACTCCACGCGCGCGGCCTGCGCATCCCCGCGATCCGGCAAGCCTGCTTGACATAGCCATAGGGAAACAGGCGAAACAGGTCGTTTCGTCCGGTGCTTGCCTTGCCCAGATACTCCGACAGGTACTTGATGACATGGCGTGCGTCCGCAATGGTCTGGTGACTCTCGTAGTACTCGCGCATGTACCTGATGGCCGCCCAATGCTCCTCGCGCAGCACGATCTCTTCCTGGCCCGCGAACGCCATCGCGACCTTTTCGTCCCACTCGACCGGGTCGAGAAGATAACCTTCGTCGTCTAGCGGCACCGCCCTGCCCTCCAGCTCGAGTTGCATTGATTTCCCTCTCAGGAATGACTCGAAGTGGCAGCAACATCGGCCCTGCAGCTTTGGACAAACTGCACGAAGCGTCGCGCCCAGCGGTTCCCGTCGACATCGCGCAGGTGCGAATACGAGGCGAGCATGTTCTTGCGCACTATGCCGTCATGACGGCCGTCCACGCCGTGTCCACGCTCCACCTCGTAGGCGAACTCGACCTCCGGCCCGAGATTTTCCACGCTCGAGTAGTGGAACTCGTGCGCCCGTATCCTCTTTGCAGATGGCGCATCCGCCCTGGCCCACGGATTGCGACCGGTCTCGCGCAGATGCACATACCCACGGCCGACCGGCTTGGCGTGCATGACGATATCGGCCGGCACGACGCCGACCATCTCGGCACGACGCCCGTTCCACTCGATGCCGCGCGCCAGGTACATGAGCCCGCCGCATTCGGCATAGGTCGGCAGACCCGCCTCTATCGCAGCGTGCACGGCGGAGCGCAACCCCACATTCCGCGCGAGCGCGTCCATGTGCATTTCCGGAAATCCGCCGCCTATGAACAGGCCATCGATCTGCGGCAGGCGTTTGTCTCGCAGGGCGTCGAACACCACAAGCTCGGCGCCCGCATCGCTCAACGCCTCCAGATCACCCGGATAGTAAAAACCGAAAGCCGCATCTCGCGCGATACCCACCCGCACAGCCGGTCCGCTTCGCTTCGGTCGCACGCGAATGATCGGAGCAGGCGCTGGCGCGAGCGGCGGCGCGGTCCGCGCGAGCGCGACCAACCCGTCGAGATCTACCTGGGATGAAACGAGTTGCGCAATCTCGTGCACCCGGGCACGGGCAGCCTCGGCCTGCGCCTCGTTGCTCGGCACCAAGCCAAGGTGGCGCTCCACGATCGTCAACCGTTCATCGTGCTGGATCGCACCGAGAACCGGCACCCCAGTGTAGTGGGCGATGACCGCGCGCAACTTCGCCTCGTGGCGCGGGCCGCCAAGCTGATTGAGGATGATGCCCGCGATTCGCACGTTTCTGTCGAAGGCCTGATACCCGAGGATCAATGGGGCGACGCCGCGCGTCATTCCGCGCGCATCGAGAACAAGCACCACCGGCGTATCAAGCAGCACTGCAAGCGCGGCATTGCTGTTGGTGCCCTTGAGGTCGAGTCCGTCGTACAGGCCCTTGTTGCCTTCCACGATGCCGAAGGTGGCGCCGCGCATGCGATACGCCATTTCGGCGCGAATCTCCTCGGGGCTGCTCAGGTAGGAATCGAGGTTGAAACACGACCGGGCGGCGGCGAGCCCGAGCCACAGCGGATCGATATAGTCCGGCCCCTTCTTGAAGGGTTGTACGGTCTCGCCGCGCATGCGCAACGCTGCGCAAAGGCCGACGCAGACCGTGGTCTTGCCAGATGACTTATGCGCCGCGGAGATGAGCAGGCGGTTCATGTCTCGGCGGGGTCGATGGCCGCGTCGGACAGGCTCTGCGGAAGGAAAGGCAGCACTTTGAGTCCGACCACGGTAAGCGCAAGCGCGAGCGCCATCCCGCCGGTGCCAAGCGCAATTTCCGCCAGGCTGGGCGAATAACTCGCGACCACGCCGTCGAAGAAGCTGCTGGCAACCTCCTTGCCCGGGAACAAGGCCTGCGGAAACGCCTGTCCTCCGATGATGAGGACATATAACTGGGCGAGCCCGCCTGCAATCACGCACCCGGCCGCCGCTGCCGTGCGCGACCGGCTTGCGCCGGGGCGAAACACAAGCGCAAGCGGAATCACGCCTCCCACCAGGACCTGCCCGATCCAGAAAAGCGCCGTGTAGATGCCGCCACCGAGGAGAATAAAGCGCTCGACTTCATGATGGCGCGCGATGTACAGGTTGGTCAGGTGGTACACCAGCACGAAGTACAGCACGGCGGCGACAAACAGGCCGAGGAGACGCGTGAGCCGGGCGATCAGGGCGTCGCCCAGCGCGCGACCGGTTCCCCGGAAGGATGCCATCAGCACCAGCGTGAAAACGGCCAATCCGAAAGAGAACGACATCACGATGAAAAGCGGCGCAAGCAGTGCGCTGTTGTAGGTCTCGCGTGCCACCAGGAACCCGAAAATCGATCCTGTTCCGGTCGTCAGCACCAGTCGCCATACGAAAGCAAGCAGGCCGGCGCGCGCGCTGTGGCTGTTCATGCGCCGCTCGAACATGGTCCACAGGTAGACCGCTACGACCGCGAAAAACCCCGTATAGAGGAAAATATTCCAGGCGAAGATCGACTTGAAGTTGTAGTGGGTCATCGCAACGATCAGCCGATCGGGCCGCCCGAGGTCCAGGACAAGCACCGACAGGCCGCCGGCCAGCAGTGCAACGGCGAGAAGCCCGGAGAGCCGCGCCAGGGGCTTGTAAAGATCGCGCCCGAACACCGAGGCGATCGAGGCAACATTGAGAGCCCCGGAGGCGGCCACGATCAGGAACACGGCAAACACGTGCGGGGTTCCCCATACGATCCGGTTGCTCATGCCGGTGACATGGTGACCTTCGTGCTCCATATGCCACGCCGCGCCCAGCCCCGCCAGCACCAGAAGCACGAGAGTGCACAGCAAAGCGAAAAAACCGCCGCTGCGCCCTTCGATTTCGCGGAATTGCGTTGGCGTCACCGCTAGAGTCCCTGGTAGCGAACGCCGGTATCGAGCGCCAGATCGGCACGCACCTGCGCCGAGGGCTCGGCATGCAAGCGGCGGTGGATCTCGGCGGAGGCGTCGTTCAGGTCGCCGAACAGCATCGCTTTGCCGCCGTCCCGGTTGCACGCCTCCACACAGGCCGGAGCGTCGCCTCGATCGACCCGATGCACGCACAGCGTGCAGGACTCCACTGTGCCCTTGCCACGCGGCACGTCCGGCCTCTGTCCGGTCACCGTCTCGTGAACGAAGGATCGGGCGCCATACGGGCAGGCCATCACGCAGTAGCGGCAGCCGATGCAGGTGTGCTTGTCGACCAACACGATGCCATCGTCGCGCTTGAACGAGGCGCCGGTCGGACAGACGTCCACGCAAGGCGGGTCCTCGCAGTGCTGGCACATGAGCGGCAGGGTCTGCGCGACGGCGGTGCGCTTGTCGCGCAGGTTCACTTTTCGGATCCATTGCGCATCGGTCCGCGGCCGGCCGTTGTTGGCAACGCCATTCTCCGTATGGCAGGCGGTAACGCACTCGTCGCAATCGGCGCACTTGGTGATGTCGATCAGCAAGCCCCAGCGCCTGAGAGAGGATGCGGCTTCCTCGGGCGAGCGCGCCTGTGCCAGCTCGACAAGACTGATGACCGGCGCCAACGCGGCGCCCGCAGTAGCCGCGGTGCCCCAAGCGAGGAACTCGCGCCGCCCCAGACTCATCGCCGCGCCCCCACAGGCCCCTGATGCCGGCTGGAGCTATGGCACTCGAAGCAGTCCATCTTTACCGAAGCGTAGGCATGGCAACTGGAACAAAAGCCTTCCTTGCCCAGCACGCTGCCGCTTTCGCGGCTTGCATGGCATTCGACGCAGCCCTTGAGACTGAATCGCGGCTCCCGGAATCCTTGCCGCACGGTCCTGTCGCGCTGGTGAAAAAGCATCTTCATGTGGTCGCGGCGCATTTCCTCGGTCGGCGCGACGCAAGTTCCGCTCTTTTCAATCTTGACCACCGGCACCGCCACACGCCCTGCACGCTGATCGTTCGGATGGGCAAGGCCCGCGAAGGTGAGCAGGAGTGTCAGCAGGGCGACGGCGATCCGGTTCATTGGCGATGTCGCCTAGTGGTCGCCCATGCCCATCTTGATGTAGCCGGTCGGGCAGACGTCAGCGCAGATATGGCAACCAATGCACAGGTCGTAGTCGGTGTATACGTAGCGCCCCATGGTCGCCTCCGATTTCGGGGTCCGCTTGACCGCGATCTGCGGACAATAGATGACGCAGTTGTCGCACTCGAAGCACATTCCGCAACTCATGCAGCGCTTCGCCTCGTCGACTGCCTGCTTGTCGTTCAGTCCGACCATCCGCTCCGCAAAGTGCCCGAGGACTTCTTCGGCCGAGGGGCCGATCTCTGTGCGCTTGATGCGCTCCTGATAGGGGAAGTGGCCCAGAAACAGCTCTGAGGACTGGCTGATCTCGGCCGCGCCGCGATCCTCGAAGTTGTGCACGGCGAAACCGCCGACGCCTTTGCCGGAAAGCGCGGTTCCGCGCACGCCCCGGTCGATCTCGCGCAGGTCCGGCTCCGCAACCGGCATGAAAGGCTTCGGTTCGAGGTTCACCTCGCGCAGCTTGTCGAGCAGGTTGAAGTGATGCACGTCGATCTTCGGTCGCTTGGCCATTTCCTTGGCGCTAAGATAGCGATCGATGCTGTCGGCGGCGACCGACCCCTGTCCGATCACGGTGGTGAGCAGGTGAGGACGGATGATGTCCCCGCAAGCGAACACGCCCCGCCGGTTCGGCACCTGATAGAACTTGTCGGCGGCGATCAGGCCCTTGCCGTTGTCAAGTTCTTCCATCCCGCGCAGGTCGCCGGTCTGCCCGATTGCAGACACGATCAGGTCGGCCTCGATGTCCATTTCGGTGCCGGGCTTCTCTACAGGCTTGCCGCTCGTGTAATCGAGCTCGATCACGCGCAACGCGGTGGCGCGACCGGTCTTTTCGTCGAGGATGACCTTGACTGGCAGCAGGCTGCCGCGAATCCTTACGCCTTCGCGCTGCGCATCCTCGATTTCGTGCTTGGCGGCGTTCATCTGCTCTACCGGCTGCATCGAGATCAGCATCGCGTCGGCGCCCTTGCGCGCCGCCATTGCCGAGACGTCGTGGGCGGTGTGGCCCATCACGACAAATTCGGGGCGTTCGGTGTCCTTCATTTCGGCTGCGTAACCCAGCCGGCGCGCAACCGAGACCACGTCGACCGAGGTGTCGCCGCCACCGACCACGACCACGCGGCCTGCAACGGACTTCAGGCGCCCTTGGTTAAAGGCCTCCAGAAACGCGACTCCGCTGATGCAGTTCGGCGCATCCGCGCCGGGAACCGGCAAAGCGCGGCCCGCCTTGCAGCCGATCGTGAGAAGCACCGCGTCGAAATCGGTCTCGAGGTCCTTGAGCTGTACCTGATCGCCGATCCGGGTTTTGAGCCTGACCTCGACTCCCATTGCAGTGATCCGACCGATCTCGCCGTCGAGATGGGTGCGCGGCAGGCGATAGCCCGGCACGCCGTACTTCGCCATGCCGCCCAGTTCGGCGTGATCATCGAACAAGGTCACGGCATGGCCTTTGCGACGCAGCTGGTAGGCCGCCGAGAGACCCGCAGGGCCGCCGCCGACGATCGCTACACGCTTGCCGCTGTCGGGCCCGGCTTGGAACGTGAATTTCTGCTCCAGAGCGTAATCGCCGATGTATTGCTCGACCGCGTTGATGCCGACATAGTCCTCCACGCTGTTGCGATTGCATCCGGTCTGGCAAGGTGCCGGGCACACGCGCCCCATCATCGACGGAAACGGATTGCCCGTGGTCGACCGCCGGAATGCGTACTCCTGCATGGTCGTACCCTTGGGCGGCTTTTCCACGCCGCGCACAATATTGAGCCAGCCGCGGATGTCCTCGCCGGACGGGCAGCTCGCCTGGCAGGGTGGGGTCTTGTGCACATACGTCGGGCACTTGTCGCTCTCGTCGGCGGTGAAGATCTGCTCCTGGAACGAACCCCATTCGTGGTCGCCGTCCTTGAACTTACGGAATGTATGCCCGCTCTTTGCCTCGGGCTTGCCTGCTGGCGCCGACATGTTTTTTCTCCGCTATATCCAGTTGAGCCGGATCAATTCCCGGGCTTCAGCACAATCGCCTTGCTCACGAGCCCGTGCACGCTGCCGATCATGTCCATGGGATGCTTGTAGTAGGGCAAGACCTTGGTGAACTGGCTCTTGCAGATGGCGCAGATCGCCGCCATGTAGTTCACGCCGTGCTCCTGCACCACTTGCTGGAGCGCCTGCATGCGAGGCAGCGCCCCCTTGACCCGCAGTTCGACCAGGTCGTCGGTCAGCAAGCCGCCTCCGCCACCGCAGCAGAAGGTGGCCTCGCCGATCGTCTCGGGCGCCATATCGACGAAATTGTTGACGCAGGCCCGAATGATCTCGCGCGGAATGCGGAACTGTCCTCCGGGCGCGTCTCCCATGCGCGAGCCGCGCGAAACGTTGCACGAATCGTGGAAGGTCACCACCTTGTCGTCGTTGGCGCTCTTGTCGAACGTCAGAACGCCCCGCTGGATCAGGTCGTAGGTCAGTTCGCAGATGTGCTGCGGCGCCGGGTAGCGCGGGTCGAGGAAATCGAACGGCCCGATGAGGGTGTTCCAGAAGCTGTAGGCAACGCGCCAGGCATGGCCGCACTCACCCACCACGACGCGCCTGACGCCCAGGTCGAGCGCCGCATCGCGGATCCGCCCGGCGACTTTCTGCAGATTGTCGTGATTGCCGATGAAAAGCGAGAAGTTCGCCGCCTCGGATGCGTGCGACGAGAGCGTCCAGGAGATTCCGGCCGCGTGAAATACCTTGGCGTAGCCGATCAGCCCGTCGATATGCGGTTCGGCAAAGAAGTCCGCGCTGGGCGTGATCAACAGCACTTCGGCGCCCTTTACGTCGAGAGGAAATTTGACGTCCACCCCCGTTTCTTCTTTCACGTCCTCCTCGAGACCGTCCAGCGTGTTGCGCAGCGCCCGCTCTGGCAGTCCGAGATTGTTGCCGATCTTGTGGACCTTGCCGATGATCTCGTTGGAATATTTCTGGCCGACGCCGACGCTGTCCATGATGTCGCGCGCCGCCATCGAAACCTCGGCGGTATCGATGCCGTAGGGACAGAACACCGCGCAACGCCGGCACTGCGAGCATTGGTGAAAGTAGCTGTACCACTCGTCGAGGACGCTTTTCGTCATGTTGCGCGCGCCCACCAGCCACGGGAAGAATTTGCCGGCGAAGGTGTAGTAGCGTCGATAGACCGAGCGCAGCAGGTCCTGGCGGGCCACCGGCATGTTCTTCGGATCCGAGGTGCCGAGATAGTAGTGGCACTTGTCGGTGCAGGCGCCGCACTTCACGCAGGCATCGAGGAACACCTGCAAGCCGCGCGACTGCGAAACAAGCTGGCCGAGCTTGGTGACCGCGACATTCTCCCAGTCGGGCACCAGCTCGCCCGGGAATCCAAGCCCTTGCTGGTGCTCCGGCTTCGCCACGAACGGCTTGCTATGGGCCATGGCGCCCTCGCGCACCAGCGGAATGACCGGGTACTCGCCGAGCGGGGGTGTCTCGAATGCGGCCATTCAGGCTCCCCGCGTCCGGTCAACCCGGATGATCTGCGTAGACCACCCCGCCGCATGCCGCTTTTCGCGTGCATCGTCTACCTGGTTGAGGCTCGGGCTGAAAAACACGGCCGGTGCGTGCAGCAGTTTGCTGAGCGGAAAAACGATCATCAGGATGGCAACCAGCGCGAGGTGAAGGAGCAGCACCGGATCGGCTGGAAGCTCACGCCAGTCGAACACCATCAGGCCGAGAAAAAAGGCTTTCAGCGACACGATGTCGGTATGCGCAACGTACTTCATGGCCAGTCCGCTTGCCGCGATGGCAACCAACAAGGCCAGCATCAGGTGGTCGGACGGAGCGCTGATGTAGCGCACGCGGTCGACCAGGAAGCGTCGCGCCCAGAGACCGGCAAGACCGGCCAAAAGCGCGAAGCCTGCATACAACCCGATGGGCTGGATGAGCGCAACCCAGCCCCAGACCGGCTCGGTGAAATAGCGCAGATGACGCAGCAGTACCGCGAGAAGCGCCACATGAAAGATCCAGCCGAAAAGCCAGATCCACTTATTCGAACGGAATAGCGCCCTGAAAAGCGTGACCTCGATCAGCATGCGGAGCACGACTCCCGCGCGCGTCGTCGGCGCCGGGGGGATGGGGATTTTCAGCGGTTGCGGAGTCCGCGCGTACACCCAGCACTTGTAGCCCGTGCCGCCGACGAGCATGACGAAGGCGAAATAAAAGAGCACTGCATAGAGCACGGTCAGTGTCGACAATGCCTGCTCCGTATCCCGAAAAAGCACATCCTGGCAAGGTGCACGGGGGAAACCCGGGGCTCCCGGCTCTTACACACAGCCGGTCGGCTTGGGCAGTCCGGCGTACTTGCACGCCTGCTTGGCGGGCCCATAGGGGAACAGTTCGTACAGGTACTTGCTGTTTCCCTTGTCGGCGCCAAGCTTCTTCCCGATCGCCTTGGTCAGCACGCGAACCGCGGGCGCGATCTGATACTCCTCGTAGTACTCGCGCAGGAAGTTGATGACCTCCCAGTGACTGTCGGTCAAATCGCAATCGTCGACGCGGGCCATCTCCTTTCCGATTTCCTCGGTCCAGTCGGTGCGGTTGGCGAGGTAGCCTTCCTCGTCGGTTTCGATGCTCTGGCCATTCAGTTCGATAGGCATGTCGTGTGTTTCCTCTATGGTCAAAACCAGCTTTGCACGGCGCGGTGTGCGGTCACGAGATCGACGAACCCTTCGAAGTCAACCAGGCGAACGCCGTCCATCACCCGGTTCTGCATGCCGCGCGCGTCGATGTCGGGCCTTAGCGCGAAGATCGCCACGCGCTTCAAGGCATGCTGCACCTGCATCGCAACCGCCGTGTCCTTCGCCGCCGCGTAGACGCCGTCTTCGATCAGGAGGATCGTGCTGCCCTCCTGCGCGAACTTCAGACAGGTCTCGAACGTCCGGTCTTCGAAAGGCGATTTGTTGACGGTGTGCAGCATGCGCCTTCTCCTCAAAAGCTCAGGATCACGTCCTGGCTTTCCATGATCTCGGCCATGCGCTCTGCGCCGACCACCTCGACCGGCACTACAAGGTCGGCTTCGGTGAGACCGCGCGCCGCAAGCGCGTCCTGCTCCACATAGAGTTTCGTGACGTCGTAGTCCTCCAGCGCGCGGAAGGCGGGCGAGAAATTCTTCATCTCGAGCCCCTTGGTGTCCTGCCCTTTCACCAGCTGGTAGACGCCGTCACCCAGGAAAGCGAGGCTCACATCCTGGTCGAAAGCCGCGCCGATCAGCACCACTTCGAGCGACTCGAGCGCGTAGATGGTGCCGTAAGGCGCCTTGCGGTTCACGTACAGGAATTTCTTGGCGACCCCGGCTTCGGTCTGGGACATCCGCTTTCTCCTCAGCCGCCGAAGACGACCAGCCGGTCGGCCTGGATGCCGGCTTCGATCAACTGTCCCAGGCCCGAGATGCGGAATCCCGGCGCGATATTGTCGGCGTCTTTCCCGTTGCGCTTCGCTTCGGCCGCGTCCATGAGGCCGCGGCGTTGCGCGGCCGCGATGCACACCACCAGGTCCAGCTTGTGCAGCGCCGCCAGTTCGCTCCAGCGCTTGACGACGTTGCGGTCATCCTGCGGCGGGACGGTGAGCCGAGTGCCGTTATTCACGCCATCGTGATAGAAAAACACGCGATAGATCTCGTGACCCTTCGCCAGCGCGGCCTTGACGAACTGGTAGGCCGTGTCCGAGGCGGCGTGGGTGTACGGGCCCTCGTTGACCAGAATGCCGAATTTCATCTCCCGCCTTTCATGACTGCGCGCGCCTAGAAGCGGATATGCGCAGAGGCGTTGAGGCTGTTGCGCGCCCCGCGCCAGTTGTCGATATGAAACTTCGTGAACGGCAATCCGGTCAGCTCGAAAAAGCGCGGCCAGCCGATCCTCTCCACCCAGTCGCCGACACGCTCCCAGTCGCGCGCATCTTTCTTGTACGTGTAGAGGATGTTCTTCACGACTGCGGCAACTTCGGGCCAGCGCGGCGGATTGTTCGGCAGGCCCGCCGCCACCAGCTTCTGGAACATGGGCTTGGAGCGCGCATTGGAGTTTTTGCCGCCGACCCAGATCGCCAGCTTGGAATGCTCCGGATCGTTGATCTGCATCGGCGGGCACGGGGGATAGCAGGCGCCGCAGCAGATGCATTTCTTCTCGTCCACTTCGAGCGAGGGCTTGCCGTTCACGATCGCCGGCCGGATCGCGGCCACCGGGCAGCGCGCCACGACCGAGGGCCGCTCGCAGACATTGGCCACCAGGTCATGATTGATCTTCGGTGGTTTGGTGTGCTGCACGTTGATCGCGATGTCGCCCTGGCCGCCGCAATTGATCTGGCAGCACGAGGTCGTGATGTGCACCCGGTTGGGCATCTCCTCCTTGATGAACTCCTCGTAGAGTTCGTCCATCAGCGACTTGACCACGCCCGAGGCGTCGGTGCCGGGAATATCGCAGTGCAACCAGCCTTGCGTGTGCGAAATCATGGTCACCGAGTTTCCGGTCCCGCCGACCGGGTAGCCGGCGTCGTTGAGCGCCTGGATCAGCGGGCCGACCTTCTCCCACGATGACACCATCACTTCGATGTTCGAGCGGATGGTGAAGCGCACATGGCCTTCGCCGTACTTGTCGAAGATGTCGCACAGCAGGTTGATTTCGTACGGGCCGAGCTGGCGCTGGGTGCCGACGCGCACCGTCCAGATTTCGTCCCCGGAGTAGGCGACGTGATGCAGGACACCCGGCCGCGGCCGGTCGTGGTACTTCCACTTGCCGAAATTCTTGACCATCAGCGGGTGCATGTACTGCACGCCGTCGGGGCATCCGCTCTCGATCGGCGTGCGCATTTTCTTTTTTTCGGCCGCCGGTGCGACTTGCTGCGTCATCTCGAGTTCCTCCTGTACCTGTCCTAGGCCCGCGCCACTTGCTCGCCGGAATTCTTCTCCTTCTGGCGCGCGACCCACTTCTCGGCTTCAGCGTCCCAGTCGTCCAGGCGCACGTATGAGCTGGTGCGCGGGTGACTGATCATGTTGGGGTCCACCTCCACCCCGATGCCTTCGAGGAAGTTGGCCAGCCCGATGCGCTCGATCATTTCGCCGCAGCGCTCGTGCTCGAGGCCGTTTTCCGCCCAGAAATCGACCACCGTGGCGGCCAGTTCGCGCAGCTTCTCGTAGTCCTCGTCGGTGTCCATCTTCATGAACGGGATGATCACCGTGCCCATGGTGTCGCCGATCTTCAGCGTGCGCTTGCCGCCGATGAGCAGCGTGATGCCGCGGTCGGTGCCGGGCTTGAGCGCCTTGGTCATCACGTTGATGCAGTGCATGCAGCGCACGCAGCTGCGGTTGTCGACTTCGAGGGTGTCGTCGTCGTTGAGCGACAGCGCCTTGGTCGGACAACGCGCGATCACGTTGTCGATCGTGTACTTGCGGCCGTGGCTTTGGACGTAGGACTTGACCTCGCTCTGATCGACCTGCATGTCATTGCGCCAGGTGCCGATCACCGCGAAATCGGCGCGCTGGATCGAATTCATGCAGTCGTTGGGGCAGCCGGAGACCTTGAATTTGAACTTGTAGGGCAGCGCCGGGCGGTGCATGTCGTCGATGAAGTTGTTGACCAGCGTGCGGTGGATGCGGTGCTCGTTGGTGCAGGACTGCTCGCAGCGCGCGGCGCCCACGCAGGACATCGCGGTGCGCACGCACGGGCCCGCGCCGCCGAGATCGAACCCGTACTCGTTGATCTCATCGAAGAAATGCTGCGTGTTCTCGGTCGTCGTGCCGATGAACATGATGTTGCCGGTCTGGCCGTGGAAGGCAATCAGCCCGGAGCCCCACTTGCTCCAGGAGTCCGACAACTGGCGCAGCAGCTTGGTGGTGTAGTGATTGCCCGCCGGGGGCTGGACGCGCAGCGTGTGGAATTCCTTGGACTCGGGGAACAGGCTCGCGACTTCGGAAAAGCGCGGGATGATGCCGCCCCCGTAGCCGAAGACCGAGACGGTGCCGCCTTTCCAGTAGCCCAGGCGCGTCTTGTACGAGTGCTCGAGCTGCCCCATCAGATCGACCATCATGTTGTTGCTGTGGGCGAGTCGCTTCAGTCCCGTGACGAAGCTCGGCCAGGGCCCGCTCTCGAGCTGGTCGAGCATGGGCGTCGGGTGAAACGGCTTGGTCGACTGCTTTTCGATTGGGATGTAGGTGCTGTGCCGCGTGGGATCCTTGGGCGGCTTTGGCTGTTCGGACACGGGATTCCTCCAATCGGTTCTAGGTCGGACGAGGACAGTGTAGCGAGGCACCCGCACGCGACCTAAGAGGTCTTTGGGAGGGGTCCGCACCGCAGCAATACATCCCTTTGGAGATACATCGACGCTCGACCTGCGCATTGGACCGGCTTGTTTTTAATGCGATTGTGCCGATTCCGAACGCTCGCGTGCGCCCCGCAACGTGCGCCATCGGCGCCATGCGGCGGCGCACGCCGGGCGGCGCCGATGCGGTATGTTCTGTTCCCCGAATTTCTTGTTGCACTGGCCGCGACCCATGAACGCGCCCCTGCCAAGCGTCATCGACCAGCCGTTTGCGATCGATCCTCCGCGCGATTATCTGCGCTGGCGCGACGCCAAGCTCGCACGCTATCCGCGCCGCGCAGAGGACCTGTACGTCGAAGTACGCGACCCGCTCAATCCCACCGTGCCCGAGGTCGGGGAAATCCGGCGCATCTGTGCCGTGGCGAACATGGCCGTGTACGCAAGTCCGCTTGCCGCCGTGGCCGACAAGGAGATCCCGCGCCGCCTGGGCGAGCGCCTGGGCCTCACGCACCTGCATGCCAATCTGCTCTCTGACGAGGATGGCATCAGTTCACTGCAGGCCGCACCGGGAAAATCCGCGGCGGGCTATGTACCCTACTCGAACCAGCGCCTTCTATGGCATACCGACGGTTACTACAATAGTCCGCAGGAATGCATCCGCGCCTTTATTCTGCATTGCGTGCGGCCTGCGGCTGCGGGAGGCGAGAACCGCCTGCTGGATCCCGAGATCGCCTATATCCTGCTGCGCGATGCCGATCCCGAGTACATCCGGGCGCTCGAGGCACCCGATGCGATGACCATTCCCGCCAATGTCGCGAACGGCGCCGAAATTCGCGCCGCGCGCACCGGCCCGGTGTTTTCGATCGACGCCAGGTCATTGCATATGCGCTTTACGGCTCGCACGCGCAGCATCGAATGGCGGTCGGACGACACCACGCGCGCCGCAGTGGCATTCCTGAACCGGATCCTCGACGCAGACTCGGCGCACGTTCTCACACTCCGGCTCGCTGGCGGCCAGGGCCTGGTCTGCAACAACGTGCTGCACAACCGCAGCGCATTCACCGACGATCCGGGGCCCGACCGGTCACGGCTCGTGTATCGGGCTCGGTACTCCGAGCGCATCGCATGAAATACATCCCCCTCAAGTACGTCAAGGAAGACCAGGCGGTCGGCAATGCCGACAGCAGCGAGGACGCCAAAGAATCCACCGGCATGCTCAAGCGCTTGGTGGCAGATCTGCGCGAACAGCTCGCCCAGCTTTCGACCGGGGCCGAGCCGCTGCGCCGCGCGGACCTGTTGCTGCAGCTTGGGCGCGCCCTCGTACGGCTCGAAATGCGGCCCGAAGCCTGGGCGATGGCGCGCGAGGCGGTGGATCTGTATCTAGCCGAACAAGCCTGGGAAGGCGCCGCGCAGGCCTGCGACATCCTGTTCCTGTGCGACCAGCCTGAATCGCTTGCCGCTCTCGGCCAGGGCATCTGGCTCTCGGTCACCTACCCGATCGATCCGGAACTGAGCGTCGCGCTGCTGCAGCACGTGGTCGATGAAACTCCGCCGGACGCTGACGGTGCCGCCGTGGCGGCGGTCACCGCCTATTACCTGGTGGACAAGCGCGCCCGCGAACCGCAGCGCGAACACCTCCTCATTTTCACCAGCCAGTTGCTCGCCACGGTCGCCAGGCGCCACAGCGGCGTGGCGGGCCAGGAGGACTTCAACCGCTGGATCGAGGCCATGGAGCTCAACGATCCGGGACTTTTCCTGCCGCGCCTGCGCAACGTCGTGGACGTGCTGGTGCAGGATGAATGGTGGTTCGACCGCGATGCGCTCCAGGCAGCCCTGCCGGTGGAGTGACCCCCATGTCCCAGACACCGGGCCGCGAATCGGGCGGGCTCCCCAGCGCCGGTTCCGAAATCATTGACGCCGTGTTCGCGATTTATTGCCCGAGTTTGCCTGTCGACCATGCTTTCGCGCTTTCGCAGGCGATCCAGGCCGAACTTCCCTGGTTTGCCGCGGAACCCGGCGCCGGGCTGCATACGGTGCATGGCGCGGCCTCCGGGAGCGGGTGGATGCGGCCCGAGGGCGGGGACGCGGTTCTGCAGCTTTCGCGGCGAGCCAGGCTGGCGCTGCGTCTACCTCTACGCCGGCTGGACGACGCGGCGGCCCTGGTTGGACGGAGCCTGGACATCGCCGGCCACGCGTTGCGCATTGACAAGCTCGCGCCGCGGCCTTTGTCGCGCATCACGACGCTGTTTTCGCGCTGCGTGTTGATGCCGGACTGCAGCGATGAAATCGGTTTCCTGCGCGCCGCCACCGCGCAACTGGACGCCTATGGAATTCGCCCCGCGCGAGTGCTGTGCGGCCGAATAACGCCCCTGGCGACGCCTGCGCGCACTTACCAGACCCGCAGCCTGATGCTCGCCGGACTCACGCGCGAGCAGTCGCTCGCAATGCAGCGGGACGGACTCGGCGAGGCTCGCACGCTCGGCTGCGGCGTGTTCATTCCGCATAAGGATATCGCCGACCTGCGCCCCGGTTCAGATTAACCACGAGAGAGGCAATCATGGCGTATGAAGCTAACGGAAAAACGATCGAGACGACGGAAACGGGGTATCTGGTCTCCCACGACGACTGGGACAGCGACGTGGCGGGGGTGATCGCAACCGCCGAAGGGCTGATCCTCACGCAGGACCACTGGGACGTGATCGAGTACCTGCGCGACGCCTACCTCAACCACAACGGCGAGCAGCCGAACAATCGCGCGATGCTCAAGGCCATGCAAGAAAAATGGCCGGCGCGAAAGGTCGACAACAAGACCCTGTTCGATCTCTTTCCGGGCAATCCGTCCAAACAGGCGGGGAAAATCGCCGGGCTGCCGGAGAGCCTGCGCAAGGGCGGGTATTGAACTGACCTACGCGTAGTGCCTGCGCTGCGAGCGCCGGCGGCCCGCCTGCTGCACCACCCCGCCCCGGATCGTATAGGGCGGCGTCAGCTCGAAGCTGCCGTACTTCGGATTGAGGGGTTTGAGGAAGCGCCGCTCGCCGTCGAAGACAAGCTGGCGGAAGAAAACGTCGCCGGCGAACTCGACGATCACATACGCGCCATCGCGCGGCGCGTGACCGGGATCGACGATGATGACGCACCCGTCGGCAAACTCGGGCTCCATGCTGTCACCCAGCACGCGCAAAGCGTAGGGTTCGAGGGCACCGCAGCTGTTCCCGCTCATCGCGTTCCTCTCCCGGCCTAGTCCGGGGTTTCGCCCGAAGGCTTCTTCTTGTGAAAGCGGATCACCTTGTCCTCGCGCGTCGGCTCGTCGACAAATCGCGGGCGCTCGCCTGCCGCCTCGCCGGCGATCTGCGCGAGCTCCCGCTCCCGTGCGCTGATGAGGGCGAGACACTGCCGCATATCCTCAATGGTCGCCCCCGAAAGGGGGTGGCGCATACCGTGCGGCGTGGCGGTGTCTTTGATGACGCCCGCGAGCGTCAGCTTCACCGCTTTCAGGATCCTCGCTTCGACGGAAAGTTCGGTTTGTGCCATTCCCACGCCTCAAATGTCCGACCACATGCGTATCAGGTTCAGGTAGGCGGCGTTCACCTGCCCGGTCTCCGGCGCGCCGGCCGCGCTATGCAGGAGCTTCTCACGCGCAGCGTTGAGCCCGAACAGCAATTCGCGCCGGGCCGGATCGCGCACCAGGCTCTGCACCCACGTTACCGCCACCAATCTTTCGCCCCGCGTCACAGGGCTGACCTGATGGATGCTGCTCGCCGGATAAAGCACCGCGTCGCCCGCCGGGGACTTGACCACCTGATCTCCACCGGGTGTGCGGATGATCAGCTCGCCGCCATCGTACTCTTCCGGGGCATTCAGAAAAACCGTGATGGCGATGTCCGATCGGTACAGCACGCCCTCCGCCCCCATGATCGGATCGTCGAGATGATCTCCGTAGGCCATGCCGGGCCGGTAACGCGCGTAGAACGGGGTCGCCACATGCAGCGGCATGGCGCCGGCGCGATACAGCGGGTGGCGCACGAGGTTGCCCATGACCAGGCGATTGAGCCGCTCCAGGTCCGGCGCGCCGGGCTCGACCTCCTGGTTGCTTTTGACGCGCCGCGCCGTCGCGCCGGCGGACAGCCGCCCATCGACGAACGGGGCGTCTGCGAGCCACGAGCGCGCGAGCTGCAGCTCGTCGGCTTTAAGGACGTTCGGAATGGCAAGAAGCATGGGCGGGCCCGTTCACGCGAAACAAATCCATGTGGTAACAATGTACTTGACGCCCGCCTGCAGGGTGACTCCCCGATGAACGTGGGTCCAGAACGGCGGAAACAGGATCAGCTTGCCCTGCGTGGGCCGGACCGACACCTGCTGCAGCGGAAACTGGGTTTCGCCTCCAGGCCCGGGGACATCGTTCAGATACCAGATCGCAACCAGCTGGCGCTGGCTGAACGCCCCCGGGCCGGCGTCCACATGCCAGTGGTAGAACTCACCGGGCAACGTACGCTGCAGGTTATAGCCGATGTCCTTGAAAGGGTTTGCGGCGAAAAACGGAAACTCGAGGGCAAGATCCTTGACAGCCGATACCAATTGCCGCGCCAGCGTGTGGTCGATGTCGCGCCAGTCTTCCCGCCCGCTGATGCGCAGATCGGTCGAGCGTTTGACCGCGGGCGCCTCCTCCCCGGCCTCGCCGACGCGCCCGGGAACCTGTTGATCGATCATCGTTTCGAACCGCCGGATCGCCTCCCGGCACACGTCGGCGGGGAGCGCCTCGGCCGCCTCGTAGATGAAACTGAGGGGCTTGAGCTCGCGGAGCCTGCCGTCGGCAAACGCCATGAGCTAGGCGAACAGCAATTCAGTGTTCTGCATCTCGCCGGAGTCGTCGATGTCGACGCCGATGGCGCCGGGCATGCGCACGGCTATATATCCTGCCATCAGCATCGCGCTCGCTTCATTGCCGTTATTCAGGCTGGTGAGCAGTTTCTCGGCAACGATCTGGCAGCGCTGCAGCCGGTCCGGCTGCGCGACGAACTGGCGGCTCATCTGCCAGCCCCGATCCATGTCGCTGTCCAGTTTTGCGTGGAACTCGCCGGCGCCCTGCAGAAGCTCTTCCGCGACATCGACCGCGTAGACCTGCTCACCAACGACCACCTTGAATCGCATGTTCAGGACGATTTTTCGGACCGCTCGCGCCATTTCGCGGCCTCGGCGGCATTGCGCTCGACACCCACGCCTTTCTCGTACATCGAGGCCAGCGTCGACTGCGAGCCCGCCATGCCCTGATCTGCCGCAAGCCTGAACCACCGGGCCGCCTCTACGGCGTCCGCCTTGGTGCACTCGCCCTGGAAGTACATGAATCCAAGCCCGTGCTGCGCGAGGGCGAAGCCCTGCTCGGCGGCGGCACGCATCCACTTGACCGCGGTACCGCAGTCTTTCACCACGCCGAGCCCGACCTGGGCCATGATCGCGACACGGTATTGCGCCTTCGGATCGCCCGCTTCGGCGAGCGGCCGCAGCAACTGCATCGCCCGCGCAAACTCCTTGGCCTCGAACGCGGCAATCCCGCTTGCCAGTTCCATATCCAATCCTTGCATCATTTGCTCCGGAGGCGCCTAGAACGCGATAAACATGCGCGCATTTTAGCGACTCCGCCGTTTGTCCGCCTCCGTGAACGAAGGTCACCGGCCGCTGGTATCCTCCCGCACCCATGACCGAATCCTTCTGAACCGGCACCATGTCCATCATCGGCAGCAGCCGTCCCTCCGTTGCGCTCGTCAAGACCCGCTGGCGCAAGAAGGGCGTGCGCACGCTGCCCGAGCTTGCCGGCATTCTCGGAGCGAATATCTGGAAGATCGCGCTCGAAGTCTTCAAACACATGGAAAAAGAAGGGTTCCGCTTCGGCTCCGACCGCATGGTCACTGCCGTGCTCACCGAATTCATCGCGTTCCTCGTGCAACTGGCCGATCGCTCGGTGTACGGAAAAATGGCCGAGGCCGACCGCGCCACGCTGATCGGCGAAATGGTCCGCCACCTCGCTGCGACCATGGAGAACAACCAGCAGGATCTGCTCGGACCGGGCGAATACCGCAAGCCTTTCATCGACCAGCTCAATGCCCGGTTCGGGGATTACGCCGGGTTCGATTATCCCGGCGCAGCGCCGGACTACCCCTGCCTCTGCTTCTTTGCCGCCAGGGTGTCCGATGCGATGGTGTCCGATCCGGCGGCGCGCGGCGACAACAAATGGGTCGTCGAGCAAATGATGGATATCGAGGCACCCGAGATGGTGCTCCTCGTGAAAAAGCTGATCGACAAGGCTGTCGACCTTGCGCCCTCCGACGGGGCCGGACCGACGAATCCGGCAGATTAATCGTCCGACCTCCGCTCCAGTAGCCGCTCTCATGTCAGTCTTTGTATTGGTACCAGTACATCCTTCGATCAATTGATGCTTTGCGCGAGCTCGCCCTTGCGATACTTCGCCGCCAGCGCGGCAAGATTCACCGGCCGGATCCGGGAAGCCCGCCCCGCGCATCCGAACGCTTCGAATCGCGCGGTGCAAATGCCCTTCGCGGCCGCGGTTGCGTCCTTGAAGAACTTGCGCGGTGGTCTCCACCGCGGCCTCGAATGTTGTTGACCATGCGCGTGAAATTCATCGGGCGCTCCCTGCCGGTGCCTGTCCGGGCGCCTGCTGGCGGCGTTCCATCAGCCGCCAGATCATCGGCGTGAAGATGAGCTGCATTGCCAGGTCCATCTTGCCGCCGGGGCAGACGATGGTGTTGGCGCGCGACATGTAGGAGCCGAGCAGCATCGACAGCAGGTAGGGAAAATCGATGCCGCGCGGATTGGCGAAACGGATCACCAGAATGGATTCGTCCGGGGTGGGGATGTGGCGCGCGATGAAAGGATTGGAAGTGTCGACGATGGGCACGCGCTGGAAATTGATGTGGGTGTGCGTGAACTGCGGGGAGATGTAGCGTACGTAGTCGGTCATGCGCCGCAGGATCGTGTCGGTCACCGCTTCCGTGGAATAGCCGCGCGTCGCCCGGTCGCGGTGCAGCTTCTGGATCCACTCGAGATTGATCACCGGAACCACGCCGATCAGCAGATCCGCGTGCTGCGCAACGTTCGCGCTCTCGGTGACGACTCCGCCGTGAAGCCCCTCGTAGAAGAGCAAGTCGGTGCCGGCGGGCAACTCCTCCCACGGCGTAAACGTGCCGGGCGGTTGATTGTGGGGCAGCGCCTCTTGCGCGTTGTGCAGGTACTTGCGCGTGCGGCCACGCCCGGTTTGGGTGTAGGAGCGAAACAAGGCTTCCAAATCCTCGAACAGGTTGGCCTCCGGGCCGAAATGGCTGAATCGCTGGTTGCCGCGCGCAAGCTCCTCGGCCATCTTCGCTTTCATTTCGGCACGGTCGTAGCGGTGGAACGCATCGCCCTCGATAAACGCCGCCGTGACCTTTTCTCGCCGAAAAATCTGCTCGAATGTCTTCGAGACCGAAGTCGTCCCGGCGCCGGAGGAACCGGTGATTGCAATGATCGGATGGGTTGCGGACATTGGTCCTGCCTCAGCCGGGGTTGGTCGCTCGGAAAAGCCCGCGAACTGCGAACAGCGGCGCGTCGTACTCGCGGGGACTCACGTCGCGGTGATAGCGCTCGAGTCGCTCGACTTCCTCGCGCGAACCGAATATGAGCCCGATTCTCTGGTGCAATTCCGCCGGGATGACCTCCAGAATGCGTTCGCGGCCGCTGCTGGACGCGCCCCCGGCCTGCTCGACGATGAAGCTGGCCGGATTCGCTTCGTACAGCAGGCGCAGCCGTCCGGGCCTGCCCGGGTCTTTCGTATCCCGCGGATAGAGGAACACGCCACCGCGCATGAGGATACGGTGCAGTTCCGCCACCAGCGACGCGATCCAGCGCATGTTGAAATCCTTGCCGCGAGCGCCGGCCTTCCCGGCGAGGCACTCGTCGACATACCGCTTCACCGCCGGCTCCCAGAATCGGCTGTTCGAAGCATTGATCGCGAACTCCTGGGTTGCCTGCGGGATCTCCAGGGCGGGATGGGTGAGGATGAACTCGCCGAGCTGCGGTTCGAGCGTGAATCCGTGGACTCCGGAACCGACCGTCATCACCAGCATCGTCGAGGGCCCGTAGATCGCGTAGCCGGCGCACACCTGGAGTGCACCGGGCTGCAGAAAATCTCCGGCCGCCGCGTCCGCTCCGGGGCTGGGCGCCCGCAGGATCGAGAAGATGCTGCCGACCGCGACATTCACATCGATGTTCGACGAGCCGTCGAGCGGATCGAACACCAGCAGGTACTTGCCCCGCGGATACTGCGCAGGAATCGGGTACGGCGCATCCATTTCCTCGGACACCATGCCGGCGACCTGACCGCCCCATTCGGTGGTGCGCAGAAAAACCTCATTGGCGAGCAGGTCGAGCTTTTTCTGGGTCTCGCCCTGGATGTTCTCGCTCAATGCATCGCCGAGCATGCCGGCCAGAGCGCCGTGCGCAACCGCCTTGCCGATCGCTTTGCAGGCCAGTGCGACGCTCAGAATGAGCGCGTTGAGGTCGCCGCTCGCGTCCGGGTGCCGGCGGCGCTCCTCGATCAGGAACTGGGTGAGCGTGGTCCGGTTCGCAAGCATCGTCATTTCCCGCCCGCCGGCGAAACATGGCGTTGACCCAGCCAGTCGGCATGCAGGCGGCCGAGCATCGGCAGATCGACTTCCTCGAGAGTATTGAGCAGCAGATGCGCTGCACCGCATGGCTGGCCGATGTTCCAGCGCGTCGGCGTGACGACCGTGAACAATCCGGCCGCTGCGGCCGATGTCAGGCCATTGACCGAATCCTCGAATGCCATGCAGGATTCCGCGGGCAGGCGCAGCCCCTGAAGCGCGCGGTGATAGATGTCCGGCGCGGGCTTTTTGTTCTCGACGACGTCGCCGGCGGCGATCGTGGTGAACCAGCGCATCGCTCCCCGCCCGAGCGCCGCATCGATCAGCGCCCCGACATTGGCCGACGTCGTGGTCGAGGCGATAGCGAGTTTGACGCCCGCGGCGCGCGCATCGCTGATGAGCTTGGCCACGCCCGGCCGCAAGGGGAGCCGGAAGCGCTCGAGCAGCTCCTTATAGATGCGCGTCTTGGTCGCGTGAACGAGGGGCACCAGGGAGCGCGCCCGCGCGCGCTCCGCCGGGGTCATGCGGAGCGTGTCGAGGTAGTGGTCGATGCGCTCCTTGCCTCCGGAGACTTTCAGCAGCTGCGCATACAGTTCGGGGCCCCAGTCCCACCACAGCTCCAGTTCGATGAACGCCGCGTTGAACGCCTGCCGGTGCGCCTCCTCGGTGTCAGCGAGAGTCCCGTCCACGTCGAAGATCAGGGCACGCAGCGTCATGGGTGGGGCTCCTCGCCATTGAAAACGCGGCTCGCGCGGATGTCTTCGCCCTCGATCGTGGAGAGCATCTCGGGCGTCAGCGGTCCGCCGCGGCGCTCAAACAGGCGATTCGCCTGGCGCAGCCGCGCGCGATCCAGCGCGTTGCGGATCGAGCGTGCATTGGCGAAATTCGGCCGCGTTTTTCGCAGCGCGATGTACTCGCGCAGAGCCTTCGCGGCCGGCTCGCTCAGCACGTACTGCATGCGATCGAGCATGAGCCCGGCGATGGCGAACAATTCGTCGGCGCCATAGTCCGGGAATTCGACATGGTGCGCGACTCGCGAGGCCAGGCCGGGGTTGGACGCGAAGAAGCGCTCCATACGGTCCTGATAGCCGGCAAAGATGACGACGAGATCGTCGCGCTGGTTCTCCATCACCTGGAGCAGGATCTCGATCGCCTCCTGGCCGTAGTCGCGCTCGTTCTCCGGGCGATAGAGGTAGTACGCCTCGTCGATGAACAGAACCCCGCCCATCGCGCGCTTGAGCACTTCCTTCGTCTTTGGCGCGGTATGGCCGATGTACTGGCCCACGAGGTCATCGCGCGTCACCGCGACCAGATGGCCTTTGCGCACGTACCCGAGGCCGTGGAGGATCGAGGCCATTCGCATCGCCACGGTGGTCTTGCCCGTGCCCGGATTGCCGGTGAAGCTCATGTGCAGCGGCGGCGCTTCGGCCTGCAGGCCGACCGAGCGGCGCAGCTTCTCGACCAGCAGCAGCGCCGCGATCTCGCGCACCCGCTGCTTGACGGGGGCGAGGCCGATCAGCTCGCGCTCGAGCGCTTCGAGCGAGGCATCGACGTTCGAATCGCGATACAGCGCATCGAGATCGAGTGGCAATATTTCGGAGGCGGACATAGGGTCCTCGAACACCGTGTTACAACGCGTCAGTTGCGTTCGCCTTCGGGCTTGTCGGTCGCGTACGAGTGGATGGTGTAACCCACGCTGCGCCCGCCGCGTTCCTCGCGCACGACGTTGAAGCCCGCCTCGCGCGCCGGCCGGTTGACCAGATACGACATGCGCGGCGATTCCACTCCGCGCGTGCTGTCGAATGCCGTCACCCGCACGTAGTGGTTTGGAAAAGTTTTACGGCAGGCGTTGATTTCCGTCAGGATGCCGGCCGGGTCCTTGAGGTCGAACATCGGATTGCCGTGCATTTCCCAGTAGGTGTTGCGCGGGTGCGGATCGTCGGTGTATTCGATCCCCACCGCCCAGCCGTTCTGCAGCGCGTATTCGAGCTGTTTGGTGATCTGCGCGTCGGTCAGATCCGGCAGAAACGAAAACTGCCCCTGCGTAATCCGATTGCCCTGATTGGTCATCATGAATGTGTCTCCTCGAAGCGCTCAGGCGCTGGCGGTGGCGGTCGGAACGTAATCGGCGGTGTCGGTCGATTCGTAATTGAAAGTCACATCGCCCCAGGTATCGAGCGCCGCCTTCAGCGGGCTGCACCACCTGGCGGCATCCTGCAGAATCCGCGGGCCTTCGTTGAGATAGTCGCGACCCTCGTTGCGCGCGAGGACCATCGCCTCGAGCGCCACGCGGTTGGCGACCGCGCCGGCCTGGATCCCCATGGGGTGGCCAATCGTGCCGCCGCCGAACTGCAGCACCACGTCTTCGCCGAGGTAATGGAGCAACTGGTGCATCTGGCCGGCGTGGATGCCGCCGGAGGCCACCGGCATGACCTTGTTGTGCGAAGCCCAATCTTGCTCGAAGAACAGGCCCTTTTCGAGTTGTTCCGGGGTGTGCGTGTCGAGCAGCGTGTCGTAGAAGCCCCTGATCATGAGCGGATCGCCCTCGAGCTTGCCGACCACCGTACCCGCATGGATGTGGTCCACGCCCGCCATGCGCATCCATTTGCAGATCACGCGAAAGTTCATCCCGTGATTCTTCTGGCGCGAGTAGGTCGAGTTTCCGGCGCGGTGCAGGTGCAGGATCATGTCGTTGTTGCGCGCCCATCGGGCCATCGACTGGATCGCCGTATAGCCGATCACCAGGTCGATCATGACGATGATCGAGCCCAGGCTTTTGGCGAACTCGGCGCGCTCGTACATCTCCTCCATCGTGCCGGCGGTCACGTTCAGGTAGTGGCCCTTGACCTCGCCGGTGGCGGCGGCGGCCTTGTTGACCGCTTCCATGCAGTACAGGAAGCGGTCGCGCCAGTGCATGAAGGGTTGCGAATTGATGTTTTCGTCGTCCTTCATGAAGTCGAGCCCCCCTTTGAGGCCCTCATACACCACGCGCCCGTAGTTGCGGCCTGAGAGGCCGAGCTTGGGTTTGGTGGTCGCACCCAGCAGCGGCCGGCCGAACTTGTCCAGGCGTTCACGCTCGACGACCACACCCGTGGCCGGGCCCTGAAAGGTCTTCAGGTACGCGACCGGAATGCGCATGTCCTCCAGCCGTAGCGCCTTGATCGCCTTGAAGCCGAACACGTTGCCGATGATCGAGGCCGTGAGATTGGCGATCGAGCCGCCTTCGAACAGATCGAGGTCGTAGGCGATGTAGGCGAAGTACTGCTGCTCGGTCTTCGTGCCGGGGCCGGTGTTGGGCACCGGGTCCACGCGGTAGGCCTTGGCGCGGTACAGATCGCATGCGGTCAGGCGGTCGGTCCACACCACGGTCCAAGTGGCGGTCGATGACTCGCCGGCCACCGCGGCGGCGGCCTCTTCGGCGTCCACACCCTCCTGCGGCGTAATCCGGAACAGCGCAAGAACGTCGGTGTCCTTAGGCTGGTAGTCCGCATCCCAGTAGCCCATCTGGACGTACTTCAGCACTCCCGACTTGTAGCGCTGCTTGGCGTCGGTGATTTGCGCGGCGCCGCCGTCTTTGATACTTCCCATTCGACCCTCCACTAGATGATTAGGCGGAACCTGATTAGGCGGAACCACGACGCAGCTTAGGCATTTGTTATCATAGGCACTATTCAATTTTTCCTGGCTATAACATAAGCCTAGGCTTATAGGTCGACAATGCGGCACGTCACCTTGCGCATGCTCCGGGTCTTCGCGGCGGTGGCTCGCCATCTGAGCGTCACTGCGGCCGCAAGAGAGCTGCATCTGACCCAGCCGGCGGTCACCATGCAGGTGAAGGAGCTCGAACGCAATTGCGGCGCCCCGCTGTTCGAGCGGCTGGGCCGCAGGATCTATCTGACCGAGGCCGGCAGGGAACTTGCCGCATGCGCGGCAAACGTGACCGAGAATCTGCGCGAAACCGAGGAGCGGCTCGACGCGCTGCGCGGCCTGAAGAAAGGGCTGCTGAAGCTCGGCGCCGTGAGCACCGCGAAATATTTCGCGCCTGCGCTGCTTGCCGGCTTCACCGCCTCTCATCCCGATGTGACCATCCGGTTCTCGGTCGGCAATCGGGAGGAAACGATCCGGAACCTGGCGGGAAACGAGATCGATCTCGCCATCATGGGACGACCTCCGCGCGAGATCGAAACCCTTTCCGAGCCCTTCGCCAAGCACCCACTCATCATCATCGCCGCGCCCTCGCATCCGCTCGCCGGCAAGCGCCGCGTGCCGATGAAAAAACTGGCGGGCGAAAGATTCCTCATCCGCGAGGAAGGCTCCGGCACCCGGGCCTCGATGGAGCGGGTTTTCGCGCAGGCGCAGCTCGCGTACCAGACGAGCATGGAGATGAGCAGCAACGAAACCATCAAGCAGGCGGTGATCGCCGGCATGGGTATCAGCTTTATTTCAAAGCACACGGTGGGCCTCGAACTGCAGACGAGAAGACTGGTGGCGCTCGATGTCGCGGGGTTGCCGGTCATGCGCGACTGGTTCGTCATCCATCTGCGGACGAAGAGACTGTCGCCGATCGCGGCCGCGTTCAAGCAGTTCCTCGCCACCGGCGGCGCGGCGATCATCGAACGGGCGGCCGGATTTGCTCCAGTGACTGGAGGGCGGCGCGCGGCCAAGCAAGCGGTACTGCGATCGAATAAATAGGATTTTGGGTCGAAGCCAGAATGCCTGGTCGGCTCATCGATCGATTGCCGAACCGGTACCGATATCTCCGGGGCCTTCGCCTCAGCACTGCTCCCACGGCAGCCCTTCGTGGCGCCAGCCGGTCAGCGCGTTGCGCTGGTGCTTCTCGTTCAGTTCGCCCTCGAAGCCGTGCGCGATGTTGTAGACGCACTTCAAGCCGTGCCGCTCGAGGGTTTCGCCCGCCTCCTGCGAACGGTTGCCGCTGCGGCAGATGAGCAAGATCGCGCGCGTAGCATGATGAGCGCCCGCGAGCTTCTTCACCTGGCCCACGAAATGCGGGTTGACCTCCCAATCCGGACCGTCGTTCCATGCCACGTGCAGCGCGCCGACGGGATGCCCGACAAACAGATACTCCATTTCGCTGCGGCAATCGATAAACAGTGCGTCCGCGTTCTTCTGCAGAAACTCGTGCGCTTGCCTGGGGTCGAGATGGTTCATAAGGCGCGATATTATCTAACGCAATGAGCAAAGAATCCAATGACCTCAAACATTTCTCTCTGATCCGGCCGGTCGCGCTTGGGCCGCCCCCCCAACCTCGCCGCGGCTAGGCGTGGCGGTAGCCGCGCATCATTGCCGCGACGATGATGAAAGCGCCGGTGGCGAGCGCGAGCACCATGAACGCAAAGCTTGCCCGCTCGAGCAGCCTCATGGCCGTCTCCTCGAGCGCCATGACGCCAAGCTGCGCCAGATAGACGGGCACGACCAGCGCGCGGCTCACGGCGACGATCAGCATCACGGCGGCCATCACGACCTTGATCATGAACGGCTTGACGAAGGTGGTGCCGATGGCGCCGAGCTGCACGCCGAACAGCGAGCCGAGCAGGATCAGCATCGCAAGCCGGATGTCGACCAGCCCGCCAAGCGCAAACTTGAGCGTGCCGCCGAGGCCCATCACGAAGGCGATCACCAGCTCGGTCGCGCTCGCCACCAGGCTCGACGCGCCGAGCACGTACATCATGCCGGGCACGCCGACGAAGCCGCCCACCGCGATGGTCGACGCGAGCAGGCCGGTGGCGAAGCCGAGCGGCAGCACGAACAGCACCGATACCCGGATGTCCGCCACCCGGAAGCGCACCATCGTTCCCGGGATCTCGACCGACTGCACCCACTTCGCGAGCCGCGAGGTCTCTTCCACCGCGCCGCTGCGGTAAATGCGCAACGCGTCGCGCAGCACGAACAAGCCGACAATCGCCAGCACGATGACGAACGCCAGGCTCACATACAAATTGGAACCCGCCTCTCCGTAGAGCCTCCGGACGTCTTGTTGAATGCCCGCGCCCCACCACATGCCGGGCGTTGCCGTGAGCGCCATCCATAGCCCGAGCTTCACGTCCACCTGCCCGTACTTGTGGCGCTTGTAGGCGCCTACCAGCGCCTTCGGAAACTTGTGGCACAGATTGGATGCCACCGCCACCACGCCGGGCACGCCCAGGCTCATCATCGCCGGCGTCAGCACGAACGCCCCGCCCGAGCCGATGAAGCCGCTCACCAGGCCGCCGATGAAGCCGACGAGCAGCAGAAAAGCGACGCTGTGCGGCGCCAGGACGATAAAAGACTCCCCGCTCATCGAATCAATCCTCGATCCTGGCGGTGGCGCTCTTGCCCGAAGGACGCGGGACCACGCCCAACACCTCCCAGAAATAGCCGGTGAACGCGCCGTGCACCAGGGAAAAGAGGAATGCGGTCAGCACCGGCAGCGCGGGATACCAGCCGTCGGTGCGCGTGAACGACGCCATCACCTCTTTTTCGTTTGCAAACAGCAAGACGTAGCACAGGGCCGAGGCGGCGCCCGAGACGAGCATGAGAAACCAGGGTTTGGCGGCCGCGACCATAGGTCAGTCCAGCCGCCGGATCTCGAAGCGCGTCACATCGACATCGCCGCAGTGAACCACGGCCGCCTCGCCTCGCGCTTTCGCTTCGCGCACCGCTTGCGCGAGTGCGTCGGCGCGGTTGTGGCTGTCCGAGACGATGCAGATTTTCACGCGAGAATATTAGCCGATAAGCAAGGTGGGGTCGTGCCGCTTATGACCCGATCAAATTAACTCGTTGCCCGCACTGCGCGCGCGACCGCACAATGGCCTTCCTTCCTGAATCGGCTTGGTTGCTTGAGCACCGAGATCAAGACCACCACCTGTTACATGTGCGCCTGCCGCTGCGGCATCCGCGTGCACCTGCGCGACGGCGCCCTGCGCTACATCGAGGGCAACCCCGAGCACCCGATCAACAAGGGCGTGATCTGCGCGAAGGGGTCGAGCGGCATCATGAAGCAGGTGTCGCCGGCGCGCCTGACCAGGCCGTTGCGGCGCAAGGCCGGCGCCGAACGCGGCGCGGGCGACTTCGAGCCGATTTCCTGGGACGAAGCGTTTTCCATCCTGGAAAGCAGACTGAGAAAAATCCGCGCCACGGATCCGAAAAAATTTGCGTTTTTCACCGGCCGCGACCAGATGCAGGCGCTGACCGGCCTGTTCGCGCGCCAGTTCGGCACCCCGAACTACGCCGCGCACGGTGGTTTCTGCTCGGTGAACATGGCCGCCGGCATGATCTACACCATCGGCGGCTCGTTCTGGGAGTTCGGCGGCCCCGACCTCGACCGGGCGAAGCTCTTCGTCATGCTCGGCACTGCCGAGGATCACCACTCGAATCCGCTGAAGATCGCGATTTCGGCGTTCAAGCGGCGCGGCGGACGCTTCGTGTCCATTAATCCGGTGCGCACCGGCTACTCGGCGATCGCCGACGAGTGGGTGCCGATCCGGCCCGGCACCGACGGTGCGCTGCTGCTCGCGCTCACCAGCGAACTCATAGCGCAAGGGCTGTATGACCGCGAGTTCGTCGCCCGCTACACCAATGGCGGACAACTTGTGATCGCGGAACCCGGTTCGCCGCGCCACGGATTGCTTGCCACTGACGAAGGCACCGACCCCGGCAACCCCCTGTATCCGCAGAACCAGCTGTGGTGGGACCGCCACTCGAACGGGCCGGTGATCAGCCACACGCCGGACACCGATCCGAGCCTCTTCGGCGATTTCACGCTCGCCGACGGAACGCGGGTAAAGCCCGCGTTCCAGCTGCTCGCCGATCGCGTGGGCCCGCATACCCCGGAGTGGGCGGAAAAAATAACCGGCGTGCCGGCGGCCACGATCTGGCGCCTCGCGCACGAGATGGGCGTCACCGCCCGGGACGAGAAGATCGAATTGCCGATCGCCTGGACCGACTGCTGGGGCAACGAGCACCAGACCGTCACCGGCAATCCGGTCGCGTTTCACGCCATGCGCGGGCTGGCGGCGCACTCGAACGGCTTTCACACGGTGCGCACACTGGCGATCCTGATGAGCCTGCTCGGCACCATCGATCGTCCAGGCGGCTTCCGTCACAAGGCGCCGTTTCCGCGCGCCATTCCGCCCTCCGCCAAGACACCGACCGGCCCGGAGGGTGTGCAGCCGAACACGCCGCTTGCGGGCCTCGCGCTCGGCTGGCCCGGTTCGCCAGAGGACCTGTTCGTCGACGCCGAGGGCGAGCCGGTGCGCATCGACAAGGGCTTTTCCTGGGAATACCCGCTATCGGTCCATGGGCTGATGCACAACGTAATCACCAACGCCTGGCGCGGCGACCCGTACCCGATCGACACCTTGATGATCTTCATGTCCAACATGGCATGGAACTCGACCATGAACACGGTGGAGGTGCGGCGCATGCTCAACGATCGAAGTGCGGACGGCGAATACAAGATCCCGTTCCTGGTGGTGTGCGACGCGTTCCAGTCGGAAATGACGGCGTTCGCCGACCTGGTGCTGCCCGACACCACGTACCTCGAGCGCCACGATGTGATGTCGATGCTCGACCGGCCGATTTCGGAGTTCGACGGGCCGATGGACGCCGTGCGCGTGCCGGTGCTGCCGCCGACGGGCGAGTGCAAGCCGTTCCAGGAAGTTTTGATCGAGTTGGCGGGAAGACTGGGGTTTCCGGCTTTTTCCAACAAGGATGGTTCGAAAAAATACAAGGACTATCCCGACTTCATCATTCGCCACGAAACCGAGCCCGGTTCCGGGATCGGGTTTCTAGCCGGCTGGCGCGGCGCCGAGGGCGAAAAATCAATGCGCGGCGAACCCAATCCCGGGCAATGGGAGATGTACGCCAAGAACAATTGCATTTTCAAGCACGAACTGCCGCCGTCCTACCGCTACATGCGCAACTGGAACCGCGGCTACATGGAATGGGCACAGCGCACGCGCATCCGGCGTTGGGGCGAGCCGATCCTCATCCACCTCTACTCGGAGGTGTTGCAGCGGTTCCGGCTCGCCGCGCAAGGCAAGTGGCCGGGCCGGCGCCCGCCCCAGCGGCTGGCGAAGCGCGTGGAGACTTACTTCGACCCGCTGCCGTTCTACTACGCGCCGCTCGAGATGCAGGCGACGGACCTTGAAAAGTATCCGCTCTCGGCGATCACCCAGCGGCCGATGGCGATGTACCACTCATGGGACTCGCAGAACGCCTGGCTCAGGCAGATCCACGCGCACAACTATCTGTTCATCAACCCGCGCGCGGCGCGCGCGGCCGGTATCGAAGACGGCGCCTGGCTGTGGGTCGAATCGCAGTGGGGCCGGGTGCGCTGCATGGGGCAGTTCAGCGAAGCGGTTGAACCGGGAACGGTGTGGACCTGGAACGCCATCGGCAAGCAGCCGGGCGCCTGGGGTCTCGCCCCGGATGCCAACGAAGCGCGCAAGGGCTTTCTGCTCAACCACCTCATCTCCGATACCTTGCCCGGCGCGACTTCCAACTCGGATCCCGTCACCGGGCAGGCCGGCTGGTACGATGTGCGCGTGAGGATTTCTCCCGTCCAGGGCGGAGAAGAAAAGACGGTTTCCCCGGAGTTTTCCGTGCTGCCGCCGGCCCCCGGCACGCGCCGCGGGCCGCTCAGGTGGCTCGCCTACGTTGCCGGAAAGGAAATCGGCGAATGACCAAACAACTCGCGCTGGTCATCGACCTGAACGTGTGCGTCGGCTGCCACGCCTGCGTGACGAGCTGCAAGCAGTGGAACACTTCGGGTGAGGCGGGATACCTGTCGGACGATAATCCCTACGGCGCCGATCCGACCGGAACGTTCTTCAATCGCGTTCAGACTTTCGAGGTCGGCGAATTCCCCGACACCGAGACGGTGCATTTCCCGAAATCATGCCTGCATTGCGAGGATCCGCCGTGCGTGCCGGTGTGCCCGACCGGGGCGAGCTACAAGCGCGCGGAAGACGGCATCGTGCTCGTCGATTACGACAAGTGCATCGGCTGCAAGTACTGCGCCTGGGCCTGCCCGTACGGCGCGCGCGAGATCGACGAGCACCAGAAGGTGATGAAGAAGTGCACCCTGTGCGTCGATCGCATCTATGACCAGAATCTGCCTGAAGCCGAGCGCAAGCCCGCCTGCGTGATGGCTTGCCCCACCAGCGCGCGCCTCTTCGGCGACGTCCACGATCCGGAGTCCGTGGTCTCTCGCGCAATCCGTGAGAGCGGCGGCTACGCGCTGATGCCCGAGTGGGGCACGCAGCCGGCGAACCACTACCTGCCGCGCCGCAAGACGACCAAACGCCTGCACCCGGACGAACTCGAGCGGCACGACAATCCGCTCAAGGTGGACGGCCGGCTGCCGCGGCCGGAGCCCGGCGAGCCGGCGCTCGACGACGTGACGAGCTGGTAAGCCGTGAAACCAGCCTGGTCGGTGATCTTCTTCACCACCCTTGCCGGGGCGGGGCAGGGATTGTTCCTCGCCCTCGTCGCGGCCGAGGCCCTGGGCGAAGTCCCCGCCGGTTTCCTGGTTTCTGGCGCGCTGCTCGCGCTCGGCCTGCTCGCGGTGGGGCTCGCCGCGTCGTTCTTCCATCTCGGCCATCCCGAGCGCGCCTGGCGCTCGGCGGCGATGTGGCGCACCTCCTGGCTGTCGCGCGAGGTCATCGTTCTGCCGGCGTTCATGGCAGCGGTGGCGGCTTTCGGGCTGTCTCATTTCTTTTCGTTCGAACGAAATCATTCACTCTGGATCGGATCGGCCGGCGCGGTGCTGTGCATCGCTCTGTTCGTGTGCACCGGGATGATCTATGCCTGCCTGCCGTTCCTGCAGGAATGGCGCACGCCGCTCACGGTGGTCAATTTCATCGCGTTCGGCTGCGCCTCGGGCGCGACGGCGGCGGCGGCGCTTGCCGCCTGGCAGCATCCGCCGCTCGCCCGCCCGTACGCCGCCGCCGCGCTCGCGCTGGGCGCGCTCGCTTACCTCACGCGTCTCGCTGCGCTCGCGCGCAACCGGCAGCTGCGGCCGAAGTCCACCCTGTCAACCGCGATCGGCGTCAAACATCCGAAAATCGTGCAGATCGCGCACGGTGCCGCGGGCGGGTCGTTCAACACGCGCGAGTTCTTCCACGGCCGGCCGCGCGAAGTGGTGCGCGCGGTTCGGTGGACCTTCCTCGCGCTGGTATTTCCGGTGCCCGCGGCGCTACTTGGCGGCGGCGCCGACTCGGCCGCCGTCCTGGGCGCCGCGTTCGCGGCTCAATATGCCGGGCTGCTCGCCGAGCGCTGGTACTTCTTCGCCGAAGCGAAGCATCCGCAGAACCTTTACTACCAGGCGATTGCCTGAACCAGGAGAACTTCCATGAGAGTAATCGTCGCAGTGAGTGCCGGAACCGATGACCCGACCCGCGCCACCCTGGGCATGCTGGCCGCGAAGGTCGCGCTCGACAAGGGCCATGAGGTGGTGGTGTGGTTGCAGGGCGAAGCGGCGGTGATCGCCAACAAGAACGTCTATGGCAACATCCAGGGCGTCAACATGCCGGCGATGAAGGGCGTGGTCGAGGCACTGGTGGCGGCGAAGGTGCCGCTGTGGGTCTGCGAAGCCTGCGGCAAAGGCCGCAATGTCGCGCCTGAGAACTGGCTCGAAACCGCCAGCTACAAAACCATGGGTGACTACATGGGCGCTGCTCTTTCCTTCGACAAGAGCCTCGGCTTCTGAGCCCTGCTTGACCCGGCTATTTCTGCTCCAGGACCCAGCCGGCCAGAGTTTTCACCTCGTTTTCGGAAAGACCGGGATTCGGCGGCATCGGCACCTGGCCCCACGCGCCCTGTCCGCCGCTGCGCACCTTGGCCGCGAGCCGGGCCGCGGCCCCTGCGTCGCCGGCGTAACGCCGGGCGATTTCCCTGAACGACGGGCCGACCACGCGTTTGTCGAGCGTATGGCAGCCGCTGCATGCATGAGCGTCGAGCAGCTTCTGCACCGGGTCGGCGCCGCCGGCCGCAAGCGTATCGGGCGATGGCGGCGGCGCCAGGTCGCGGCTGTAGTAGGTGGCAAGATAATCGAGGATCACCGCCATCTCCGCCTCGTCCATCGGCGTACCGCGCTCCTTCATGTTGCGCAGGTTGTCGGCCCATTCGCCGCGCGACAGCGGCGTGCGCCGGATGTGCTGCAGCTCGTGGCAGATCTTGCACTTGTTCTCGGTCAGGGTGGAACCCGGGCCGGAGATCAGCTTGTCGGCTTCCTGCCCATTCGCCAGTGCCGCCGCCGCGCCTAGAAGAATCCCGAGAATCCCCCTTCTAAACCTCAACCATCACTCCCACACGGTGCACGCCGTTCCAGAAGTAGCCCAGAGGGTTCCAGGCGGGCACCATCGGCTGCGCGTTGCCGCGGTCGTCCCAGGCGCGCGCGAGGAAGGTCATGCGCCCGAAGCGCTCCGGCTGGTAGTCGAAGGTAAAGGTGCGCCAGGCGTACCGGTCGCCGCGCGAGGCAAGCCGCGCGCGCTGCCAGGTGATGCCTTCATCCACCGAAATCTCGACACGCTCGATCGCACCCTCGCCCACCCAGGCGCGGCCGCGCAGCGTGAGGCGTTGAGATCCCTTGATGCGCGCATTGGGGGCGGGATAAGTGATCATCGACTTTACCGGCCAGGCCTCGGCCGAGACGGTGTCGGGCGGCATTTTCTGGCTGGGTTCGACCGGCCATTTCGGCATCACGTAGCTGCTCGTCATGTAGGTGCCCTTGAACGGCGCATTCAGTACGTTGAGGGTATGCACCCACTTGATCGAGGCCGAACCGACCCAGCCTGGCACCACCAGGCGCAGCGGGTAGCCGTGAACCTTCGGCAGCGCGGCGACGCTCCGCAACGGCTGGCTCCACACCGGCGACATCGGCCGGATCGACGAGCGCGGCTATCTCACCGTCACCGACCGCAAGAAGGAGATGATCAAGTACAAGGGTCTCGGTATCGCCCCGGCTGAGATCGAGGCGCTCCTGTTCGAACACCCCGCGGTCGCTGATGTGGCCCTAATCGGCAAGCCCGACGCCGAGGCCGGAGAAGTGCTGAAAGCCTTCGTCGTCCAGAAGGGTCCCGACGTGACGGCTGACGATCTACTCGCGTGGGCGCGCGGCCGGCTGGCCGGTCACAAGACTCTCCACGAGGTCGAGTTCGTCGATTCAATCCCGAAGACGGCCTCCGGCAAGATCTTGAGACGGGTCCTGAAGGAAGAACAGAACAAGCGGCTCGGCCCCCTTGAGCCGGATCACAGGAGAAAAACGATGCGAACGACGTGCAAGCTGCTACTAAGCGTGCTGGTCCTAACGGCGAGCGGGCTCTCCTATTTGTTCTTGGGTACTTCGGTTCACGCTCAGGACCAGGCTTCTTCCGTCTATGTGATGGTTCAGGCCCAAGTTTCCGATTGGCCGGAATTCGAGCGCTACCAAAAAGCCGCGTTGCCCTCGATCGCCGAAGAACGCGATGTTCTCGTTGTCGTCGGTCGTGATGCACGCATGAATGTGCAATTGAAAACGACCGTCCGCGGCGACGTGAATGTAGTCCACTCCAACAACAATCCCATTCAATCTGGGTCCCCGTACGACTCCTTCGAAGGCAACGTCGAACCGCGCGCCGGCCGGAGGCACGGCAATCTGCCCGGCAACCAAGGCGTCCATGCCGAAGCCATACTCGGTGACCTTCGTAAAACTCGCCTGGGCTTCGTTCAGAAAATCCCCGATCGTGATCGGACGAACAGCGGCACGCGGACGCTCGCAGAGGCCGCGCGGCGGCGGCCGATACCGTATATGCAGGCGCCTCCGCCGGTTTATTCTCCGCTCTGTCTGGCATGCATGGGTCGATCCCCTGTTATTGATCTGAGAGGGTGTTGCACCCTCATATACAGGAGCGAGGTCGGTTCTATTCTCCGCCGGCGAATTCGATCCAGTAGATCAGCGCTCCAAGCAGAACCAATACCAGTTCGGCGGCGGCGATGAGCACCAGCATATAAGTGATCCGCCGCGCGCGCGGCGTCATCGGCAGCCACCAGCGCCGCATGTACCAGCGCCACGCCGCATAGCGCCCCCAGCGTTGCTCGTGCCGAAAATACTCGTGCAGCGCCCAGCCCCACGCGTTGAGGCTCTTGTCCACCTCGTCGATGTGCCGGGCTCGCTCGGCGTCCGGCATCCGCGAGTAATCATCGGTGATCGTGACCCGGCTGCCCGCCGCGGCCGACTCGAGCGCGAAGCGCGTGCGCGCCTTGATGCCATCGCGATACACCACCGCAAACTCATCCGGAGAGGCGCGTTCGATGCGCATATCAAGCGTGACGGTCTGCTGGTTGCTCAGATTGCGGAACCTCGCGTGATGGCTGTCGGCGCCGCTGCGCTGCCATCCCTCGAATTCGAGGTAGGGATTGATGCGGAACAGCCGTTCGATATCGGCGCAGAAATCGCGCAGCGCCGGCAAGTCGAGCGGCGTGTCGATGCTGACCCACGACGCATCGCGCGCCGGTTCTGGCCGGTCCGCGCTCACCGCGGGTACGGAATGACGAGCAGCGGCGCCGTCAGCGCGGCGACCAGCCGCTCTGGATGCATGCGCGAGCGCAGGCCGAGGAGTCCGCGCGGGCGCGGCGCGCCGATCACCACCAGCGCCGGCGCGAGCTCGCGACTATGGGCGAGAAGGCATTCCGCGGGCTTGCCGAGCAAGACCTTGAACTCGTAGGCGAAGCCGCGCGCCAGAACCGCCGGCCGCAGGCGGTCGATATGCGATTGGATTTCGCGCTGCAACTGGTTCTCGACATACTTTCCGTAGGCATCCCGGGTCGCCGCGTTGTTGAGCCAGTCGTCGCCCATCATGCCCCGCCACAGATCGGGAACCACGATCAGATGCGAAATCCGCCCTCCCGCGCTGCAGTGCTCGAGGGCGGTGCGTTCGGCCGCGCGGGCGCCCGGCGTGTCGTGGCTTGCGAGCAGGATGTGCGCGAATGCGGGCATGATGAACAAAAAAATCCCGGTGGCCGCGTGTCCGCGGCGTCACCGGGAAATGGTTTCCGGCCGCGCTGTCAGACGTACAGGTAAACGAGCAGCGCGATTACCAGCGACACGGCTAGCGCCACCAGATCCTCGTGGCGGTCGGTGCCGAATATGGTCAGTGCGGTGCCTCGATCGAATTTTTCTTCAGCCATTTTGCATCCTCCTCAGATCGTCTCGTGGACGAGAAGCATGACCACGATCAGTGAACCCACAGCCTTGATTAGGCCAACGATGCCGCCGATCACCAGCGGCTGTCCGCCCGCCTGCCTGATCGACGCCATCGTGATTTGCATGCCGAGCCCGACCAGTCCGAAAGTGAAGAACCATGCGATCAGATCGCGGAACATCGCGATCTTGGCCGCGGTATGGCGCACCGCGCGGTGCGCCTTGGCCAGCACCGCGTTGCCTTCCTTCGACAGGATCTTGGCATTGACCACGCCGCGCAGCGTGTCGTCGTCCTCGATCGACATCAGCTTCTTGTTCTCGATCAGGCGCTGCAGCGCGGCTTTCTGGTCGTCGCGCTTGACCTTCTCGCCCTCCTTCTGCAGCAACTGGAGATCGGGGTCTTTCAGGTGATTGTTGACTTCCTTGCCCGAGCGGTCCTTCTTGACCATCACCTTGTCGCTGTTGTCGAAGTACGCGCCCTGATAGTGGCGCGCCGGCGCGAATATGCCGGTCGACGAAAGCAGGAAAAGGATGATGAAGCCGAGCACGAACACCGGGAACTTGCTGATCAGCACCTGCCCAACGTCAACTTTCTTCGCGCCGACCTCGCGCTTCACGTACCAGATCGCGAGCCAGATCACGATGATCGGCAGGAACAGCACGCGCGTGATATTGAAGATCTCCGCGACCTTCAGGGTCTCGATGCCGGTGGGCTGGAACGCGAGCGCCGCGCCGGCGACTTGCGCCGAGTTCAGGATGCCGGTGCCGGCCCAGGCGCCAAACGTGATGTAGCCCATGCCGAGCGCCTTACCGACGATCGGGAACAGGAACATGCAGATCACGCCGAACAGCAGGATGGTGCCGATCGTATACGCGATCTCGGTCGACTTGGCTTGTACGACCGGGGCGGCGGCGACCGCAGCCGACACGCCGCACACGCCTACGCCGGCGGAGAGCACGCCGGTCATCGAGTTCGGCAGGTTGCGCCGCGCACCCCACCACAGCACAAGTCCGACCGAACCCAGCACGAACACGCCGATCAGCACCACCGACAATTTGCCCAGCTGCTGCAATTCAGCGAAGCTGTACAGCGCGCCGAGGAGAATCACGCCGGTCTTGAGACCCAGGCGCGACAGCCGCACGCCGTTCTCGGCCCAGCCCGGAACTTTGAACACGTTGACAATGACGATGCCGGCAACGATGCCCATCACGACGTAATTGAGGTTCATTACGCTCGCGAAGTTGAAACCGAGCGCCGGTTGCGCCGCCCGGCCCCACTGCGCCATCTGCGGATCGAGCCCCCATTTGACGATGAAGGCGATCAGCATGATGAAAGTGACGCCGCCGATGGTCGACAGGTAGTAGTCGATGTGGCCCTCGGCGGTCTTCGCCACCAGTTGCCACAGTCCGATCAGCACCGCGATGCCGCCGAAGGTGTAGCCCAGCGTCAGCATCTCGCCGGTGAGGCGGTCAGTGCCGAGATACTTGATGACGCCTGCGAGGGCGCCGCTTTGCACCAGATAGGCGTAGGCGACCATGATGACCCCCATGATCAACGTCCACGGCGTGCGTTGTGTATAAACCATGTTTCCCTCTCCTCTTCAGCGCCTTGGCGGTCTGCGTCACGGCCCCGCTTCCGGCGCAGCCGCGCGGAATATGCCCTTGGAGTCGTCCGGTGATTTGTAGTCGCAAATATTGACGTTGTCAAACCGGCCTGTTCGCCATCCCGCCGACTACTTCGGGCAAGCGGCCGCGCCCGGCACCTTGCCGACGAGCAGCAGAAATTTCTCGAAGGGGCCCATGTTGCCCATCGCCTCGCCCATCGGGCCATCGAAGCTCAGCCGCCCGAACATCATCGCCCGCATCGGGCCATATTCGCCGCGCCCCATCTCCTGCCAGCGCCTGGTTTCGGCGTCCATCACATAGTCGACCTTCAGATCCAACTGGGCGGTTTCGACCTTGCCGCCGTATATGCAGCGCGCCTTGCCGCCTTGTTCGGCAACGCGCAGCTCGACGCGAGGGCTGTCCTTGCAGTCGGTGCGGTAGATCTGCATGATCTTGAAGCCGCGGTTGGCGTTGTTCTTCACCCAGCCCGATTTTACCAACTCGTCGGTGAGCACCGGCTCCGCGTTCCACGCGTCGCAGGCTGACTTCGCCCACGCCGCGGACATCATGTCGATCTGGGCGCGCGCTGCGCCGGAGATGAGCACGCCCAGTCCCGCCGCCACGGACAGTTTTCTCCACATACAGAATTCCATGCTCTCCTCCCGAATCGCAAAAAAAGGGCCAAGTCGCCTTAGCCCTTTCGCACAATTGATATCGCTACGCGCGTCTCACATCTTCCAGCCGATCGCCACGCCGAGCGAATTCTGGTACATCTTCAGGTTCGCCTCGCCGCCGCCGAACGCGCCCGGGATCGAGCCCGAGCCGTTCACCGTCTTCTTGAACGCGTGCATGTATCCGGCTGTGTAGTCCATCGAACCCACGGACCACGTCGCGCCGAGCGTCAGATGGTTCTCGACGACCGCCGGGAACAGGACGTTCAAGACGGTCTTTCTGCTTGGAATCGGCTGCGTGCCGGTCGCGAAGCCCGCCCGGATCGTCAGCGACCTGGAAACCTCATAGCTCACGCCGATCTTGTACGCGGTCATGTTGCGCCAGTCGAAGCCGGCGCCGTTTGCCGAGCCGAACGGGCAAGTGCCCGTCCCTATGGACGGTAGACAGGCGGCATGCAGCGATTCGCCGATTGCCGGAACCTTGGCATAGTCGATCTGCTGGATGTCACCGGCGATGGTGAGCTTCGGAGTCACCTTGACCGCGATGCCGGCCCCGTACGTCGCCGGAATGTCCAGGTCTCCGCCGTCCCGGAACAGACCTTGATAGGCTCCGAGCTTCCCCATGTTGGTCTTCGGCTGGTACATCGCACCGAGCGTAACGTTCGGCGAGACCTTTCCGGTCCAGCCGAGCCGGAATCCGATCCCGCTCGAGTCATCCCGGCCCCGGTTGGTCAGGCTGGTCGGACTTGCCGAAAACGCGCCAAATCCCTCCAGCCCTTGCGCGGCGAACTGGTGGTAGACAAAATTCACCGATAGGCCGATCGAGTGGTTCTCGTTCGGCTTCCAGGCGATCGTCGGAGAAACGAACAACTGCATATAATCGACGCCGCCCTCGGCGCTGCCGCCCAGGAAGCCGCCGAAAGGGTTGTTTTTGAACGTTGTATTCATGCCGCCGTTGCCGTACACCAAGATGCCGAGCGCCAGATCGGGGCGGATCATGCGGTTGAAGCCGATTCCCGGAATGAAGAAATCCTTGCGTCCGCTGGCGTCATAGCTTCCGCTGCGGCCCGGACCGAAGGGAGGATTCGCGTTGTTCACGATCTCGGCGTCGCGGATCGGTCGGAATCACTCCAGTTCGACGTCGAGCCGATTGCCGACAAATCCCAGGTTCGCCGGATTGGCCGCCGCGCCTATCGCATCTTGCGGCAGCGCGATTCCCACTCCGCCCATGCCCTTCGCCTTGAGGCCCGAGCCGTGCGAGAAATATCCCAGTGTCGCTGACGCCGGCAACGGCGCCGCAAGCGCGGCGACTAGCGCAAATTTGAGCAGCTTCATTTTCTCCCCTCCCCCTTGATCGACAAGTCCGCTAGGAGCCTGTCGGACTGAACGGTTTTTCGGTCGCCACACGGCGTTCGATCACTTTTAAAATTTCCCGAGCGGCGATTTTCGCCTTTAAATGCATGCTATGAGCATATTGCTTCGCATCAAATTTCTAAGTCCGACAGGCTCCTAGATGAACAAGCTCACATCCGCGTCGCGCGCCATCGGCAGGAAAGTCGCCGCGCCGCAGTAGTCCTGCACCTCCGGTATGAAATCGTCCCGCGTGAATCCGAACAGGTCGACCGTCATCTGGCAGCCGATCAGCTTGACGCCGCCTTCGATGCACGCCGCGCGCAAGTCGGCCACGCCGGCCACCCCCTTGCTCTGGATCGTCTGCTTCATCAGCGCCGTAGCCATGGTCTCGAAGCCGGGCACGACGGCCTGAACCGCATTCGGAATGTTCCAGTTGATCGCCTTGAACCAGTCGGGGCCGAAGGGCATCTTCATCGGCATGCCGGGATTGCCGAGCGGACTGATCTTGAGGTCGCCAAGATCCTTTTTGGTAACTACTCGCCCCCTTGGGCATAAAGTTTTCCTGACAGCGCCATTTGGATAGCGACCAGCGGGTTGTAGCCCTGATAGGCCATGGTTTGCAAATAGCTTGAGATGCGGCAATAGGCGGCTGCGTAACGTGCCTGTCGAAAGCAACC
>CANKMT010000026.1 GCA_947482825.1 Betaproteobacteria bacterium | reverse complement strand
CAATGGTTGGGCGGCGGCAGGGTTGCCGGTGGAGGGCGGGAAGGCGAAGAGCGGTTGACTCAACACGGTTAGGCGCGCGGGACCGCAGGTGCCGCGCAGCATCACCTTCAGCGAAACGCGGCGCGGTTCGTCATCGCGCTCGGTTCGCTTCCATTCCGCGGTGTAGGCGTGGGCCGGCATGTTATTGGAGGGCGGCGATCAGGCGAAGCCGGGATCGTTGGGATTCATGCCTTAAGGCGCTTGTCCAGCAGGTCGATTGCCAATGCGCGCTCGCGCGCACTGCCGCCCCGGATTGCATCGAAGAGCACGAGCAGTTCGTAAAGCTCGGGATTGCGGCCGGCCGCTTCGGGCACACTCGGGTACAGCGGGTAAAAGGCGATGCCTCGCGCGGCGCCGTTCTTATGCGGCCAAACGGGAACCGGGTCGGTGCCTTGCGAAATAAGTCCCTTGAGCGGCGCTGCCGCGTAGCCGGTGGGCATCCCGCGTGAAATGCCTCCGCGTGTGGCCGGGAAGCTGTAGCGTGCGCCGTGCTGGAGAAACAGCCTGAGCGCTTCCCGGATCACCATTGCCTTGCCGCCGCCATCCTTTCGCGCGAGCTGGGCGACAACGGCGCGCTCGACGGCCGCATGGACCTCGGACGCGGTCAAGCCGAGGCCGGCCGCGAGCACGGAGTAGGTGGGCGCCGGCCCACGCTCCAGCGCGAGGCGCAGCAGCACCACCAGGTCCTGCGGACGCAGCACGAGTTGCGGATTGGACTTCGAGCGGGCCATGATGTGCCTTCATTTGCTATTCGCGAATAGCGAATATAGGCTCGTTTTCTGGCCCCGGCAACAACGGGCGGCCGGCGTCCGCATCGATGCCGGCGCGGCTCGCTGCCGGGCCCCTTGGATACGCGCATTGCATTCAGCGAGCCAGGCGGCGTTTTCAACTCAAATAAGAACAGCCATTGAATTAGTGAATTGCGGCTGCTCGCCGGCAACGACCCCAAAAGGGAGAGGGCGCATTCGCCGTTCGCGAATGGCGAATGTCGGCCGGCGAAGTGGGCAGTTCGGCTACCCGGCTTCGAATTCGATTTGGCCTTCAACGCTGATGTCCAAGCCGCCGCCGGCCCGACCTCGCCGGTGCTTGATCTGAATCAACCGCCGCCTTTGCAATCGGAGGATTCTCCCCATTGACCGGTTGCGCCTGTTCGCCACCGGCAAGGAGGAGGAATGTTCCAGATCCGCATCCACGGCCGCGGCGGCCAGGGCGTCGTGACAGCCGCCGAAATGCTGTCGATCGCCGCGTTTCGCGAAGGCAAGCATGCGCAGGCCTTCCCGAGTTTTGGCTCCGAGCGCACCGGCGCGCCGGTAGTGGCCTACTGCCGCCTCGACGATCGCGAGATCCGTTTGCGCGAGCCGATCATGTGCCCCGACGCGCTGATCATCCAGGACCCGACGCTGCTGCACCAGGTGGACATCTTCGCGGGACTGGCCGAGCACGGCTACATCCTGATCAACACCACGCGCAGCCTCGAAGCCCTGGGCCTCGAGGAGTTCATGCGCTCGTTCCGCGTCGAGCGGATCTGCACGGTGCCGGCGACCGAGATCGCGATGAAGCACGTGGGGCGCCCGCTGCCGAATGCGGCGCTCCTGAGCGGGTTCTCGGCCTTGTCCGGCGTGATTTCGCTGGACTCGGTCGCGGCGGCGATCCGCGAGAAGTTTTCCGGCAAGGTGGCCGAAGCCAACGTCGCCGCAGCCCGCGCGGCCTTCGAAGAGGTGTCCCATGTTGAAGCGGGTTGAGGGTTCGCGCGCGGTCGCCGAGGCAGTGGCGCTTTGCCGGCCGGAAGTGATTTGCGCCTACCCGATCTCGCCGCAGACCCATATCGTCGAAGCGCTCGGCGAGATTGTGAAGAGCGGCCAGCTCGCGCCCTGCGAGTTCGTCAACGTGGAATCGGAGTTCGCCGCGATGTCGGTGGCCATCAGCGCCTCGGCGGCGGGGGCCCGCGCGTATACGGCCACGGCTTCGCAGGGCCTCCTCTTCATGGCCGAAGCGCTGTTCAATGCCTCCGGCCTCGGCCTGCCGATCGTCATGACGGTGGCCAACCGCGCGATCGGCGCGCCGATCAACATCTGGAACGACCACACCGATTCGATGTCGCAGCGCGACTGCGGCTGGATCCAGCTTTTTGCCGAGACCAACCAGGAAGCCCTCGATCTGCATATCCAGGCTTTCCGGCTGGCAGAGGAGCTTTCGTTGCCGGTGATGGTCTGCATGGACGGTTTCATCCTCACGCACGCGTATGAGCGCGTGGATGTGCCCACGCAGGCGCAGGTGGATGCGTACCTGCCGGTCTTCGTGATCGCGTTGGGGTCCGTTCTCGGCACGCTGAAGGACACGGTCGACGACCTTCGCGACGAAGGCCTGCGAATTGGCGTGCTCGGCATCAGTTGCTTCCGCCCTTGGCCCACGGACGCGGTGCGCGCCGCGCTGGCTGGCGCAAAGCGAGTGGTCGTCCTCGAGAAGAGCCTCGCGGTGGGCGTCGGCGGAATCGTGTCCACCAACGTGCGCACGACACTCACAGGGCGCGCCGTGCCGGTCTACGACGTGATCGCGGGCCTGGGCGGCCGCGCGATCACCAAAGCGTCGCTCGCGAAAATGTTGCGCGATGCGATCGAAGACAGGATGGAACTCACCTCGTTCCTCGACCTCGACCGCGACGTCGTCGCAAGAGTGCTCCAGCGTGAAAAAGAAGTGCGGCGCAGCGGCCCGCTGGCCGAGAACGTGCTGCGCGAGACCGGCCCGGTCGCTTCTCGTTCTGGTTAGGGAAAAATCATGTCCTTCGAACCCGTCAAGTTCTACCAGACCGGCACCTTCACGGCCGGCAACCGCCTGCTGCCGCAAGAGGCGCGCACAGTGCAGTCCGGGATGCGCCGGACCAACTCGCTCAATTCGGGCCACCGCGCCTGCCAGGGCTGCGGTGAGGCGCTCGGCGCGCGCTATGCGATCGACGCCGCGATGAACGCGACCAACCGGCAGCTCGTGGCGGCCAACGACACCGGCTGTCTCGAAGTTTTTTCGACCCCGTACCCAGAGACGAATGCGCTTTTCGAGGCGCGCCGGTGCCTGTCGTGCGGCAACTGCTTCGAATGCGACAACTGCTACGGCGTGTGCCCGGACAACGCGGTCATCAAGCTGGGCCCGGGCAAGCGCTTCGAGTTCAACTACGACTACTGCAAGGGCTGCGGACTGTGCGTCTCGGAATGCCCGTGCGGGGCGATCAAGATGGTGCCCGAAGAGATCTAAATCCTCTGCAGTGCCGCGAGTTCGGCTTCGTCGAAACCGGCGGCACGGCGCGCTTCGAGGTTGAACGGACCGCGCAAAAAAGGGGCCTTGTAGCGTTCGGCCAGTTCCGCATAGGCGGCCACGGGATCGAGTCCGCGCTCCCCGCACACCTGGCGATACCAGCGGTTGCCGATCGCGACATGGCCGATTTCTTCGCGCAGGATCAGGTCGATGATGGCGCCGGCCTTGTGGTCGCCGACGCGGACCAACTTCTTTTTCACCAGCGGCGAGGCGTCGAGGCCGCGCGCCTCCAGCGTGCGCGGCACGAGTGCCAGCCGCGCGAGGAGGTCGACGGAAGTCCTCTCGGCCATTTCCCACAGGCCGTTGTGCGCCGGGAAATCGCCGTAGTCGAAGCCGATCGACACCAGGTGCTCGCGCAGCAGCGTGAAGTGCCTGGCCTCTTCCTTGGCGACCGAAACCCAGTCGCGGTAGAACGCCTCGGGCATTCCAGGGAATCGCCAAACGATGTCGAGCGCGAGGTCGATCGCGTTCAGCTCGATGTGCGCAATCGAGTGAATCAGCGCGGCGCGGCCTTCGAGCGTGGCCACCGACCGTTGCCCGAGCTGGTTGTGGGGGAGCAGTTCCGGCCGAAGCGGGCGGCCGGGGATGCCGGAAGGCGCCTCGATCGAGGCGCCTGCATCGACCCGGAGCGCACTGTCCAGCGCCAGCGTGCCCTGCGCCTTGCGCACGGCGCCGGCCTCGGCAAGCGGCGCGAGCACGGCCGAGCGCAGCGAACGAAGTGTGTGGCTCACGATTCGCTCAATTTCGACCCAGCGGCAGATAGAGCGTCATCGCAGCATCAGCGCAAGACCTGAAGCCGTAGTGCTCATAAAACGCCTTCGCTTCGGAATTCTTGGCATCCACGATAAGCGCGAACGCGGCAACCTGATTGCGGGCCTGCAGGCAGCGTTCCACGGCACAGCCAATGAGCAGTTTACCCAAGCCATAACCTCGCTGATCGGTGCGACACGCCAAACGTCCCATTCGAAAGCACGGCACCGGGTAGCGAGGCAGCTTCTTCCTGTCGGCATCGCTTAGCTCGGCTGCATCCACCTGGGCTGCACTCAGGGTGTAGAAGCCAAGAATCAGGCTCTGCTTCCCGGAATCGACCAGCACATAAACAGTACTGACCCCTTTGCGACGGTGCTGGGCTGCAAAGCGGCGAAGATAGTCGTCCAGCTCTGGAATGCCGCAAGAGAAACCTGCGCGGTCGTGGAGATCCGGGTTGAGCAGCTGCTCTTCAAGCACGACGGACTTTGGCTGCCGCCTCTGCCAGTGCGCCTTTGAGTGCCGGATTGGGCTTGAACGCGCCGTTCAGCGCCTTGGTCAACGCGGCGAAATCACGCTTCGACAATGTGACGCGCGATTCGCGATCCAGAAGGGCCAAGGCCTTTTCCTTGGCCGCGGCACGCACGAAGCCCGCCATCGTGGTGCCCATCAGGGCGGCGGCGCGGGAAACGACGTCCTTTTCGTCGGCATTCATCTTCAGGTCGAAACGGGCCGTCGCGCTCATAAAAGACTCCTGATGTCCAAGATCATATACGGCATTTTACCGTATTATCCTCGTTTGGGGTTCGACAGACCGGTAGCCGAAGGGAAGCCGGGCGTTTGGCTCGCAGTCCGGACACCGAAACGGACAACGAAGGAGAAAACCATAGTGAGCGCGGGACAAAGATTGCCAGGCACCCCCGACCCCATGCATTTCTGGATGGGCGAAGGCGGCGTGCGCATCGCGGGCGACTCTTGGGGGGATCCGGACGGACCGCTCGTGCTTCTGCAACACGGCGGCGGGCAGACCCGCCATGCCTGGAAGGGCGCGGGCGAAAAACTCGGTGCCGCGGGATTCTTCGCTGTCGCATTCGATGCTCGCGGCCACGGAGATTCCGACTGGTCCCCCGATGGCGACTATGGTCAGGACCTCATGGTCAAGGACCTGGTGCGCGTCGTGGCAAGCCTCGATCGACGACGCGCGGTGCTGGTCGGCGCTTCGATGGGCGGTGGCACGAGCCTCGTCGCAGTCGGAGAAGAGCAGGTCGACGCAACGGCGTTGGTCATGGTGGACATCGCACACAGGATTGAACCGGAAGGCGTGGCCAGGATCGAGGCCTTCATGCAGCAAAGGCCCGAAGGCTTCGATTCACTCGAGCAGGTGGCCGAGGCCATCGGCCGATACCAACCGCATCGCACGCCGCCGAAGAATCTCGCCGGGCTGGCGAAAAACGTCCGCCTGGGAGAGAACGGAAAGTATCACTGGCACTGGGACCCGCGGTTCCGGCCAAGGCGGCATGACCTGAGCAAACGCCGGCAGAGACTGGAAGCGTGCGTGCGCAATCTGAAGTTGCCGACGCTGCTGGTGCGCGGCGGGCTATCGGACGTCTTGAGCGAGGAGGGTGCGGCGGAATTCTGCGCTCTTTGCGCGCACGCCGAATACGTCAACGTCACCAGTGCCGGACACATGGTCGCGGGTGACCGCAACGATATATTCGGCAAAGCGGTCATCGGATTCCTGACCCGCGTCGTGCCGCCAAAAGGCCAACCGATGCAAGCCCCGCGCACGCTGCATCCGCACCACGAGGGGCCGCCCGGGGATATCAAGGACGTTCCCTGACCCGGGCAATCGAGCGGAACAGCGCCGATCGTTCGTTGACTTGCCCGGATGCGGTGCCAATAATCGTCCGCATGAATGTCGGCCGTCCGGTGGAGCGCATCGAGGACCAGCGTCTCCTGCGCGGACGCGGTGAGTATGCCGACGACCTGCATCCCGAAGGCCTCCTGCATGCGGCCATCCTGCGCAGTTCGGTGGCGCACGGCCGCCTCCGGGCGATCGACGTCCGCGCCGCGCGCGCGATGCCCGGTGTGCGCGGCGTCTATACCGCCGAAGACGTGGCGCAGGTCTCCAACGGGAAGATTCCGCAGATCCCGCTTCGCCTCGCCGCGGTCCCTGAACTGGAGCAATTCGGGCAGCCCGTGATCGCGCACGGCAAGGTGCGCTATGTGGGCGAGCCGGTTGCGATGGTGGTGGCCGATTCGGCTGCTCTCGCCGAAGATGCCCTCGATGCAATTGAAGTCGATATCGAGCCGCTGCCGGCGGTGATCGAGCACGACCTTTCCGGGCCCGGGGACGCGCTGCTCTTTGAGGCGTTCGGCAGCAATTCGCCGATCGGCTATCTCGCCACCAAGGGCGATGCCGCGTCGGTGAAGGCGCCGTACGTGCGGCGCGAACGATTCAGCGTGCAGCGGCACAGCGCGGTCTGCCTCGAGCCGCGCGGCGTGATCGCGCTCTGGGACGAGGCCGGGCCGAAGCTCACGATCCTCGGCGCGGCCAAGATCCCGTTCCAGAACCGCAAGATGCTCGCGCAGCAGATGGACCTGCCCGAAGAGTGCGTCGAGATGATCGAGGGCGACGTCGGCGGCGGGTTCGGCGTGCGCGGCACCTTCCACCCGGAGGACTATCTCATCCCCTTTGCGGCTCGCAAGCTCAGGCGTCCGGTGAAGTGGATCGAGGACCGGCGCGAGAACCTGCTCAACTCGAACCATGCGCGCGAAACCGACATGGAACTCGAGATCGCGTGCGAACTCGACGGGACCATCCTCGCGCTGCGCGGGCACGCTTGGGTCGATGCAGGGGCCTACCTGCGCACGAGCACCGCGCAGCCGACGCGCAACGTGGCGCAATTCCTTTCAGGACCGTACCGGGTGCCCAACATCCATATCGAGGCGACCCTGCTCCTCAGCAACAAGTGCCCCATCGGCACCTATCGCGGCCCCGGCCGCTTCGAGGCCGACTTCTTCCGCGAACGATTGCTCGACATGGCCGCCGCGGACCTGGGCATCGACCGCGTCGAGTTCCGGCGCCGCAACCTGCCCACGCAAGCGGAGATGCCGTATCCGCTAGCGACGGTTTCGCCGCCGCAGAAGGCGGAGAACCTCGACAGCGGCGACTACCGCATCACGCTTGACCGCTGCCTTGCCGAGATCGGCTGGGCGCAGAAGGCTGCGCTGCAGGGCAAGTTGGTGGACGGCCGTTTTCATGGTCTCGGGATCGGCTGCTTCATCGAAGGCGGCGCCGCCGGGCCGCGCGAGAACGCGCGCATGACGATCGACCCCGACGGATTCGTATCGGTCTTCGTCGGTTCCGCAAACGTCGGCCAGGGCGTGGAGACCGTGAGCTTGCAGATCGCGGCCGATGCACTGGGAATGTCGATGGACCGGCTGCGGATCTTTCACGGGTCGACGACCCACCTCAAGGAAGGGTTCGGTTCGTACCACTCGCGCTCCGTCGTGATGGGCGGCTCCGCGATCCTCGATGCGGCGAACAACCTGAAGGATGCGGTGAGAAACGCCGCGGCGAAGCGATTCGGTTGCGCGGCGGCGGAAGTAGAAATCGGGGAGGGCCTGACGGCTGTGCATGGGGCGAAGACCGTTCATCTTTCGGAATTCGCGCGTGAAGGGCTCTGCGCCGAAGGGACGTTCGCCAACCTTGACTTCATCCACACCTACGCCTATGGAGCGGCTGCGGCGCACGTATCGGTCGATCCGCGCACCGCGCGCGTGGAGGTGCTCGAGTTCGTGGTGGTCGAGGATATCGGCCGCATCATCAATCCGTTGACCGCCAATGGTCAGGTGATCGGCGCAGTGGTGCAGGGGCTGGGCGGGGCGTTCATGGAGCACCTGCAATACGACGCCGAAGGCCAGTTCCTCACCGGCACGCTGGCCGATTACCTGCTGCCAACGGCGAGCGACTTCCCGAACATCCGGGCGATCCTGCTGGAGAACTCGCCTGCCCCCGGCAACCCGCTCGGGGCCAAAGGGGGTGGCGAAGGCGGTATCGTGCCGGTGGGCGGTGTGATCGCGAACGCGATTGCCAACGCCCTGGGTTCGCTCGGCGTGGAACCGCGCGAACTGCCGCTCTCCCCGCCGAACCTGTGGGCACTGATCCAGGGGGCGAAACAAGAATGAGGACAAAGGACAACGGAGGCAGGCAAATGAAACCGAAGACAGGAATTGCGGCGGCGTTCGTCGCCGGGCTGGGTGCCTGCCTGGCCCTTTTCATGGGCACGGCAAAGGCGCAGGACGACTACCCGGCAAAGCCAATCACGCTGCTCGTCGGGTACGCGCCGGGCGGCTCGTCCGACATCCAGGCCCGGGTGCTCGCCGATCTGGTGGGCAAGGAACTCAAGCAGCGCGTGCTGGTGGAAAACAAGCCGGGCATGAGCGCTGCGATCATGCTCAATTTCCTCGCGCGCCAGAAGCCGGACGGCTACACGGTCGCGACCACGCCCGCGGCGGCGTTGTTCGGCAATCCGTACATGCTCAAGGTGGACTACGCGCACACCGACTTCACCTACGTCTCGGCGTTCGGCAGGCTCTTGCATGCCGTTTCCGTGCGCAACGACGCGCCGTGGAAGACCTTCAACGAGTTCATCGCGCACGCGAAGGACAACCCCGGCAAGGTCAAGTACGCGACCTATGCGCCGAACAGCACCACCTTCTGGCTGATGCGCCTGCTCGCCGCGGAACGCGGGCTGGACTGGACCCATGTGCCGTACAACAGCGATGCGCCCGCGGTGCAGGCCCTGCTCGGCGGCCACGTCGATGCGATCGCGGTGGCTTCGGGCCAGGTGCCGTTCATCGTCTCGGGGCAGCTTCGCATGCTGGCGGTGTTCAACCGAGTGCGCATGCCGCAGTTCCCGAACGTGCCCACGGTGGAGGAACTGGGCTACAGGATCGTCAACCTCACGCAGATGACCTCGCTCACGGGAATCGTCGCGCCCAAGGGGTTCTCGGGCCCGGCGTTCCGCAGGCTCGAGGCCGCACTCGCCAAGGCCTACCGCGATCCCTCGTTCGAGGCGCAGATGAGAAACATCTCCTCGCCGATCGACCTGCTTGATTCGAAGGCCTACGAAACCGAGGTCGCGGAGTCGGCGAAAATTGCCGAGAAGATCTACCCGGAGATGATGAAGGACTCGAAGTAGGCGCGTATTGAAGCTACGCGACGTTCTGCAATTTGTTCGCGAGATCCCGTCCGGAAGTGGCGGGCGGCAGGGGCTTGCCATCAGCATGGTAGAGCGCGATTGTTTCCTCGACGATGGTGCAGAGTTCCGAGAAAACGGCATGCTCGTCCTGGCCGTGGCAGCCGCCGTAGACCAGGCCCGGCGAACTCCCCACATAGCACTGGTCTTCTTCGGACCACTCGACGATTTTCGCGTATCGCGCGCTTTCCTTCATGATTTTGACTCCTCGACGGCACGCTTTACCGCGCGGACCTGATAATGCTTTGCTTCACTTCCCGCGCTCCCCGATATTGTGATCGGCTTTGCGACTTTCGGGTGCACGAAATTCCGATGGCTTCCCTTGCCGCCACGGTCCACGAATCCTGAATGCTCAAGGTCCGCGATCAGTTCTCTTATCTTAGGCGGCATCGGGTCGATCCGTTCGCATTGCTGCCTAACGCAACTGAAGGCGTTTTGGTTTACCGGATCCCGGTAGCGCTTGTCAGGCCACCCGATTCATCAAGGCTTCGCCGGCGGACAATCGCCGCACGTTTTCCACCGCCAGCGTCAGGCACCGTTCCAGCGTCTCCTGCGTGAGCCACGCGAGGTGCGGGGAGGCCACGACGTTTGGTAGCCTCAGCAGCGGATTCGAGGGCGAGGGCGGCTCTTCGGCGAAGACGTCGAGGCCGGCGGCGCCGAGCTTGCCCGAGACCAGCGCCGCGACGAGCGCCGCTTCGTCGACGAGTCCCCCGCGCGCGGTGTTGACGAGGATCGCGCCCGGCTTCATTTGAGCGAAGGACGCTGCGCTCATCATCGCCTGAGTCAATTCGTTTAGCGGCACGTGCAGCGACACGATGTCCGAGCGCGCGAGCAGATCGGGCAGCGGCAGTCTCTCGTAGGCGCATTCCCTTGCCGTGCGCGCGCAGTAGACGACCTTCGCGCCCATTGTTGCCAGCCACCCGGCCAGCACCTGCGGCACAGCCCCGAATCCGACAAGCCCGACGGTGCGTCCGCCGATCTCGCCGAAACTATCTTGCATTCCGGCGACGGCGTGCCAACCGCCCGGCGTGCGCACCGCGGAGTCGAGGTCGCGCAGCCGGCGCAGGCAGGCAAGCATCAGCAGCAACGCCATTTCGGCCACCGCCGGGCCGTTGGCGCCCGGCAGGTTGCACACCGCGATGCGCCGCGCCTTTGCCGCTTCGAGGTCGATCGTGTTCACGCCGGTGCCGATCTTCTGGACGAGGCGCAATGCGGGTGCGCGCGCGATGACCTGCGCGGTCACCGGCTTGAGGGAGTGCCAGAGCACCTCGGTACGGCCGATTTCGGCCTCGAACGCTTCATCGCTGCTCTCGGGACAACAGGCGACTTTGAACGGCGCGGCCATGCTCCGAGTCTTGGCCGCGAGCGAGTCGGTGGTATCGAAGTGGAACAGGATCTTCATCTTCGGTCGCGGTCGATCCTGACTCCGGCCTTTTCCGCAATCGCGTAATACTTCAGCGACTCGGCGTAGTCCTTCGCGACGTCGCCTTTGCCATTCGCAAAAATGTCGCCCAAGAGCTTGGCGGCTTCGCCACTGCCACCGCGCGTAGCGCGGACATAGAGCCTTACCGCGGCTCGGATGTCCCCTCTGGCTTCCGCCGCTTTTCCGTCTTGCATGAGTTCGCGCGCCTCCCTGGTCGCGACGACTTCGCCGGGGATCGAAAGGGTCGCCACTCGTGGGGCTGAGGTCTTGCGCGCAATTTCGGCACGAAGCCAGGCCTCGTCCATGTACTGCGATTGATCGGCGGCGCGCGAAAAATACAACTCGTCCGTCCCCGGCCGTGGTGCGGACCTATCCAGGAACCGGGTGAGCCAAGCGGTTGCCGGCGCCGCGTTGGCAGGCAGCTTTACGCGCTTGAGCAGGTCCTCGCGCATCTCTGTCTGGAGCGGCTGCGCCCAGAGCACTCGTCCCGGCCATGCCGTCGCTTTGCCCATCTTTGCTTCCATGCGCTCGCCCGAAACAAAATACACATCGAGCGCGCGAGGAGAGGAATCCCGCGTTGCAGGCTCGCGGTAGGGAAAGTATGGCCTTTCGGTCTTGAAGGACATGCGCACCGCCGAAGACACTGCGCGCTGCGCCGGGGAACCGGCTTTAGAGATCTTAAATGCGGTGAGGATCCATTTGCCTGCGATGTAGGGTTTGAACCACTCGGTCAGCTCCGGGCGCGACGCATAGCCATGCCCCTTCAGCCAGACGTCAAGCGCTTTCGCATCATTGGCGGAAAGGACTGCCGCATCCAGCCCGGCGACGGTGACGGTTTCGAGTACGCGCACCGCGGGTGCCGCGGCCGGTGCGGGCGCACTCTTCGCAAATTCGCCGCCCGCGGATCGCTCAACCGGGCGTTCCGGCGGCCGGGTAAGGGCTTCCAGGTGGCCGAAGACTGCGTCGTCCACTTCCGACAACACCGGGCGCGTGGGCGTGGGCACGAGGAATCCGAAATCCTTCGCCTTGGTGTCGAACTGCGCTCGGCGGATGAAATGCTGGGTCTTGCTCGCCGCATCCCACACGATAAGGGCGGACTCTTCGGCGATGTGGACGCTCTCGCCCGGGCGAAACGCTGGTGCGCAGGCCCACGCCTCGGAATCCGAAACCGAGGCCGAGAGCGGCGCGATAACGATAAAGGCCGTGATTCGTAGCAGATTCATTTGGCAAACAGCGCCGCGCGCCGCTCGAGGCTTTCCTTCGGCCAGACCTGGCTCGAGTCGTAGTACGCGGGCACCGCCGGAATGCCCGGTGGAAGCACGACCCACGGTTGCTTCGACGCAGTGAAGACGTGGATGCCAGGCGGAAACCGGTCGGGATCGTCGAGCGTTCCAACACGCACGAACCTCGCCTTGTCGCCGGCGCCCGAGTAGTTGCTCCACAACGCCACACGGCAATCGGGGCAGCGCGAGATCTTCTGGCCCTTGCCGCTTTCGGAAGGGGTATCGACGACCTCGACTTCGCCCGAGAGCAATTGCACCCGATCGGCCTCGATCATCGCGTTCAACACGAAGGCCGAGCCGGTTTCCCGCTGGCACCAGCGGCAGTGGCAGCAGTTCACGAACATCGGCTCCGAGGTCATGCGGTAGCGCACCCGTCGGCAGGTGCATCCGCCATCGAAGTGCTTCTCATCCTGCATCATCGCCTCCTGCCCGATGGCAACATATCGACAGGAAACCCAGCATTGGCGCGGTCCTCATCGAAAAGATGGCAGCATTTCATGCGCCGCGCCTGAACAATCGCCCGGCCGCAAACACCTGCGCCGACGAGCCCAGTTCCTCTTCGATCCGCACACCTTCGTTCCATTTCACCATGCGTTCGGAACGCGAAAAGCTGCCCACCTTGAGTTGCGGCACGCCCCAGCCGATGGCGAGGTGGACGATGGAGACGTCCTCGGTTTCGCCCGAGCGTGCAGAAACGATCGCGCCGTAACCGGCCTTGCGCGCGGCCTCCACCGCGGCATAGGCCTCGGTCACGGTGCCGATCTGGTTGGGTTTGATCAGCACCGTATTGCACGCGCCGACCGCCGCCGCGGCGGCGATGCGCTTGGCATCGGTCACGAAATAGTCGTCGCCGACGACCTGGATGCGGTGCCCGACGCGCTTGGTGAAGGCGCGCATGGCCTCGGTGTCGGTTTCGGCGAAAGGGTCCTCGATCGACACGATGGGGTAGGCATCGACCCAGCGCTCGAGCATCAACGCAAGCTGCTCGGCCGAAAGCGACCGGTTCTCCAGCGCAAGCGAATATCGGCCGCCTTGGTAAAGTTGCGTGGCCGCGACATCGAGGGCGATTGCCACGTCCTTGCCCGGCCTGAAGCCGGCGTCCTCGATCGAGCGCACGAGCTCGGAGAGTGCTTCCTCGTTCGACTTGAAGGTCGGCCAGTAGCCGCCTTCGTCGGCGACGCCCTGCAGCGCGCCTTTCTTGGCGAGGCGCGCGCCCGCCGCGTAGTACACCTCGGCGGTCATCTCGAGGGCCTCAGCAAAACTTCCCGCGCCGGGACAGACCACCATGAAGTCCTGCAGGTCTACGCGCGCACGCGCGTGTGCCCCGCCGCCGTAGATCTGGATCTCGGGCACCGGCAGCGCCACGCGCCGGCCGGCGGCAAGGTGCTTCCAGAGCGGGACGCCGGCATCGGCCGCGGCCGCGTGAAGGCAGGCAAGCGACACTGCGACGATGGCGTTGCCGCCGAGCTTGCCTTTGTCGGCGGTGCCGTCGAGTTCGATCATGGCGCGATCGAGCGACGCCTGGTCCGCGATGTCCATGCCGCGCAGGGCGGCCGCGATAGGCCCGATCACGTTGCGTACCGCTTGCGAGACGTCGAGACCCCGCAGCGGCTTGCCGCCATCGCGCAATTCCCTGGCTTCGCCGCTCCCTGTGGAGGCGCCGGCCGGCGTGATTGCGCGCCCCAGGGCGCCGCTCTCGAGCACGACCTCGGCTTCGACTGTTGGTTTGCCGCGCGAATCCCAAACCCGGCGGGCGTGGACGGTCTTGATTGCAGTCATGAAGGTTCCAGCAAAGTGGTGCGCCACCGATCGCGCACACCGGTCAAATGGGTTACCGGATTGCGCAGCAAAAGTATCCCGGCGCTGCGCACCTTGTCCTTGTCGCGCTCTTCGGTCAGGTATTCGACGGGGGACTTGCCATCCACGCGCGCGAGCAACAGGCCCGGCAGGAGTGCGGCAGCACGCGTTTCGATCGTGCCGCGCGGCTCCCAGGTGACGCCCGACAGGTAGCTGTCAGCGAACGCGTCGAAACATTCGAGGAATCGTTCGCGCGCTGCCGGCACCCACAGGCCCTTGAGCAGCAGGTGGTTCAGGCAGAACGCGAGGTCGAATGCCGGGTCGCCGTACCAGGCGCATTCGGCATCGAGCAGCACGGGCCCTTCGGGGCCGCAGAGGATGTTCTTCGGGCTCACGTCGCCATGCACAAGGGCGAGGCGCGTGGCCGCAGTGATCGCAGTGAGTTCCTCAAGGCGGGGGGCGAGCCCGGGATGCGCGCGCCCAGTGGCCAGCAGGTAGGGTTCGAGGCGGATCGCGTGGAAGCTCGCGTCGGTTGCGAAGCGCTCGGCGATTTCGCCGCGGCCCGCGGTTCCCGAATGGATTCGCACCAAGGCCCCGCCCATCCGCGCCGCAAAGGCCGGCGACGCACGCCCCGCGGCCAGTTCGGCCTTCCACACAGGATGGCGTATCGGTTCGAGGTACTCCATGGCGAAGATGCCGCCTTCATCCGCGGCGAGGATCCTCGGCGCAATGCCCGGCACGATCCCGGCGGCGGTTTCCAACCAGAGGCGTTCGAAGCGGTTGCGGCCGACCGGCGCCTCCCAGACCTGCTTCACGCGCAGGCGCGCTAGTGCGCGCTTGACGCAAACGGTGCGGCCGGGAAGTTCGACTTTCCAGATATCCGACGAAACGCCGCCCGTAAGCGGCTCCGCTGCCGGAATTTCGCTCGCGCTGCAGAGGTCCGAGGCGCGCAGGAAGGCAAGGATGGGCCCGAACTCCTGCGATTCCTGCGCTGCGGACACCGCGGCGGCCGGGGGAGCGCCGATCAGGGCGCCAGGCGCCCGATCGTCCAGGCGTCGCCTTCGCGCCGGTACAGCAAGCGGTCGTGCAATCGGTTGGGACGCCCCTGCCAGAACTCGAGGCTGTCCGGGACCAGGCGGTAGCCGCCCCAGTGCGGTGGCCGCGGCGGATTGGCGCCGTGCTGTTTCTCGACTGCCGCGAGCGCATCCTCGAGCGCCCGGCGCGCGGGTACCTTGCTACTCTGCGCAGAGGCCCACGCCGACAGCCTGGCGCCCAGCGGACGGCTGGCGTAATAGACGTCGGACTCGGCCGGTGTGACCCTGCCGACGCGGCCCCAGATCCGCACCTGCCTTTCGAGTTCGACCCAGAAAAACACAAGGCAGCCCTCTGCGTTGGCGGCCAGCTGGCGGCCCTTGGCGCTCTCGTAGTTGGTGTAGAACACGAAGCCGCCGTCGTCGATGCCCTTGAGCAGCACGATGCGGGCGTCCGGGCGGCCTTCGGGCGTCACCGTGGCGAGCGTCATGGCGTTCGAGACCGGGAGCTCATGGCCGAGCGCGTCGTTCATCCAGCGCTCGAACTGGTCGAAAGGGTCGCGCGCGGCCTCGGCGTCGCTGAGGCCGGCGTGCATGTACTCCTTGCGGATGTCTGCGAGATTCAAGCGTGTCATGGTGCATCGATTTTACCTCCTTGCGGGATTCTCCTGTGGGCGCGCAGAGCGGGGTACGGCGGCGATGCGGATATTTTTCCTCTGAAAACCGTTGACACGCACAGGCAGATTCGGCATCTTGTGGCTTCCGCTCGCATGAGAAGGCGGCTGGCAGCAATAGAACCGACCAGAATCCCGGCACCACCAACGTTCAGAGGAGAAACACCACGATGGCTACCAAAAAGAAAGCCGCCAAGAAACCCGTAGCGAAGAAGAAGGTCGCGGCCAAGCGCAAGCCGAATGCGGCGTTCATGAAGCCGATGACCCCGAGCGCGGGTCTTGCGGCTGTGATCGGCGCCGGCCCGATGCCGCGCACCGAGGTGACCAAGAAGATCTGGGCCTACATCAAGAAGAACGGCCTGCAGGACAAGAAGAACCGCCGCAACATCAATGCCGACGACAAGCTCAAGCCAATTTTCAACGGCAAGGCGCAGGTCTCGATGTTCGACATGACCAAGCTGGTCAGCAAGCACCTCAAGTAATTTCAGTTCAGGCTCGGCTGCCTAAGAAATAAAAGGGGCCAAATAAAAGGGGCCAGGCTCAATTTCCGCGCAAAGCGTTGAAGTGCGACGCTCCATAGGGGAAATTGAGCCTGGCCCCTTTTATTCCTTTTATTCCGCCTTAGCTTCGCATCGTCAGCAGGTAGAGCCCGCCGAGCGTCATCAAAACGCCGGCGATGCGCGCAAACGTTAGCGCCTCTCCGAACACGATCACGCCGACCGGAAGGAGGATGATCGTCATCGCGGCGCTGATCGAAACGCCCGTGGAGCCCACCGGCCAGCCGGCGCGATAGGCGAGCAATACGCCGATTTCGCAGCACGCAATCGCAACGCCCATCGCGAGGGCGTGCCACGGCACGGTGGCAAAGGCGACGTCGAACGGCGTTGAAGGCGTGAGCAGCGGATACGCCGCGAGGCAGGCAAGCGAGGCGACCAGGTAGGCGACCACTAGCGTTGCGCCGCTGTTGGCGCCGGCCGGCACGATCTTCAGGAGCAGGTGCAGGCTCGCGAGGCCGCCGACCGCGAGCAGGAAAGGCAGGAGTTTCGCGGCGGTCAGGCCGTCGCCGAAAGCTCCGCTCATCCCGCGGCCTTGTGATAGCCGGTCACCCTCTCGACTTCGTTCTTCGAGCCGAGGATCACCGCGACGCGCTGGTGCAGGCCCTCGGGCTTCACTTCGAGCAAGCGGCCCCGCCCGTCGGTGGCCGCGCCGCCGGCCTGCTCGACAATGAACGACATCGGGTTGGCCTCGTACATTAGGCGCAGCCGCCCTGAGGTGTGCTTGGCGTCGCGCGGGTACATGAAGATGCCGCCGCGCGTGAGGATGCGGTAGACGTCGGCCACCATCGAGGCGACCCAGCGCATGTTGAAATCCTTGCCGCGCACGCCGGTCTTTCCCGCCAGGCACTCGTCGATGTAGCGCTTCACCGGGGGTTCCCAGTTGCGCATGTTCGACATGTTGATCGCGAACTCCTGCGTGTCCTCCGGTATCCGGATGTCCGGATGGGTCAGGACAAAGGAGCCCATCTCGCGGTCCAGCGTGAAGCCGTGCGCGCCGTCGCCGACCGTGAGCACCAGCATCGTCGTCGGCCCGTAGACCGCGAACCCGGCCGCGATCTGCGATGTGCCGGGCTGGAGGAAAGCCTTTTCGTCGCCCTCGCAGAACCCTTCGCCGGTCGCGGCCTTGGGGCAGCGCAACACCGAGAAGATCGTGCCGACCGAGACGTTGACATCGATGTTCGATGATCCGTCGAGCGGGTCGAACAGCAGCAGGTATTCGCCCTTGGGGAAATGGGTCGGGATCGGGTGCGGGTCCTCCATCTCCTCGGAGGCGAGCGCGGCGAGGTTGCCGCCCCATTCGTTCGCCTCGAGCAGGATCTCGTTGGACAGCACGTCGAGCTTCTTCTGGACTTCGCCCTGCACATTGCCGGTGCCGGCCGAGCCGAGGTTGCCGGCGAGCGCGCCCTTGGTGACGGCGTTGCTGATGGCTTTGCAGGCGCGCGCCACGGTTTCGATCAGCAAGCGAAGGTCGGCGTTGATGAGTTGCTTGTCGCGCTGGCGCTCGATCAGGAATCGCGTGAGGGTGATGCGGCCCATCATCGTTCTTCTCCCGGAAAAATTCGCACCGAGTATAGCCGCGCCGATAGCGTGCTGCCATGCGAAACGCCCGGTGGGGGAAGGTCCTCGCTGGCCCTCAAGCGGCCCGCCGCTCGTTATACTTGCGGCATGAATCCCGTCGCCGCCCCCTATCGCAAGATCGAGGTCCGCCCGATTGCCGGCGCGCTCGGCGCAGAGGTTCGCGCAGTAGACCTCGCGCGCCTGCCCGATTCGGCAACAATCGCCGAGATCCGCCGCGCATTCCTCGAGAACCTGGTCGTTTTTTTCCATGACCAGGACCTTTCGCTGGATCAGTACATGGCCTTTGCGCGCGCCATGGGCGCACCGGTCGAATACCCGTTCGTCAAGGGCCTGCCGGGGTTCCCGCACGTGATCGAGGTCAAGAAACTCGAGCACGAGCGCGCCAACTTCGGCGGGGTGTGGCATTCGGATACCTCGTATCTCGACGAGCCGCCGATGGGGAGCATGCTGCTCGCGCGCGAGATCCCCCCCTATGGCGGAGACACCCTGTTCGCCAATCAGTACCTCGCCTACGAGTCGCTGTCCGAAGGCATGAAACGCATGCTCGACGGGCTCAAAGCCGTCAACACCTCGGCCAAGGCCGACGTCACAAAAACGCGCGAGGACCTCATCAAGTCTGGCGGCCGTGAGGAGACGCGCAAGGATTACGCCGCCGCCCATCCGGTGGTGCGCACCCATCCCGAGACCGGGCGCAAGGCCCTTTACGTCAACATGGCCCACACCGCGCGCTTCGAGGGCATGACCGACGAAGAGAGCGCCCCTTTGCTCGGCTATCTCTTCCAGCACCAGGTGCGCCCCGAATTCACCTGCCGTTTTTCTTGGCAGGTCGGGTCAATAGCGTTCTGGGACAACCGCTGCGCGCAGCACAACCCGGTCAACGACTACCACGGCTTTCGCCGCGTGATGCACCGGATCACGCTGGCGGGCGAGCGCCCGCGCTAGGCGCTCATTCGCTGGCGGCTCCCTAGGGCGCGGGTTGCGCGGTCGGCGGCCGGGGGCGATGATGCACCCAACCTGGGGAGGCGGATGGACCAGCCGGTTTCGCCACGATCGTTGCCCGATCCGGAATTGCTCGACGCCGTGCGCGGGGTCGCACCGTTCGATACGCTGGCGCCCGCGTTGCTCGACGGCCTCTGCGTTTCGATGACGCGCCTGGCCTTGCCAGCCGGGAGCGTCCTCTTCGAAGCCGGCCAGCACGCGGAGGCCTTGTATGTCCTGATTCGCGGGCGGCTGGAGGCGCGCAGTCCTGCGCAGGCACCGCCCCAGCCCGGCGCAATCGGTCCGGGCCCGCTTCTGGGCGAGATGCAGATCCTCACCGGAGGCCGCCATCCCGCGACGGTGACGGCGCTCGATGATTGCGAACTCGCGCGGCTGGCCAAGGGCGACCTGGAGCGCCTTGCGCAGCGCTCGCCTCAACTCGTGCTGGCGCTTGGCCAATCGATCCGCAGGCGCCTGTGCCAGGAGCAACTCGCGGGCGTGCTCAAGGATGTGTTCGGGGACATGGACGAAGCATCGCTCTCCAGTATCGCCAGCGAATTGGAGTGGGTCGAGTTGCGGCCCGGTGAAGCGCTTTTCCAGCAGGACGCGCCGAGCGATTGCATGTACTTCGTCGTCAGCGGCCGCCTCATCGGCGTGCGCGAATCGGGCAAGGGTCGCCGCGTGGTGGCCGAAATCGGCCGCGGCGAGAGTATCGGCGAAATGGGGTTCTTCACCGGCGAGCCGAGATCTCTCGCGATCCACGCCCGGCGCACGAGCCACCTGGTGCGCTTCATGAAGCCGGTGTTCGATCGCATCACCAACGAGCACCCCCGTGCGATGCTGTTCATCACCGAACTGCTGATCCGCCGCCTGCGGCGCGCGTCGGGCTACGTGCGCGAGACCTTCGAGCGCAGCAACATCGTCGTGTTTCCGCTCAGCGCAGGGGTGCGCACGACCGGGTTCACGGAGCGCCTTGTGGAGTCGCTGCGCGTCCACGGCAAGGCCCTTTACGTGAGTTCGGCGCGCCTCGATGCGTTCATAGGCGTTCCCGGCTTTGCACAAACGAGCGCCGACAGCCCGCTCGACCTCGCGCTCGATGCCGGCCTCGACGAGCGGGAGTCGGACTTTCGCTATGCCGTCTACGAGTGCGATCCGGGCGACACTGCATGGACGCGACGCTGCATTGAGCGCGCCGACCGCATCCTGCTGGTCGGCGACGCCGGCGCCGACCCGGGTGTATCGAGCATCGAGCAAAGGCTCCTCGGCGCACAGACCGACCTGACGGCCGCACGCAGGACGCTCGTGCTCTTGCATCCGCGGGAGACCGTGATGCCTTCGGGTACGCGCTTCTGGCTGGCGCCCCGCGCGCTGGAAGGGCACCACCATTTGCGCTGGGACCGGGACGCGGACTTCGCGCGCCTCGCGCGTTTCCTTACCGGCAATGCGATCGGCACCGTGCTCGGGGGAGGAGGCGCGCGCGGCTTTGCGCACCTGGGCGTGATCCGCGCCCTGCGCGAAGCCGGCATCCCGATCGACCTCATTGGCGGCACTTCGATGGGGGCTCTGATTGCCGCGCAACCGGCGCTCGGTTGGGACGACGCGACCATGCTCGAGACGAACCGCCGCTCGTTCGTCGACAAGAAACCGGTCACGATGCGCGACTACACCCTGCCGATCTATGCACTGGTCAACTGCGCCCGCCTGGACCGCAACCTGAATACGCCCTATGGCGATGTGCGCATCGAAGACTTGTGGACCGGATTCTTCTGCGTGTCCAGCAACCTCACGCGCGCCGAGGCCAAAGTGCATCGCGAGGGCCCGGTCTGGAAAGCGATCCGCGCGAGCCTCGCCTTGCCCGGCGTGTTCGAGCCGGTAGTCGACGGGACTGAACTGCTGGTCGACGGCGGCGTGCTCAACAACCTCCCCGGAGACGTGATGCGATCCCTGGGGGGGGGCTGGGTCATCGCGGTGGACGTCAGCCTCGATCGCGATCTGGAGATGCGCGAAGGGGCGCTGCCCTCGCCCTGGAAGGTGCTGCGCAACTGGATGAATCCCTTTGGCAAGCCGTTCGGTCTGCCGAACATCGTCGACCTGATGATGCGCACCACGCTATTGGCGAGCGTGCAGAAGACCGAGAGCGTGAAGAAACTGGTCGACCTCTACATCCAGCCGCCGGTCGGCCGCTTCGGCCTGATGCAATTCGATTCGTTCGACGATATCGCGGTGGCCGGTTACCAGCACGCGCAGGGCGCGCTGCGCGAGTGGATGTTGGAGCGCCCCGAGCTTGGGCGCATGCTGAAGCCGGAGGCGGACTGAGGAATCCTCAAGCGCCCGGCAGCGAAGCTCGATACGCAACCACGCGCCCACGCTGCGAGAGCAGCACGGCGGCGAGGCACGCAATGCCCGCGACGTCCGCCCAGCGGCCGGGAAAGATCAATAGTGCGGCGCCGGCCACCAGCAGGACACGTTCCCAATGCAGGGTCGGCACGCGCAAGAAGCCGATCAGGCCGGCGCTGAGCATCAGGATGCCCAGGGCCGTGGCGCCCGTGCGCAGCACCACCTGGAGGGGGGAGGCGTTGATCATGAGCAGCGCCGGGTCGTAGATGAAGCTGTACGGGATGAGAAAGCCCGACAGCGCCAGCAGCATTGCGGTCCATTGTGTCTTCCAGACGTTGCTCCCCGCGATCGCCGAAGTGGCGTAGGTCGAGATCGCGGTCGGCGGCGTGAGATCGGCAAGGATGCCGAAATAAAATACGAACATATGCGCGGCCAGCGCGGGGATGCCGAGCTGGATCAGCGCGGGCGCGGCCATGATCGAGGTGATGATGTAGCTGGCCGAGGTCGGCAGCGCGGTGCCCAGCACCAGCGCGGCGACCATCGTGAGCAGGCTGGTGACCAGCAGGCTGCCCTGCGCCAGGCCGACGATGCCGGTGGCGAGCTTGAGGCCGATGCCGCTGATCGAGACCACGCCGACCACGATCCCGACCACGGAGCAGGCAAGCGCCACCGGCAACGCCCCGCTTGCGCCGTCCACCAGCACCGCGAGCATGCGCTTGAACCCGATGCGCGTCTCGGCGCGGCGCCAGCTTGCGACGACGGCGACGACCAGCGCCCAGAATCCGGCGCGCTCGGCGGTCCCGCCCGAGGAGAGGATCCACACCAGCACCGCTGGTCCGGCGAGAAGGTGCGCATCGCGGAGCAGCACGGCGCCCAGTTTCGGCAACTGCGAGCGATCCAGGACCGGCAGGTTCAGTCGCGCAGCCTCGAAGTGGACCATCATGCCGACCGCGAAAAAGTACAGTACGCCGGGAATCGCCGCCGAGATCGCGATGGTCCAATAGGAGACCCCGAGCGTCTCGGCCATGATGAACGCGGCGGCGCCCATCACCGGGGGAATCAGCTGGCCGCCCATCGCGGCGGTGGCTTCCACCCCGGCGGCGAAATCGGGGCGGAAACCGGCCCGCTTCATGAGCGGGATCGTGAACGCGCCCGTGGTGACGGCGTTGGCAGTGGCGCTGCCGTTGACGGTGCCGAACAGGCCGCTGGAGATGACGGCGACCTTGCCTGCGCCGCCCCGGGTGCCGCCGGCGATGGCGAGCGCCGAATCGGTGAACAGACCGAGCAGTCCGCCGTGCAGCATGACGGCCCCGAACAAGACGAACAGGTAGATGAAGCTTGCCGACACCTGCGCCGGAATCCCGAACACGCCTTCGAGCGTGAGCATCTGCATGTCGATGAAGCGCGGGAACGTCACCCCGCCATGGGCGAGGAACCCCGGCATCCAGGGCCCCGCGAAGGCGTACCCGATGAAGATGACCGTAAGCACGACCAGCGCGGTGCCGATATGGCGGCGCGCCGACTCGAGCAGCAGCGCAATGAAGAGCACCGACACGAAGAGGTCGGATGCAAGCGGCGCATCCACCATCGCCATGCGCGAGCTGAGGCGCTGGATCGAGTAGAGAAAATATCCAGCGCAGGCGAGCGCAAGGAGCGCGGCGGCCAGGTCCCACCAGCGCGTCGCCTGGGGGCGGTCGGTCCGGTGGGGAGTCAGGAAGCCGAGCGCCGTGGCGAAGCCCACGTGCAGCGGAATCTGGAGCATCAGGTCGAACGACCCCGCGTACGCCGCCCAGAGCTGGAACAGCGACCAGACGATGGCCAGACTCACGCGCGGCGAGCGCAGACCGGGCATTTCCATGCGCTACCTAGCGCGGCATCGAAGTCATGCTTCGACCGGAAGCGGTGCGTGTGCGCCGCGCGCGACTCCCGGCTATTTGAGCCACCCTTTCTCGCGGTAGGCGCGCTCGGCGCCGGGGTGCAGCGGGATGCCGACGTTGTCGAGCCGCCCCGAGGTCGCAGGATCGAACGCGGCGAGCCCGGCGTGCCCGCGCACGAGCGCATCCTTGTTGTCGAGGACCGTCTTGGTGATCGTGTAGGCGACCGGTTCGGGCAGGGCTGCATTGGTGATCAGCACGGTTGGGAATCCGACCGTATTCACCGTCTGCGCCACCCCGGCGATCGTGCCGGCCGGCATGGTCTCGCCTTTGTATCCGAGCGCCTCCAGGCCCTTGACCCGCTCCGCCTCCAGGTTCAGGAACTTCACCTGGCCGAAGGTCGCGATCTCGGTGATCGAGGGGTGCTTGGGCGTGATCACGGCGATCAGCAGGTCGGCCCGCCCGTCCTTGAACGCATCCACGATGACCTTGTACCCCTGGTGCGTGATCGTTCCGCCCCACGCCTTGATATCGTCGTAGCTGATGCCGTATTCCTTCAGCAGCTGCTTGGCGCCGAACTCGCCGAGCGAGCCTACCGGCAGGGTATACAGCCTCACCGGCAGCTTGCGATCCTTGATGTCCTTGAGCGACGCGGCATTCAGCTTCTGCGTGCCCATCGCTATAAGGTAATAGGCGTCCAGTCCGCCGACGAGTCCGCGCAGGTTTTCCAGCTTCGCGTCGTACGCCTCCTGTCCCTGCAGGGCCCAGCGGTTGGTGACGGTAAACGACAACCCGAGCGGCGTCTCGTTCTTGGACACCAGCTTTGCATTGCCTACGCCGCCGGAGAACGGCTTGACGTCGACGTTCGAGCCCGGCGGCAGCGTCTTGCGCAGCAACTCCGCAATGGTTGCGCCGTACACGTACCACGCCGTTCCCTGGCCGAGCGTGGAGAAGGCGAGATTCTGGGCGGATCCCTGCGCGTTCGCGCCGAAACTGGCGCCGGCGGCGAGGGCGGCTGCGGCGAACCTGATCAGACGGCGGGTGAATCGCATGGTCGACCTCCTGTTGGGACTGCGGGCCAAGCATTGGTAACACAGGCCTATCGATTGGGCAAACGGCGGAACGAACCTGAACCCCTATTCCGCATCGCCACAATTGTCCGAACGTACAATCGCAGAGTTGTCCACGCGCAAGTGCGTGCCCGGCGTTGCCCAATCCACCCTTCAATCCGTTTGGAGATGCACGCATGACCCGAATCACCGGACGCTCGGCCTTCCTGCAACTACTCGTCGACGAAGGCGTGAGCCACCTGTTCGGCAACCCCGGCACCACCGAGCTGCCGATCATGGAGGTGGTCCCGGATTTCCCCCAGCTCCGGTTCGTGCTCGGTCTGCAGGAGGGTGTGGTGATGGCGATGGCCGACGGATTCGCCCGGGCCTCGAATCGCCTCGCCGCTGCCAATGTCCACGTCGCGCCGGGCCTCGGCAATGCAATGGGCGCGCTCTACAACGCGAAGTTTTCCGGTTCGCCGGTGATCCTTACGGCGGGCCAGCAGGAGCAGGGGCACGGCCTGCTCGAACCGTTGCTCTATGACCCGCTGGTCCCGATCGCGCAGCCGATGGTGAAGTGGGCGATCGACGTGAACCGCGCCGAGGACCTGCCGCGCATCATCCACCGCGCCGCCAAGATCGCGCTGACCCCGCCGACCGGGCCGGTATTCATCAGCCTGCCGGGCGACGTGCTCGACCAGACGGTGGAAATGGAAATGGGCAAGCCGGTGCGCGTGGATGCGGCCAACCGTCCGTCGGACCAAACGCTCGCTGCGCTCGCCGATCGCCTGCTGGCCGCGAAGCATCCGGTGATCCTCGCCGGGCAGGAACTTTCGATGCATGACGCGTTCGCCGAGGCCGCGGAGCTGGCCGAATTGCTTGGCGCCGCGGTGTACCAGTCGCCGATTCCCTACACGGCACAGTTCCCGACCGAGCATCCGGCCTGCATGGGGTCACTGACACGCACCCAGGCCAAAGTGCGCGCCGCGCTGGAACCGTATGACCTCCTCTTCTGCGTCGGCGCCGATCTGCTTCGCATGTCGGTTTACAGCCCGGTCGAGCCGTTGCCCGAGAACCTTCCGGTCATTCACCTTTCCGAGCGAAGCGGCGAACTCGGCAAGAACTACCGCACCGACATGGCGATCCAGGCGAACGTCAAGGAGACGCTGCGCGCGTTGTTGCCGCTGCTGCGTGCCAGGCGCACCCCGGAATTCGCGGCCGGCGCAGGCAAGCGCCTGGCCGAACTGAAACCGCTCAATTGGAGCGCGCAGCGCGACAAGGCGCGCATCGACGCGATGATGGCTGCCGAAACCACGCCGATCGATCCGCGCTACCTGATGCTGCGATTCACCGAGACGCTTCCCCAGGACGCGGTGGTCGTGGAAGAGGGCCTGACATCGACCGTGTCCCTGCCCGGGTTTCTCCCGCTGCGGCACAAGAATTCGTTTTATGGCCTCGCAAGCGGGGGGCTGGGTTTTGCGATTCCCGGGGCGGTCGGGGTGAGCCTCGCGCTTCCGGGCCGGCCGATCGCGGTGGTCGTCGGCGATGGCAGCACGATGTACGGCGTGCAGGGCTTGTGGACCGCCGCGCACCACAAGCTGCCGATCACTTACATCATCACGAACAATCGCAGCTACCGGATCATCAAGGAGCGACTGGTGTCGATGCGCTCGACGGCCAAGTTCACCGGGATGGACCTGCGTGACCCGGAGATCGACTTTGTGCATCTGGGCAAGTCGTTCGGGCTCGACACCCGGCGGGTGACCGATCCGCAGGACATTGCTCCGGCGTTGCGCGAAGCATTCGCCAGCGGCAGACCGAATTTGGTGGACATGCGCGTGGCCGACGGGTTCGGGGGCTGAGGACGTTGGCAAAGCGCGGAATGATTGTTCTCGCGAAAGGCCTGGAAAAGCGGGTCGAGATCATCCAGGCACAAACTCGGCAGGCGGACGGGGCGCAAGAGCCTGGACCCGACCAGACAGCTTTAGGGAGAGCTGCATGCTTGGAGTCAGGCGCAATCGTGATTTTATTTTTCTATCGCGCTATGCGACCAACCTGAATCCGGCGACTGCGAAATGGTGATCGAACGCGAACGCCAGGCGGATTCGCGTCCGTTTCATGATCACGAAACTGGTCGCATCGACGGCAGACAGTTTGTACAGGTCTTTGCGCCGAAAATATTCCCAGGATTCATCGAGATCGCGCAACTCGCATGGAAGGACCTTGACGGTTCCGGGCTTGTCGATCGAACCCTTCCACGTCAACGCAACGTCCCGGTTGGCATTGCGCTCAAGGAACGTGAAAGTCTCGATGATCACGGGAATCGAGGTGTGAAGCTTCGCGCCAGCGCTTTGCAGAATATCCCAGTGCGCCCGGGCTTGGGTATGCAGCGGATCTCGCGTGAGCGCGAGGGCGATCCACGCGCCACTGTCAACGAAAGCGGCCTCCCTCTGGCGCACTAAGGCTCGTCGTGAACGCTGTCGTGGTCCACGGAACGGCGTTTGGGCTCGCCGTCCCAGATCGCCACTGGACCTGTGGTTTGCGGTTTGAGTACCGCTTTGCGGACGGCATCCCGAACCAGTTCCGCGACGCTGCGCCCCGTGCGGGCCGACGCTTTGCGAAGTGCAGCCAGTTCCTCCTTGCGCAGGTACACCTGAGTCTTTTCCATGTGTGTCACTTTAGAGATTGACATGACATACGTCAATCTTCATCCTGCGCGAGTCAGGCAAGCCCACGCAGAACGGCGAGGATCCCCGCCCGCGCACCGCGGAGGGCGACGTCGGGTTCGAGCTGACTTTTTGCAATCTGCAGTTTCGGTTTTTGCCGTCCAACAGCGTCCGATGTTACTTCCCAAATCTCCATAGGCAACGGCGCCTCGAGGATTAGCCGCACGCTCACGATTCGACCGGCGCACCCTTGTCGAAGCGCTCGGCGGGGAAGTACTTAGCGAGCCGGTCATCCGCGGTGCGCGCGTGCGCTTCCATGCCCTCCAGCCGGGAGATGCGCGCGGTGACCTGCGCGATGTCACGGTTGGCCTCGCGCGTCATGCGCTGCCACGTGACGGTCTTGATGAACTTGTGCACCGAGAGTCCGCCGGAATAGCGCGCTGCGCCCTTGGTGGGCAGGATGTGGTTCGGGCCGGAGGCCTTGTCACCGAAGGCGACCGTGGTCTCTTCGCCCAGGAAGAGCGATCCGTAGCAGGTGAGGTTGGCGAGCCACCAGTCCAGGTCGCGGCACTGGACTTCGAGGTGCTCCGGCGCGTAGCCGTCGGAGACGCTCGCCATCTCCTCGCGCCTGTCGCAGAGGACCACTTCGCCATAGTCGCGCCACGCCGCCCCGGCGGCGTCGCGCGCCGTCGGTGGCAGCTTCGCGATCAGTTCCGGCACGCGCACTATGACACGCTCGGCGAGCGAGCGCGAGCCGGTGACCAGCCACGCCGGCGACTCGTGGCCATGCTCGGCCTGCCCGACGAGATCGGAGGCGACGATCTCCGGGTCGGCCGAGTCGTCGGCGATCACCGCGATCTCGGAGGGGCCGGCGAAGACGTCGATGCCGACCTGACCGAACAGCATGCGCTTGGCCTCGGCGACGAACTTGTTGCCCGGCCCGACGATGATGTCGGCCGGCTTGCCGGTGAACAGGCCGTAGGCCATGGCGGCGATGGCCTGCACGCCGCCGAGCGTCATGATGACATCGGCGCCGGCGACCTTCATCGCGTAGAGGACTTCCGGGTGGATGCCTTCGCCGCGGAAAGGCGTCGAGCAGGCGATCACCGTAGGCACGCCGGCGGCCTTCGCGGTGGCGATGCCCATGTAGGCCGAGGCGATGTGCGCGTAGCGCCCGGTGGGCACATAGCAGCCGGCGACGTTGACCGGGACCAGCCGCTGGCCCGCCACCAGGCCCGGGCGCACCTCGGTCGAGAACTCGCGGATCGATTCCCGCTGGGCGACGGCGAAGCGGCGCACCTGCTCGGTGGCGAACTCGATGTCGCGCCTGGTCGCCGCCGAAACGCCCGCGGTGCGCTGCTCGACGTCGGCCGGCGTGACGAGGATATCCCCGGTCCATTGGTCGAGTTTCGCGGCGTAGTCGCGCACCGCACGCTCGCCGTCCTTGCGAATCGCAGCAAGCATTTCCTCGACGACGGCGCGCGCATTGCCGGACTCGGACTCAGGGGTCTTGGCTGCCTTCTTGAGGTACTGGATGGTCACGGGAGGTTCCGATTTACTTGCCGTAGAGGACGCCGGGCAGCCACAGCACGATCTGCGGGAAGAAGATCACCAGCCCGAGCCCGACGATCTGCAGCACCATGAACTGCATCATGCCCCTGTAGATGTCCGAAAGCGGCCACTGCGGGGCCACGCCCTTGAGGAAGTACGCCGACAGCGCCACTGGCGGCGACAGCCATGCCGTCTGCAGGTTGACCGCAATCAGGATCGCGAACCAGGTCAAGTCGAAGCCCAGCTGCTTCACCATCGGCAGCACGATCGGCACGAAGATCAGCACGATCGGCACCCACTCGAGCGGCCACGCGAGGAGGAAGATCGCCACCATGATGATCATCAGGATCACGTACCGATTCAGCTCCAGACCGAGCAGCGCCTGCGAGATCACCTCCGGCGTGCCGAGCCGCGAGAACACCCCGCCGAAGAAGTTCGACGCCACGACGAGGAACAGGATCATGCACGACACCTCCAGCGTCTTCATCACCGAGTTGTAGAGCAGCGGCCAGGTAATCTTGCGGTAGACGACGGTGAGCAGGAGCGAGCCGAGCGCGCCCAGCGCCGCGCCCTCGGTCGGCGTGGCGACGCCGGCGAAGATCGCGCCGAGCGAGGCGAGCAGAAGGACCGTGATCGGCACCATGCCCTTGATGAACTCGATGAACAGCTCGCCCATCGATTCCATGCGCTCGGATTTGTGCAGCGCAGGCCCGAGCGACGGGTTCAGGTAGCAGCGCACCAGCGCGTACGCGGCGTAGATGGCGGCGAGCATTACGCCAGGGATCAACGCACCGGCGTAGAGGTCGGTGACCGGGATGCCCATCACCGGCCCCATGACCACGAGCATGACGCTCGGTGGGATCAGGATGCCGAGCGTGCCGCCCGCCGTGATGATGCCCGCGGACATCTGGACGTCGTACTTGGATTTGTCCATGCCTTTCGCGGCCATGATGCCCAGCAGCGTGACCGAGGCGCCGACGATGCCGCTCGCCGCGCCGAACAGCGTCGCGACGAACATGCACGACAGATAGAGCGACCCGTTCAGCCCGCCGAGCATCTTCTGCGTGACGAGGAACAGGCGCTCCATCAGCCCGGCGCGCTCGAGCAGCAAGCCCATGAACACGAAGAGGGGCACCTGCGCGAGCGTCTGCTCCTTCATCGTCGCGAAGGTCTGGAACAGGAGCAGATGGAATACCGTGTCGCCGAAGCCCCAGTAGCCGAAGCCGATGCCGAGGATGATCAGGGTGAACGCGATCGGGAAGCCGACGAAGATGGTGACGATTAACGCCGCCAGCATCAGGCCTCCAATTGCCTCCGGGCTCATCTGGACTTCTCCTCGATCGGCATTTCCTCGGCGAGGACTTCCTCGATCGAGCGCTGCTTTGTGAGCCATTCACCATGGCGGATCGCGTGCATGCACTTCAGGAACTCGGCCACACCCTGCAGCAGCAGGAGTGCGATCGAGACTGGAATGACCGCCTTCAGCGGATAGATCGGCGGCATCCAGGAACTCGCCATCGACAGTTCCTGGCGTTGCCAGGACACCAGCGAATAGTCCATCGCGAGCCACAGGAAGATGGCCATGCCCGGGAAGAAGAGGAACAGGTAGCAGAACGCATCGACGGTGGCCTGCACCTTGACTGGCCATCCCTGGTAGAGGAAGTCGGTGCGGATGTGCGAACCGCGGTAGAGCGTGTAGGCCGTGCCGAGCATGAACAGGGCGCCGTAGAGCATGTAGCTGAGGTCGTACGCCCAGTACGTGGGTGTGTGCACTTTGCGCACGAGAATCTCCCAGCTCATGATGAATACGAGCGGGAGCACCAGCCATGCGGCGATGCGGCCGGACCACTCGCTGACCGCATCGATGCCGCGGATCACGCGGACCAGCGCGCCAGAGTCGGTTGTCATGCGCTCTCCCCAAAAAAACGGGCGGCCTGTCGGCCGCCCGTGCCGGACGGTTGCCGGCGGTTTACTTGCCGCCCTTCAGGTGCGACTCGGCGACCGACGTGTTCGCCTTCTGGATGGTGATCCAGTAGGGCACCGTGTCCTTGGCGAACTCGGCCTGCGAATCGAGCACCTTCTTGAAGAACGGGTTCTTCGCAGCGTTCTCGGCGTAGACCTTCTTTGCCGCCGCGGTGTACGCGGCAAAGTAGTCCGGCGGCGTGTCGTGCACCTGCACGCCGTGCTTCGTCTTCAGTTCCGCCAGCGCCACGGTGTTGGCCCGGATGCGGAACGCCATGTCCTCCATGATGGACGCCGTCGCCGCGGTCTCGAAGATCGCCTGCACGTCTTTCGGCAGCTTGTTCCAGAACGTCTTGTTGATATAGATGTCGCCGTTGACGATGTTCTGGTGCAGGCCTTGAAGGTAGTAGTGCTTGAAGGCGCGCTGGAAGCCAAAGGCGATGTCGGTCACCGGGCAGCACCATTCCGCGCCGTCGAGCAGGCCGCGCTCGGCCGCGGGAATGATCTCGCCGCCGGGCATGAATACCGCGGGCACGCCCATCTCCTTGTAGATCGCGCCCGGAATGCCGGGCGGGGTGCGGAAGCGGCGCTTTTTCAGGTCTTCGACGCTCTTGATCGGCTCCTTGAACCAGCCGAGCGCTTCGGGACCTGCGGACTGCACCACGAAGCCGACCACGTTCATCTTCAGGTGCTGGTCCCACATCTCGCGGTAGAGATCCTTGCCGCCGCCGTTGTAGAACCAGGACAGCCAGGCCATCTGGTCCATGCCGACGCCGGCACCCGCCGACGGCGAGCCGAAGAGCGCCGCCGCCGGATGCTTGCCGCTCCAGTAATGCGTCCACGCGAAACCCGCTTCGACGAGGTTCTTGTCCACCGCGTCGAGGATCTCGGTCGCGCCGACGACCGCGCCGTCGGGCAGGACTTCGATCTTCAGGCGCCCGTTGGTCATCGCATCCACGCGCTGCGAGAGCCGCACCAGCATCTTGAAATCTTCCCCCGACGATGGTATCGCCGACTGCAGCCGCATGCGATGGTTCTGCGCATACGAAAGTCCTGGCAACAGCGCCGCCAGGAGCGTGAGCGCGGCTGCGCGTCGCATCCAGCAAGTGAACCGATCCATGATGTCCCCCCTCTTGGTTGTATGGTCGAATAGTGAAAACGCTTGCAAAGCCTATTTTTTGCGTCTGTCCTCGTCAAGCTGCGCTGCAGCAGAAAAAAACTGCAACCGTTTTCATTCTCAGTGCTTAAGGCGTCATCGCGTCAGTCGAACTGGATGTCTTCGACCAGCACGTATACCGCCCCATCCTCTACTTTGGTCGGATAGGTCTGGAGCGCAATGCTCACCGGCGCGCTCCGCGCCTTCCCTGTCGGAATGTGGAAGCGCCCCTGATGCAGCGGGCATTCGATGAAATCGTCGATGACCAGCCCGTCCGAGAGCCTTGCGGTCTGGTGTGTGCACCGGTCGGCGGTGGCGTAGCACTTTCCACCCAGCTTGTACACTGCCACTTCATGCTCGCCCTGCTCGCCGACGGTGACGCCGACGACGTCGTCATCCTCGATCTCCGAAACCGAGACGGCGCGATGCCATTTACCCGGCTGTTCCATAATCTTTTGTCCTTCCGATTCGCCGTTGCCCGGTTCTAGTTGGATTGCGCGCCATGCTTGAGGCGAATGAACCGGCGGAACAGGTCAAGGTGCACCTTGAAGTAGCCGCCGTTGCTGACCAAGACCTTGTCGTAAACCTGCTCGTGGAACTTGCCCAGGGCGTGGAACGGCACGAACGCGCACAGATGATGCTCGGCGTGATACGGCATGTTCCACCAGAGAGTCCGGATGAACGGGTTCGTTAGCGTCGTTCGGGTATTTGCGGTGGGATCCGAACCTTCTTCGCAGCCGGTGTGTTCCGCGACCCGGATCCAGCGGGCATAGGACTCTCCGACGATTCGCGGCAGCAGCCAGTAGATCACCGGCGCCCACGACCCGTAGGCAACCGCCAAGGCCGCGATACCGGCATAGATGGCGACCATGACCCGGGCTTCCCGCACCAGCATCGGATGCTGGTCGACCGGGGCATACTCATGTTCCGCGGGATCGATCCGGCCCATGGCATGGTTGAACAGGTAGGACAGGTTGCGGCGCCAAACCATCAGACCCGACACGTATACCAGGTACTGCATCAGGGTAATCGGTCTGGGGAGAACCATCGCATTATCCCGTCGGCGGATCTGGGTGTAGGTGTGGTGGAACGCGTGGTGGTACCTGAACCACTTCGGCGGGAAGATGTAGATCAGTGCGCAAAGCCACAGCACGGCCTCGTTCAGCCAGATCGTCCTGAACGCCGTACCGTGACTGGTTTCGTGCAGCGGCGCGAACAGGGTGGCAAGGATCATTCCATGCAAAAAAACAGCCGGAACGATCCACCAGGATCCCAAGGCTTGGTGGACCAGCCAACCCGTTCCGCAAATCAGGAAAAAATGAAAGGCGAGGAATCCGAGCCCTGCATAGTTGTTGCGCTTGGCCAGGCGCTTCAATTGCGAGCGCGGAATGATCTGCTCGCGCACTTTGACCAATTCGTCTAGTTCCTTCATGCGGAATCCTCGCGTTGACTTGACCTAATACTCGGTCGCGGGTCCGTGGCCACCAAATGAAACCGCTTGCAGAGCCTATTTTTGCGATTTGTTGGAGTCAAGCTGCATCGCAGCAAAAAGCTACTGCAAACGTTTTCATTTGCGATGCTAAAGTTGCGGCCGATGGCACTAGGCTCCAATCCGAAACTTGCCGACGTGGCGCGCGCCGCGGGCGTTTCGCTCGCGACCGCCTCGCGCGCGCTGGCCCAACCGGACCTCGTGCGCGCCAAGACCTGCGAGCGCGTGCGCGACGCCGTCAACATGCTCGGCTACGTGCCGCACGGCGCCGCGCGCGCGCTCGCCACCCGGCGTTCAAAGACGATCGGCGCAGTCTTCCCGCCGCTCGACAACCCGATCTTCGCCAAGGCGACGCACGCACTGTCGCGGGAACTCTCGCAGGCCGGCTATACGTTGCTGTTGGCGACGCACGACTACGACCCCGGCGCGGAGCTCCTGGCGACGCGCGCGCTGATCGAGCGCGGCGTTGACGGGTTGGTGCTGGTGGGAATGGACCACGATCCGGGGCTGTACCGACTGCTGGAGCGCGCGTCGCTACCCTACGAGATCACCTGGTCTCTCGACCATGGCGGTTACCACCATTGCGTAGGGGTGTCGCACCGCCTGGCGTCGGTTCACGTTGCGCAGCACTTGCTCGATCTCGGACATCGCGAATTCGCGGTGATCGCCGGCGAGACGGCGCACAACGACCGCGCACGGGACCGGCTCGCAGGCGCGCGCGAGGCGCTCGCAAGCCGCGGCATCGGACTTCCGTCGTCGCGGGTGCGGGAGGCGCCTTTCGCGGTCGCGGCCGGCAAGGCCGCCCTTGCGGGGCTGCTGGCAGACGCGCCGGGATTCACCGCGGTGATCTGCGGCAATGATCCCCTCGCCATCGGCGCGCTGCTCGAGTGCCGTGCGCGCGGGATCACGGTACCGGACCAGTTGTCCATTGCGGGCTTCGACGACGTCGACCTCGCGGCGGAACTCACGCCCGGCCTCACCACGGTGCGCGTTCCCTCGGCGGAGATCGGCGCGCGCGCGGGCAAGCGCTTGCTGGCGCGGCTGGCCGGCAAGCGCGTGCGCCGCATGGAGGAGATCAAGGCGCCGCTGATCGTGCGCGGCACCACGGGGCCTGCGCCCGCCTGACCGCGTTGCGCATCAGCGGGCCGGTGCTTCGCGAACAGTATCGGACAGGCCCGGGACGGCATCGAGTACGGCCCGCGGTGATCGTAGAAACCCATCAAGCCAGAGAGCCGGGCGCAGCCGGGAATTGATTCTCCTGCCGCTTTATCCTTGTATATTGAAAGACTACCTTTTAATATACTAGGATGATAAAGCGCAAACTGGAATCGGTTTTGCTCGCTTCGCTACGGCGTTTTCCGGTCGTCGGGCTGGTTGGATCCCGGCAGGTCGGCAAGACTACGCTGGCGCGCGCCGTGGCGCGCCGATTCGGCGAGTCGGTCTATCTCGATCTCGAGCGGCCTTCCGACGCAGCACGCCTGGCCGATCCGGAGCTTTATCTTGAAGCACGCGAAAAGCACCTGGTGGTGATCGACGAGATCCAGCGCAATCCGGCCCTCTTTCCAGTGCTGCGCAGCCTGATCGATGCCAGGCGCAAGAATGGACGCTTTCTCATCCTCGGTTCGGCTTCGCCCGCGCTGTCGCGGCAGGCCGCCGAAAGTCTCGCCGGACGCGTCATTTACCATGAGCTTGCGCCATTTGCGCTCGAGGAGATCGATGCCGGCCAACGCCCGGCATGGATGAAGTTGTGGGGTCGCGGCGGATTCCCCGGAAGCTATCTCGCGGCAAACGACGCGCGCTCGCTTGAATGGCGCGAGGCGTTCATCGACACGCACCTGCAACGCGACCTGCCTGCACTTGGCGTGCGGGTCCCAGCGGCCTCGTTGCGTCGATTCTGGGAGATGCTGGCCCACTATCATGGCCAGATCTGGAATGCCTCGAAAATCGCCGCCAGCCTTGGCGTGACGGCGCCGACCGCCAAGCACTACCTCGATACGTTGGAGGATACCTACATGGTGCGCGTGCTTGCGCCATTTGCGATCAATCTGAAAAAGCGGCTGGTGAAGAGTCCCAAAATCTATCTGCGCGACAGCGGCTTGCTGCATGCCTTGCTGCGTATCGGCGATACCGAGCGCTTGCTGGGTCACCCGGTCGCCGGGGCTTCCTGGGAAGGATGGGTGGTCGAGCAGGCGCTGGCCGCCACCGGCACTCGTTCCGGCGCGAGCTTTTACCGGACTGCGGCCGGCGCGGAAATCGACCTGCTTATCGAACGGCCGGACGGTCGGCGTCTCGCTTTTGAAATCAAGCTCGCCTCGGCGCCGGCGCCCACGCGCGGATTCTGGTCCGCATTGAGCGACCTGAACCCCGGCGCGGCTTATGTTGTCTACCCGGGCAAGGAGCGCTATCCGCTCGGGCAGGGCGTCGAGGCGCTGCCGGTCGGCATGTTGGGTGAGGTATTGAATGCATGAGCTGCTGACCTTGTCCCTGTCTAGCGCATCGCATAGCCGAGATCGTCATGCACCCTGCATATGCTGTCTGGTCCCTTTCATCGATTTCCGGGATCGAAAGGCGGAGTCCCAGTGCGATCCGAGTCGGAAGTCGGTTTATTTCGCCCGGTACAGCCCGGGTCACTCCTGTCTGGAAATGCCCGCGACGAGCAGAGCAGCAACGGGCACCATCTTGCCGATGGCATGCTCGATGAAGGCAGTTGCGGCGCGGCGGACCTGGTCAGCGGTATCGGGTGGGGGCAGGATCGCCAGGCCGGCCTGGAGTCGAGCCCCGGCGCCGTCCCCGAGCGAGATCGCCTCAGCGATCATGTTCGCGAGCCTGCCGTCAGCTGCGAGCGGAGCCAGGTGCGCGTAACTCATCGCGAGGAATCCGGGCCAATGGGCGAGGTGCCGGTACATGCTGGCAAGGATGCGGCCCTGGTCGCGATCGCCCAGCAGATTGATTCGACGGATCAGGTCGGCGGTGTCGGCGGCGACTTCGTCGAGTGTGAGCAGCTTGGGGAGCACGCCTTCGATGGCGGCTTCCTGCGATTGCTGCGGCGGGGCCGGGGCGATCCGGGTGTCGGCCGGCGCGCCGTCAATGCGGCGCACCAGCGCCGACAGTGCCACAAGATTCATCGCGTTCGAGCGGTTGTAGGACGCGAGGATCCGCCGGATTGATGCTTCGCCCGCTTCGTCGATACCCGCGCAACGAACCACTGAGCCCGGCCAGGCCGGCAGTGGCGGGATTGACAATCCAGTCTTGAGATGCTGCGCCTCCACTGCAACGCCGCCCGAAACATAGACGGGCTTCACCGTCGCCCACGCCCAAGGCAGCGCACCCGGAATGGTGGCGAGATGGCGCCAGATCAGGTTGACCACGCCGACCCCAAGCGTGGCGCGCAAGTCGGCGAAGATCAGCGCCGTCTCGCCGCTGGCTTCGGCCTCGGTGATCGCCGGAACGGGATCGCCATGCATCGTGCTCAGCCGCGGATTGATTTTCGTATGAATCGCGCCGCGCTCAGCGTTTCTTGATTTCGACGCCCGCGTCCCGCTCGACGAGCTGGGCAATGGTCGTGAAGTCCTTCTCGGGCCCGATCGACTCCGCGGTGCGCCGCCACTGGTCGCGCACCGCGGTCGCCACCGGCATCGGCACGTTTGCAGCCCCCGCTTCTTCGAGGCACAGCTTGACGTCCTTGTACATCAGCCCGGTGGTGAAGCCGAAATCGAAAGTGCGCGTGAGGATCGACTTGGGAAACTTGGCTTCCGACGCGGTGGTGCGGCCGCTGCCGGCGTTGATCACGTCGACCATCGTCGCCGGATCGAGGCCCGCCTTCACGCCGAACGCGATCGCCTCGGAGGTTGCCGCCATCGACGTCGCCGAGAGCAGGTTGTTGGCCAGTTTCATGGTCTGGCCCATCCCGGGGCGCTCGCCGATGAAGAACACGTTGCCGATGTGCTTGAGCATGGGCTCGAGCTCGGCAAACAGCGCCTGCGGACATGCGACCATCACCGCGAGCGTGCCCTTCACCGCGCCTGTCACGCCGCCGCTCACGGGTGAATCGACGCCGATGATTCCCTTGGCCGAGAGCGCGGCCGCAATCTCCTGTGCCGCCCTGGCTCCGGTGGTCGAAAGATCGAGAACCGTCTTTACCCGGGTTCCGGCGATGACGCCGTCCGCGCCCAGCGTGACCTGGCGCACGATCGCCGGGTCGGGCAGGCTGAGCAGCACAGTGTCCACGGCCGAGGCGACTGCAGCGGGCGAAGCCGCGGCGCTCGCGCCCTTCGCCACGAGGGCATCGACGCAGGCCTTGCGCACATCGTAGACGGTGAGCTGGTAGCCGGCGTCAATGAGACGCGAGGCCATCGGCGCGCCCATGTTGCCAAGACCGATGAATCCGACGTGCTTTTCCATGCCCACTCCCGGGAGAAACTGCATAGCGTCGCGGAACGAGTCCAGAGCGACGGCCGTCGGCGAAGCGCAGGCGACCCGCGCCGAGAATATCCGCTATCTGCGTGCCCTGACAACCAGCCGCGCGGTGACCTGCTCCAGCACGTCGCCAGCCTCTAGCGGGTTGGCGTGGCCGCGTGCCCGAGGTGGTCCTGTACGAGGTGCTTGGCTTCGGCGCGCACGAAATCCATGAAGGCGCGAGCAGCAGGCGCGATTTGCTTGCCGACCGGGTAGACGAACTGCCATTGCCTCTCGAGCGGCAAGCCCTCGACGTCGAGCGCGACTAGCTGGTCTTCCTCGGTATCCAGGCCCAGCGTGTAGCGAGACAGGATCGACACCCCGAGCCCGGCGCGGATCGCCTGCTTGATGGCCTCGTTGGTTGAGAGTTCCATGCGCACTTTCGGCTCGATACCGTACTTGTCGAAGGCGTGGTAGACCGCCAGCCGGGTTCCTGAACCCGGTTCGCGCATCAGGTAGTGCTCGCGGGCGAGCGCGCTGAAAGGGATATTCTTTTTTCCGGCGAGGGGATGGTCGGCGCGCGCGAACAACACCATTGGATTGCGCAGGATCGGTTGGCAGACCACCTCCTGCTCGGTTGGGGGATTGGCGAAAATATAGAGGTCGTCGTCGTTGCGTGCGAGCCGCTCGATGAGGCCCTGCCGGTTGTGGATCTGCAGCGAGATCTCGATCTTCGGGTGCAGGCCGACAAACGCAGCCAGGAGGCGCGGCGCAAAGTACTTACCCGTGGTGCTCACTGCAAGGCGCAGGCGACCACCTTCCAGTCCGCGCAGGGCGGCCAGCGACTCATCGATGCGGCCGAATGCCGCAAAAAGTTCCTTGCACCCCTCCTGCAAGGCCGTTCCAGCCGGCGTGAGATGCACTTTCCTGCCGATCTGCTCGAACAGGGGCAGGTCGAGCGTTTCCGAGAGCTTCCTGATCTGGGTCGAGACCGTGGGCTGGGCGAGATGCATCTCTTCGGCTGCGCGCGTGAAACTACCGAGTCGCGCGACGGACTCGAAGACGGCAATTTGCGGAAGCATTCCGTGGCGCAGGAAGCGCCGGATCGACGACTGCGGCATGTTCGTGACCTTTACCTGTAAGGGCAAAGGTCTCGCTCGCTCGCCCTCCGGACCACCCGGATAGCGAACCCTCGGGACCGGGGCAGTGCCCGTATTGACGATCCCGCGGCTGGGGCCGGTGCGGCCCGGAGCTACTCCCGCTTTGCTGACTGCCTGACTGCCTGACTGCCTGAATGCCACTGCGGGCGCGATTAAATCACACCCGCTTCAGGCACGCAACGCGAACGCGATAACCAACACTCGAACGCAATGCCGTACATGCGCTATGGATCGCATATCGCAATAGCTTCGATTCTATTTTAGATGAATGGATTTGTAATCGGAATCGAGTCCATTCGAAAAGTCAGCTTTACGTCCTCCCCGCGCGACACAACAATGCCGTCACACCAAACAGGACACCTCCATGGATATCCTCTCAGTCGAATTCCTTTCTGCCCTCGCCGCGATCGTGGTGATCGACCTCGTGCTCGCCGGCGACAATGCCATCGTGATCGCGCTCGCCGCGCGCAGCTTGCCCCAACATCTCCAGAAGCGCGCGATCGTCTGGGGCGCCGCCGGCGCGATCGTGGTGCGAAGCGCGATGACCCTGGTGGTCGTCTGGCTGCTGAAGATCCCCGGCCTGATGCTGGTGGGCGGCGCGCTGCTCATCTGGATCGCCTATCGGCTTCTCGCGCCGGAGGAAGGCGGAGACGAAAGCCATGGCCCTACGGCAACCACTTTCTGGGGCGCGATGCAGACCATCGTTATCGCGGATGCGGTCATGGGGCTGGACAACGTCTTGGCCGTCGCAGGGGCGGCAAATGGCAGCTATCTGCTGGTGGTCCTGGGCCTGCTGATCAGCATCCCGATCGTCATCTGGGGCTCGACCCTGATCCTCAAGTGGGTCGAGCGGTTCCCGGTAATTGTGTATGTGGGCGCCGGTGTGCTGGCCTGGACCGCGGCGAAGATGATGATGGGCGAACCCCTGGTGCGCGACGTGTTCGCGAGCAACGGCGGGAGCAACGATTCATTGATCGCGCTGGTCTATCTCGCCGCGATCGGCGGCGTCCTTTGGGCTGGATTCGTCAGGAACCACCGGCATCTCGATTCCCGTATCACCTCACGCCTTGCCGCAATGCGCAGTGGCGCCCCGATCGATCAGATCACCAACGATCCCAGCGCAGGAGAAACCACCATGCAGCGCATCCTTGTTCCCGTAGACGGTTCCCGAAATTCCGAGTTCGCCGTGCGCCACGTCGTTACCGAATTCCTCAAGGACTCGGCCAAGGAAGTGCACCTGCTGAATGTCCAGCAGCCGCTTTCCCAGCACGTGGCGCAGTTCATTGGCCGAAGGAGCCGCGAGGACTGGCACCGCGACGAGGCGGAGAAGGCCCTGGGGCCGGCGCGCAAGCTGCTCGAGCAGCACGGCGTGCCCTACTCGGCCAGCCACAAGCTCGGCGAGAAGGCAAAAATCATCGTCGAGGAGGCGCGTCGCCTGCGCTGCCATCAGATCGTGATGAGCACCGCACGGAAGAACTCGCTCACCCGCATGCTGCAGGATTCGACCACCAACAAGGTCCTCGAGCACACCAGCGTTCCTGTCCAGCTGATCGCGGGCAACGCCGTTTCGCGCATTGAGCGCTGGGGCGTGCCCGCCGGTGCGGGCGCGGTCCTCGCCATGCTGATCACGGCGTTCGACTAGGTCTTGCCCCGCCGAACCTTGCGTCCGGCGGCGTAACCGCCGGTCAGCAGGCAGGCCGAGATCCCCCAGAACACCGGCCCCATCCCCAACGCCGATCCTACGGCACCAAACACCAGGGGCAGGCCGGTGCTGCTGATATTGAGCACCGTAGTGCGCACACCCACCACCTCGCCCTGCCGGCCCGGGGGCGACGCTTCGTAAAGCAGCGACATCACCATGGGCTGCGAGCAACCGAGGCCCAGGCCGAGCAGGAAAGCGATCGACATCATCAGGGGTGCGCTCGTGACCAGCGAAAAGAGCAGGTAGGCCGTGCCGGACACCACGAAGGCGGCAGTGATCACCTGCCATTCCTTGAGACGGCGTGAAAGCGAAGGCATCGCCAGGCGCACCAGGAAGGTCGCGGCCCCGAATGAGGCCATGATGACGCCCGTCGTCGAGGCCGACAGGCCGATGTTGGAGCAGTGGATCGGCATCACGAAGGTGAACAGATCCCATCCCATCGAGAGCATGCCGCTGACGATCAGCACGCTGCGCAGCTTGCGGTTGCGCACGAGGTCCATCACGCTGTGCCCCGACGGACGCGGCTTTGGCGTTTCGTGGCGCACGAGCTCCTCGCGCCGCCACAAGGTGACCCCGAGGGCGAGCGCGGCGAATGCTGCCATCACGGTGAACGAGCGCACCTCGCCGAACCAGTCGATCGAGAACCCGGCGATCAGCGGCCCGAGCGACCCCGAGACCGAATAGCCAAGCGACAGCCACGAGAAGTTCGCCGCCCTGTCCTCCGGCTTGCCGTAGGCGCCGACGAGATTGTTCGAGATCATGTGGGAGAGCATGAATCCCGAGCCGATGATGGTGGCCGCCGCGAACAGGGCCGGCAGGCCCGGCAGGAGGAAAGGCAGCAGGACGCCCGCGAGGAGCATCGCGTTTCCCCACATGAGCGGAACGCGCGGACCCACGCGGTCGATGAGGCGGCCGGCAAGGACCGACAGCAGCATCGGCAACAGCGCGTAGAGCGCCATGAGCACACCGACGGTGAAGGGTGTGGCCTGCAGCTTGAGCGCGTAGAGCGAGACCGTCATGCGGCTGCTGGTGAATGCGGTATGCGCAAGGATCGTGAGCAGGATGACGTAGCCGAAGCGCAATGTGTCACCGAGGAGGGGACTGCGCCCCTCCTCAGACCTCCCCGCCGGAAAGGGTTGCAGGCGCCTGCCGCTTGCGCCACGTCACCAGCGCCACGCCTGCGCAGGTGATCGCGATCCCGGCCAGCGAAAGCAGGCCGGGCGACACCCCGAACATCGGGTACTCGAGCGCCACGGCAATGATCGGGGTGAGGTAGATCAGGCTGGTGACGCGCGTCGCTTCACCATGACGCATGAGCAGGTTGAGCGCATTGGTCGCAAGGATCGACGCGAGGATGACGAGGAAGGCGAGCGCCGCGAAGAGCTGCCAGCTCCAGTCGACCGGGGCGCCTTCGACCAAGACGGCAAGCGGGGCGAGCGCGAGGGCCGACGCGGCGAACTGGATGAAAGCGCCGGCCTTCAGATCGACGCGCGGGCAGAAGGCCTTCTGGTAGAGCGTACCTGCGGTGATCGCTGTGAGTCCGAATGCGAGCGCCACCAAGCTACCGAGCGGGAGTTCCTTGACGTCGATTTTGTGCCACACGACCAGCGTCACGCCGGCCAGCCCCATGACGACGCCGACCCATTGGACGGGCCCAAGCCTGTCGCCCATCCAACGCGACGCGATGATTGCAGTTGCCAAAGTCTGCAACGACATCACAAGGGCCGTGATGCCCGCGGAAAGACCGAGGTACTGGCTGTAATGGCTACCTGACAGGTGCACTGCATGCATCAGCAGTCCTGCGACGACGACATGGCCGAATTCCCCGGGCGTTTCAGGCCAGCGCGGGCGCGCAATCAGCAGGACCGGCACCATGCACAGGAACCCGAGCAGGTAACGCAGGGAGAGCATGGTGAACGGCGGCGCGTATTGCAGCGCTACCTTGCTGGCGAGGAATCCGGAGCCCCAAACGCCGACGAAATACCAGGCGAGAGCGGTGTCGATCAGGCGACGGTCGGCCGCTGAGCGGTTTGAGGCGGTGGCGGTCATGGGGACCCGCCATTTTCTCACCCCGCGACGGCTGCCGCGGGGTGTTTCGCGGCGTTAGCGGCGAGCCTGCAGCGCGGCAATGCGCTCTTCGATGGGCGGGTGGGTCGAGAACAACGCCATGAAGCCTGGCTTGTCGCTGATGCCCGAAGCCTTGAACGACTGGGGCAACTCGCCCGGGGTGAGGCCGCCGAGGCGCGCCAGTGCCGCCACCATCGGTGTCGGCGTGCCCAGCAGGTTCGCCGACCCTGCGTCGGCGCGGAACTCGCGCTGGCGCGAGAACCAGGCGACGATCACGGACGCCAGCACGCCGAACACGATGTCGCACACGATTACGCTGACGTAGTACCCGATGCCGGGCGTGTCGCGGTCGTTCTTGAGGATGACCCTGTCGACCACGTAGCCGACCACGCGCGAGAGGAACACCACGAAGGTGTTCACCACGCCCTGGATGAGCGTTAGGGTGACCATGTCGCCGTTGGCGATGTGCGCGATCTCGTGGCCGATGACTGCTTCGACCTCCTCGCGGCTCATCGAACTGATGAGGCCGGTGGAGACCGCGACGAGCGACGAATTCTTGAACGCGCCGGTGGCGAATGCGTTTGGCTCGCCCTCGAAGATCGCGACCTCCGGCATGCCGATATTGGCGCGCTCGGAAAGGGTCTTCACCGTCTGCACGAGCCAGAACTGGGTGGTGCCCTCCGAGCCGTCGATGACCTGCGCGCCGGTGGACCATTTGGCCATCGGTTTGGAGATCAGGAGCGAAAAGAACGACCCGAAGAACCCGACGATTGCCGAAAAGACCAGCAGCATGCCGACGTCGAGGCCCTGCGCGCTCATGAACTTGTCGACGCCGAGCACGGACAGCGTGATCGAAAGGACGATCATCACGGCGATATTGGTGGCAAGGAACAGCACAATGCGCTTCATGTCTTTGAGTCCTCTGATGGCCGCCCGGGGGTGGGTGAAAACCGGGCGCGCGCCATGTTAGCGGAGTTTGGGGCGGGTGCGCCCGCTTTCAAGCCCTGTTCGAGAGGCGGTCCTCGCGCATCATTGTCGCGCCACGCTCCGCAATCATAACCGTGGGCGAGTTGGTATTGCCAGATGTAATGGATGGCATCACGGAAGCGTCGATCACGCGCAGGCCGTCCACCCCGTTCAGGCGCAGGCGCGGGTCGACGACCGCCGCAGGGTCGCCCGCCCGGCCCATGCGGCAGGTGCCCACGGGGTGGAAGATGGTGGTGCCGATGTCGCCCGCGGCCCGGGCGAGGGCTTCGTCGGTCTCGAGGTGGTCGCCCGGCAGGAATTCTTCGGGCGCGTAGCGGCGGAGCGCCGGCTGTGCGGCGATCCTGCGCGTGAGCCGGATCGCATCCACGGCCACTTTGCGGTCCTCTTCGGCCGACAGGTAGCGCGGGTTGATGAGCGGCGCCTCGCGCGGGTCCGCGCTCTTGATGCGCACATAGCCCCGCGAAACCGGCCTCAGGTTGCAAACCGAAGAAGTGAACGCCGGAAAGGTGTGCAGGGGTTCGCCGAACTTGTCCAGGCTGAGCGGCTGCACGTGGTATTCGATATTTGCGCGCGCCTGGGTCGGGTCGGAGCGGGCGAACGCCCCAAGCTGGCTCGGCGCCATGGTCAGCGGGCCCGTCCGGAACAACAGGTATTCGAGCCCCATCCGGATCTTGCCCAGCGGCGAGTGGACCCATTCGTTGAGCGTCCGTACGCCCTTGACCTTGAACGCAGTGCGCAACTGCAGGTGGTCCTGAAGATTCTCGCCGACGCCGGTCGCATCGTGGATCACGGGAATACCGTGCCGGCGCAGAAGCTCGCCTGGACCGATCCCGGAGCACTGCAACAACTGCGGCGAGCCGATCGCTCCTGCGGCGAGGACAGTTTCGATGCGTGCCGCGGCAAACCTGGTTTCGCCGGCAAGGCGGAATTCCACGCCGATCGCGCGCTTGCCTTCCATCTTCAGGCGCCTGACCTCCGCGCCGGTCACGATCTTGAGGTTGGGTCGACCCATGACCGGGCGCAGGAAAGCCTTGGTCGCATTCCACCTCACGCCGCGCTTTTGGTTGACTTCGAAAAACCCGCTGCCTGCGTTGTCGCCGCGATTGAAGTCGTCGGTCGGCGCGATGCCCGCTTCGGCGGCTGCATTGCGCCAGGCTTCCAGGATCTCCCACGAAAGGCGCTGCTTCTCGACGCGCCATTCACCGCCGGCGCCGTGCGACTCGTCCGACCCGGCGTGGTGATCCTCCGACTTGCGGAACACCGGCAGCACGCTGTCCCACGACCAGCCCGGGTCGCCGGTTTCGCGCGCCCATTGGTCGTAGTCGAGTGCCTGCCCGCGCATGTAGATCATGGCGTTGATCGACGAGCAGCCGCCGAGCACACGGCCGCGCGCGTAGAGGATCGAGCGCCCGTTAAGTCCCGCGTCGGTTTCCGTGCGATAGCACCAGTCGGTGCGAGGATTGCCGATGCAATAGAGATAGCCGACCGGTATGTGGATCCAGATCCAGTCGTCCTTGCCGCCGGCCTCGAGCAGCAGGACGCTGATGTCGGGATCGGCCGAGAGGCGGTTGGCCAGCACGCAGCCAGCCGTGCCGCCGCCGATGATCACATAGTCGAAAGTTCCAAACGCGTCTGCCATCGGTGTGAGCCGCGCGCGGCTATTTCTTGCCGCCTCGCACGCCTGTCTCGCCGCGCGATTGCGCGAGTTCGAACCAGCGCTGCGATTCGGTTGCATCGCGCGGCACGCTACCCGCGCCGTGGGCGTAGATTTCACCGAGCTTGCGGGCGGCAGGCCCGCTGCCGGCGTTGGCGGATTGCTTGAGGATTTCCGCGGCTTCCGCAATCTGCCCATTGCGCTCGAGCGCGAGCGCCTGTTCGTAAAGCTTCGCCGGCGCCGAACCTTTCAAGGCCCCGAAAAGCGAGGATACGAGCTTCGCGCCTTTCCATCCCGGTCGCGCAGCGGGCGGGGCCGCCTGCGCCGGTGGATTGCCGGAATCGGCCAACTCCTTCTGGCGCTTGAGCAGGGCATCGACCTCTTTCCTGACCCTCGCTTCGGCTTCGCGCTGGACCCGCGCCCGTTCTTCGCGCTTGGCGGCGAGTGCGGCTGCGCGCTTTGCATCCTCCTCGGCTTCGCGCAACGCATTTTCCTCGGATGCGTGCTTTGCCTCTTCTTGCGCAGTACGCTGCATCCGCTCATCGGCCTGGCGCGCGGCGCGTTCCTTGGCTTCCCGCTTCAGCGCGAGTTCGTTGGCCCGGACGGCCTTGCGCTCGGCCTCCTGCATGGCCCGCGCTGTCGCTTCGCGCAAGCGGCGCGCCTCGGCCGCGCGCTTGGCCCGCGCAAGCGCCTCGCGGCGAAGTTCTTCTTCCGCGACCAGCCGGGCCTGCGCTTCGGCGGCAAGCCGTGCCTTTTCCTCCGCTTCGCGGCGACCCCTCTCTTCGGCCTCGCGTCTTGCCCTCGCGATGGCTTCAAGGCGGGCCCTTTCTTCGGCTTCGCGTCGCGCGATCTCCTCGGCCTCAAGGCGGGCCTTCTCTTCGGCTTCGTGCTTTGCCCTTGCGATGGCCTCGAGGCGGGCGCGCTCTTCGGCCTCACGCCGCGCCCTTTCCTCGGCTTCCCGGCGCGCACGTTCTTCGGCTTCGCGCCGGGCTTTCTCTTCAGCCTCGCGGCGCGCTTTTTCTTCGGCTTCGCGTTTGGCCTTGGCGATCGATTCGAGTCTTGCGCGCTCTTCGGCCTCGCGGCGTGACCGTTCTTCAGCTTCGAGTCGGGCCTTTTCCTCGGCTTCGCGGCGCGCTTTTTCTTCGGCTTCGCGTTTGGCCTTGGCGATCGCTTCGAGTCTTGCGCGTTCTTCGGCCTCGCGGCGCGCCCGTTCTTCCGCTTCGCGCCGAGCCTTTTCCTCGGCTTCGCGGCGGGCTTTCTCTTCAGCTTCGCGTTTGGCCTTGGCGATCGCTTCGAGCCGCGCCCGCTCTTCGGCTTCGCGCCGGGCCTGTTCCTCCGCTTCGCGCCGTGCTTTCTCTTCGGCTTCGCGTTTAGCCTTGGCGATCGCTTCGAGCCGCGCCCGCTCTTCGGCTTCGCGCCGCGCCTTTTCATCGGCCTCGCGTCGCGCTGTCTCTTCAGCCTCGCGCTTGGCTTTGGCGATTGCCTCGAGCCTCGCGCGCTCCTCGGCTTCACGCCGGGCCTGTTCTTCGGCTTCGCGCCGTGCTTTCTCTTCGGCCTCGCGTTTGGCTTTGGCGATTGCCTCGAGGCGTGCGCGCTCCTCTGCCTCTCGGCGGGCTTTTTCCTCGGCCTCGCGTTTGGCCCTAGCGATTGCCTCAAGGCGTGCGCGCTCCTCGGCTTCGAGCCGCGCTTTCTCTTCCGCTTCGCGTTTGGCCTTGGCGATGGCTTCGAGGCGCGCACGTTCCTCGGCTTCGAGCCGCGCCTTCTCCTCGGCTTGTCGTTTCGCCTTGAGGAGCGCTTCCAGCCGGGCCTTTTCCTCGGCTTCCCGCCTGGCCTTTGCCTGGGCTTCAACTTGCGCCTTTTCAGCCGCTACGCGCTTCGCCCTGGCCTGTTCCTCGCGCTGGGCAAGCAATTGTGCTTCGAGGAGCGCTTTGTCTTCTGCGGCCTTCTTTTCCTTCGCTTGCGCCTCGAGCTTTGCCGCCTCTGCCAGCGCCTGCGGGCTTGGCTTGCCTGTGTCCTCTTCGTCCGGGAGCGGGGTGCCGCGCAGAGAGGCGATCCTGCGGCGCGCAAGGTTGCCGTACACCGCTTGCGGGAATTCTTCGAGATAAAGTTCGAGGTCTTCGGGGTCGTCGGAGTCCTTGATCGCTTGCCAGAACTCCTGCTCCATTTCCGAGCCCTGGGGCGCGGCGGGCGCGGCGGGCGGCGCGGCGGGCGGCGCGGCGGGCTGCGCCTTGACGCGCGCGCCCTTGGCTTGAGGCGGAGGCGCAGGCTTGAGCGTCGTCAACTCGGGTTCCGAGGGCACGCCATGCTTGGGCATGCTGTCGGCGCTGATCAGTTGCGTCTTGTCTTCGTCGGGATCCTCGGCGGGCTTGCCTTCGAGCACTCGTTTGAGCGCCTCGGCAAAGGCGCTGGCCGACTGGTAGCGGTTGTTCGGGTTCTTGGCGAGGGAACGAAAGACCACCTTGTCGTATTGCTGCGAGACGGTCGCGATGATCGACGATGGCGCAGGCGGATCGTCGTGCACGATTTTCTTGGCCATCGACCACGCGCCGCCGCCCTGGAATGGACGTTGCCCGGCAAGGAACTGGTACAGGATCACGCCTGCGGAGAAGATGTCGGTGCGCCGGTCGATCTTCTGGCCCTGGATCTGTTCGGGCGACATGTAGGCGGGCGTGCCGACCATGGTGCCCGCCTGCGTTGCGTTCGGTGCGTCGGGGTCGCTCACGCGCGCCACGCCGAAGTCGGCGAGCTTGCAGTGCCCGTCCGCATCGACCATGACGTTGGCCGGCTTGATGTCGCGATGGATCACGCCGGCGTTGTGCGCGAACTCCATCGCGCTCAGCAACTCGGACATGAGCCGGACTGCATGGCCAGGTTCGAATTTCTCGCCTGCGTCGAAGGAGGATTTCAGTTCCTTGCCGCGCACGTACTCCATGACGATGTAGGCGATGGCGCCTTCCTCGCCGAAATCGTAGACCTGGACGATGTTGGGATGATTGAGACGGGCCACCGCCTGTGCTTCGCGCGCGAATCGCTTGGAATACTCGCGTGCGCTCGCCTCGTCGAGGCTGCCGACGAGGATGGTCTTGATCGCAACCTTGCGGTTGAGCTTGGGATCGAGCCCTTCGTACACGACCCCCATTGCACCCTTGCCAAGGACGCGGTGGATCTTGTACCTCCCGAGGGACTCGATTTGTTGCTCGCCCATGGCGGATGTTCCTGACAGGCAGGCATTGTAAGCTCGTCATTTTCCTCCGCAATCCACCAATTAGCCAAATAGGTGCAGTGCCGCCTTGCAAACGCCGTTATCAGGTTGTCCTAGCGGCGGATCACCAGGACGGTGGCTGCCAGGACGGTGAGGCCGCCCGCTATGGTTCCCGGGCCGATCGGTTCGCCAAGGAAAACGGCGCCCCAGAGCACCCCGAAGACGGGTATCAGGAAGGAAATCGTCAACGTCCGGGTGGGCCCGAGGTCGGCGATCAGGCGGAAGAAAAGCACGAAGGCCAGTGCGCTGCACAGGAACGAGACGCCGAGGACGGCGATCACGACGCCGGTCGAAAAAGCCTCCGCTGGTGGCGGCGCAGGCAGGAATGGCGCGATCGCGATGCTCGCCACAAGCAGTGTCGCGGTCGACAGCGAAATCGGCGGCGCGCTGCTGCCCATCCGCTTCAGGCAGGTGGCCGAAACGCCGTAGCAGAGCGTCGCCGCTATGCACGCCGCCACGCCGAGCAATGCATCCGGTGTCGGCGCGATCGGGCCCAGGCCGACGACCAAGGCGACACCGACGATGCCGAGCGCGAGGCCGGCACTCTTGCGTGGCGTGAACGGTTCGCCAAGCCATAGCGCGGCGCAGACGGCACTGAAGAACGGCGTCAGCGCGTTCAGGATCGACATGGTGCCGGCGCCGAGGTGCAGCGCGCCATAGGCGTAGAGCGACCAGGGAAGCGCAGTGTTCAGCACGCCCATCAACAAGTAAGCGCGCCAGTGGGTGCGGAAATCGAGCCGTGCGCCGGAAAGATGCACGTAGGCGAGCATTGCCACCGCGGCGATCGAGACGCGCAATTCGGCGAACCATGCGACGCCGAGGGCGGGCACCGCCATGCGGAAGAACAGGAACGAAGCGCCCCATATCGCCGAGAGGGCGAACAGGCGCAGGAGGTCGGCGGGCTTCATGGCACGGCGCGCACTCTACAAGAAGTGCGAGCGCGTGCCTTCCCGCATGTTGCTTAAGCCACCTTGCGCTTGAGAAAGCCGAAGATCCCGCCGGATTTCACGGGCGCGGCAGCTTGCGGTGCCGGGGCGGCCTCGCTCCGCTCGGCGCGGGCCATGCGCTGGCCTTCACGCAATTGGGCGTGGCGTTCCTCTTCGAGTCGATCGGTGGCGAGCACCGCCCGTTGCCCGTGCTGCGGCCGCGCGCCGGGGCGTGCGGCTTGCGGACGCGCGGGTCGCTGCCCATCGGTACGCCGGGGCTGTTGATCCGGCCGGCGGGCGCCGTCACGGGTGGAGGGCCGCGGCGCCGGGTTGCGTCGCGGCTGCTCGCCGCGACGCCCCTGGCTCTCGCGGCGCGGTTGCTGGCCTCCGCGGGGTTGTTGCTGCCGGCGCGGACGATCGTCGGCTTCGGGCGCGGAACTGGCGCCGCGCGTCGGCTCGAAGCCCGGCATGCTTTTTTGGTCGATCTTGCGGCTGATCAGGCGCTCGATCGCCGAGAGCAGCGGCCGGTCGTCCTGGCTCACCAGCGAGATCGCCTCGCCCGTCGAACCTGCACGGCCAGTGCGGCCGATGCGGTGCACATAATCTTCCGAAACGTTCGGCAGGTCGAAGTTGACTACATGGGGCAGGGCCTCGATGTCGAGCCCCCTTGCCGCGATATCGGTGGCCACGAGCACCTGCAGTTCGTTGTCCTTGAATCGCTTGAGCGCCTTGGTGCGCGCCGGCTGGCTCTTGTTGCCGTGGATCGCATCGGCCTGGACGCCTTCCTTCTCGAGCTGCTGCGCGAGGCGGTTGGCGCCGTGCTTGGTCTTGCAGAACACCAGCACCTGCTGCCAGCTGCCTTCCTTGATGAGGTGGGTGAGCAGTTCGCGTTTGCGGTCGCGGTCCACCAGGTACACCGACTGGGCGACGAGTTCGATGGGCACATTGCGGCGCGCAACTTCGACCAGGGCCGGATCGCGCAGGATCGAGCCCGAGAGCTTGCGGATGTCGTCCGAGAACGTGGCCGAGAACATCAGGTTCTGCCTGACCGGGGGCAGCAGGGCAATGATGCGGCGGATGTCGTGGATGAAGCCCATGTCGAGCATGCGGTCGGCTTCGTCGAGCACGAGGATTTCAATGCTGCGCAGGTCGATCGTGCGCTGTTGCACATGGTCGAGCAGGCGCCCGGGCGTCGCGACGACGATGTCCACGCCGCGGCGAATCTCGTTGGCCTGCGGGGTGAAGCCCACGCCGCCGAAGATCATGGCCAAGCGCATCTTCATGTGCCTGCCGTAGTTGCGCACGCTTTCGTGCACCTGCGCTGCAAGTTCGCGCGTGGGAACGAGCACCAGAGCGCGGATCGGCTGTTTGCCGGTCGCGCCCTGCGCGCCTTGTTCTGCGAGCCGCTGCAGCATCGGCAGCGTGAATCCTGCAGTCTTGCCGGTGCCCGTCTGCGCTGCGCCCATGAGGTCGCGGCCGGCCAGCACGAACGGGATCGCCTGCGCCTGGATCGGGGTGGGGATGGTATAGCCTTGCTCGGCAACGGCGCGCACAAGCGCGTCCGTCAGCCCGAGCGTCGTAAACGACGTATCGATGGTAGATCTCCTGGGGATCGGCCTGGGAGAGGTCTTGCTCTCCATACCGGTTCAGGCAGATGAATTACAACTTGAGGGGAATTCGAGAAGCCCGCGCATTTCCGGAGAGACCGGACCGGGCGGGAAGCCGCGAAGAGGGCTTAAACGCTAACCGATTGAAGCGAAACAAGACCTTGAGCTGAACTATACACGAATTGTTATCGGATGTCGCAACGCAATATCGCGCGGCGCCCCCGGTCGCGATTATTCCGCCTTGATGCCGGCGTCGCGAATCACCCGGCCCCACTTGGCGTGCTCATCGCGTACGAACGCCGAGAACTGGTCCGGCGTATTGCCCGCAGGGTCTACGCCTTGCGCCGCGAAACTCGCGCGCACTTCCGGGTGCGCGAGAGCCTTGCGCGTTTCCTCGCTGAGTCTCGCAACGATTGCAGGCGGCGTTCCGGCCGGCGCGAAGAGCCCGTACCAGGTGCCCGCGGCGTAGCCGGGCACCCCGGCCTCCGCGACGGTGGGCAGGTCGGGCACCGTCGCCGAGCGGTTGCTGCCGGTGACGGCGAGTCCGCGCAACTTTGCGGACTTGAGGTGCGCCACCACGAGCCCCACGTCGGCGAAGATGAGGTTGATCTGGCCACCGAGCAGGTCCGTGATTGCCGGACCAAGCCCCTTGTAGGGCACATGAAGCAGGTCCAGGCCGGCCATGCTCTTGAACAATTCGGTCGCCAGCTGCGGGGCGCCACCGGTGCCTGAACTGCCGAACGTGAGCTTGCCCGGGTTCGATTTCGCAAGGGCGATGAGATCCCTGATCGACTCGGCCTTGACGCCCGGGTTGACGGTGACGACGAAAGGGCTGGTCGCCAGCAGCGAGACCGGCGCAAAGTCCCTGAACGTGTCGAACGGCAGTTTGGCCAGGTGTGGCGCCACGGCGAGCGTGCCCGCCGCGCCGACCATCAAGGTGTAGCCGTCGGCCGCGGACTTGGCGAGCGCCTCGGCGCCCACTGCACCATTTGCACCTGCGCGGTTTTCGACGACGATTGATTGGCCGAGGCCCTCCGACAATCTTGGCGCTACGGTGCGCGCTGCGAGATCGGTGCCGCCGCCTGCGGCAAAAGTGACGATCACGCGCACCGGTTTTGAGGGAAAGGCCTGCGCGAAACATCCGGGCGCGGCGGCGAGCGAGGCAAACAACAGGATGATGCGGATCATGGGGCCTCCGGGCTGACGAGTTCATCGAGGATGGCGCGCCAACCCTGTTTGCGGCGCCTGTCGGGCAAAGAGGCCAGTTCCTGGAAACCGGCACGCAGGTGCGGATAGACCGGCGCGGCGAGCTCATCGAGCTTGGCGAACACCGTCGCCGGCGGCAGCGGGCGATCGGAGCCGCCTTGCGCGCTGAGGCATTCGCCCTGCATGGTGCGACCGCCCTTGAAGTTTACGGTGATTCGCGCCGGCCGGTCGTTAGGCGCCGGCAGTTCGGGTGCGTACGCATTGACTCGCACCCGTTCGCGCAGGCCGGCGAGCATCGGATCGTGCAGGGTGGCGGCGCAGAACGCGGCTGCGCCGCCGGTGCCCGTGACCAGGGTCGCGGCAATCGCATGAGGCATCGAGAACTTGGCGCCGAGCGTCGTGCGCGGGTGCGCGTCGGCCAGCGGCAGCGCGAGGGCGTGCGTGTCGACGGTCACGGACTCGATATCGTCGAGCCGCGCATCGCGGAGCAAGTCCTCGCGCAGGCCGAGCGTCGCCTCCACCGCCGAGTGCAGGTGCTGGCAGCAAGCGTAAATCTTGGTGTAACCGTCTTCGATCGCCCAGCGCCCGCCGAGACCTTCGACGAGGCGCTCCGGGTTCGCAGTGCCGCCGAGCACCGTCCCGTAAACGTCGAAGAACGCGGTCGGCGCGCCGGCAATGCCGCACTCGGCCCATTCCACTGCCATGAAGCCGTTCCACGCACCGGTGGCCGGCCAGACGTTGCGCGCCAGCGTGCCATCGATGAGATGGGTTCGCGGCGACGGGCCGGTAAGCGTCGCGGCGGTGCTGACGGCGTTGACGAAACGTCGGGCGTTGGCTCCTCGCGCGAGCGCAATGCCGGCGGCTGCGCCGATGGCGCAGTAGCGTCCGTGCGATTGCATCGTGAGCGCGCGCGGTGTCCAGGCGCGGGCGACGCGAGTGACGAACTCGTAGCCCAGCACGAGCGCGCGCAGCATGTCTTCGAAGCGCAGGTCCGCGGCCTCGGCCTCGGCCAGCAGCGCCGGGACAACGTACAACCCTGCATGGCAGGGAGTGATTCGATAGCCTTCGTCGAGTTCGAGCCAGTCCGCGGCCATGCCGTTGGCAACGGCCGCGTTGCGGCGATCGGTCCGCGCACGGCCGCCGTTGAGCACGGTCGCCTCTTCGGCGCCCGCGCGGGCCAGCGTTTTCTCGTGGAAGCACCGCACCTCGGGTTCGTCGCGCGCGCCGACAATCGCGCCCACGTCGTCGGCCAGTACGCGCGCGGCCCGCGCAAGGATGTCCGGGGGAATCGAGGCGGCGTCGACCGAGCAGATCCAGCCGCCCAGATTCTCGATGTTTGCTGCGACGACGTCCCTCATACGCTTTTCGAGAAGTCAGCGGCGAGGTAGTGCTGGACGATCTCCCAGCCGGTCGCACGCCACACGCCCTCGTGGCCGCAGATGTATTCGAGCCCGCGTTCCAGGGCGACGATGCGGTGCGGCTGGCCGGTTACGAAGGGATGCACCGCGATCGCCATCACGCGCCCGGACTGCGCGCTGTCGCGATAGAGGATGTCGAACTGGCGCTTCATCATCGCCTCGAATTCGGGCACCGACGCCTTGAAGTCGAAGTACGCCGGGACGTCGTTGGTCTGCAGGGTGTAGGGCAGCGAGACCATGGGCGGCGTGCCTGCCCGCATGGTGTAGGGCTGCTCGTCGTTGACCCAGTCGCAGACATAGCGGATGCCGGCCTCGGAAAGGAAGTCGAGCGTGTTCCATGTTTCGGCCAGGCCGGCGCCCAGCCAGCCGACCGGGCGCTTGCCCGACACCCGCTCAATGGTTTCGAGCGTTGCATTGATTGCGGCACGCTCCTCTTCGGGCGCCATTTCGTTGAGGCGAAGCGCATTGGTCTGGTTGTGGCCGAGCAATTCCCAGCCGAGGCTCATCATTTCCTCGATGACCTCCGGGTGGTGCAGGCATACGTCGCTGTTGAGGGCGGCGCTGCCGCGCATGCCGTAGCGGGTCAGCGTCTCCATGAGCCGCCAGATGCCCACCCGGTTGCCGTAATCGCGCAGCGACCAGTTGCGCACGTTCGGGACCTTGGCGTGCTCTCGGGAAACGCGCTCGTTGACGTTGCCCGGCATGACGTCGTCGAGCCCGAAGAACTCGACGTTCGGGTTTATCCACAGCGCGACCCGCGCGCCGCCGGGCCAGGCAAGCCTCGGGCGGCGCGTGATCGGGATGTACGGGAAGGGCCCGGTGCGGTTCGGTGTCATTTCTTCTCTGTGCCGTGCACGACAAAGCTCCGGTCTTCGCCGCCGTAGCGGCGCTCGAGGTCCTCGGGCAGCGTGAATTCTCTCTCCAGCGCGTCGATCCGGTCGTAACCGGCGAGCGCGGCGATCTCCTCCATGCTGGCCAGCAGGTCGGGGCGGTCGATCACTTCGCCGGTCTCGATGCAGATGCGCATCTGCTCGAGCGCCTTGCGCATGCCGGAAATGGCCGCCGCAGTGAGCATGCGCGGGCAGCTTACGCGCGCGACCCCCATTTCCTTGAGGCGCTTGAGCGGGATCAGCGGGGAGGTCGGGCGCGAACGCACGCCGAACCCCATGTTGATGTTCACCGGCGTGTCCGGCACCGCGTCGAGGATCCTGCGCACGTCCTCCTCGTTGCGGATCGCATCCGGGTAGATCATGTCCGCGCCGGCGGCGGCGTATTCCCTTGCGCGGCGCACCGCGCCTTCGATGCCTTCGATGGCGATCGCGTCGGTGCGCGCGTTGATGATGAAATCGGGGTCCTTCTTGGCCTTGATCGCGGCCTCGATCTTCTTGCACATCTCGCGGCTGTCGATCACGTCCTTGCCGCGCATCGCCCCGCAGCGCTTGGGCGAGACCTGATCCTCGATGTTGATGCCGACAATGCCGGCCTCCTCGAAGTACTGGACCGTGTGGTAGACCGTGACCGCGTTGCCGTAGCCGGTGTCCGCGTCCGCCATCATCGGGATGCTCACGCTGCGCGCGAGGTGGCGGCAGACGTCCACGTTCTCCATCAGCGAGAGGATGCCGATGTCCGGTTGCCCGAGCACCGAATTCGCGAGTCCCGCCCCGGTGGTTGCAGCGGTTCGGTAGCCCATCTGTTCGACCAGGCGCGCGCTGTACCCGTCGTAGACGCCGGGCGAGACCACGGGTCGCGAAGTGCGCAGCAATTCCCTGAGTGTCGCGGCCTTGGTCTTCATTGCGCCTTGATCCCCGCCGCCTGAATCACGCGGCGCCACTTGACGGACTCATCCTTCATCAGGGCGGCAAAGTCCTCCGGCGTGCTCCATGCGGGTTCCTGCCCGATCTTCGCGAAGGCGTCTTTCATTTCGGGGCTGCGCAATGTGCCGACCAGAGATTCATTGAGCTTCGCGATCGCGGCGCGCGGCGTCCCGGTTGGCGCGAGGATGCCGTTCCACGTGACCGCCGTGTAGTCCGCGATGCCGGCTTCGATCATGGTCGGCGTATCGGGCAGGGCTTCGCTGCGCGTGCGTCCCGTGACAGCCAGTGCCCGCAGCTTGCCGGCCCGAACTTGCGGGAGCGCCGAAGGCAACACGTTGAACATGAGCTGCACCTGTCCGGCCATGACATCCGCTTGCGCCTGCGCACCGCCTTTGTACGGAACATGAACGATGTCGGTCCCGGTGCTGAGCTTGAACAACTCAGCCGCGAGGTGCAGCGACGTCCCGGCCCCGGGCGTCGCGTAATTGAGCTTGCCGGGCTGGGCCTTGGCCAGCGCGACCAGCTCGCGCACGGTCGTTGCGCCGACGCCGGGATTTACGACCAGCGCATTCGGCACGGTTCCGACCAGGCTCACCGGCGCGAAATCCTTCTGCGGATCGAAAGCGAGTTTTTCGTAAAGGCCGGGATTGATCGACAGGCCTGGCGAGCCCATGAGCAGCGTGTAACCGTCGGCGGGCGACTTCGCCACGAACTCCATGGCCACGTTGCCTCCGGCCCCGGTGCGGTAATCGACGACGATCTGCTGGCCGAGCAGCTCGGACCACTTCGGCAGGAACGTGCGCAACAGGATGTCGGACCCGCCGCCCGCGGCGAACGCGTTCACGACCTTGACGGGTTTGTCGGGAAACCCCTGCGCGTTCGCGGCGGCAGCGAACGCAAGGAGCAGCAATGCCTTAAGCAGTTTCATTTTCCTTTCCCATTCGGTTCTTGGCGAATACTACAATCAATCAAACAGGCAAATGCGAGGGGCCACCTTGGGCAGCGACTTCAGCGCAATTCCCGTCATCGACATCTCCGCGCTCTACGGCGCGGCCGAAGCGCCGGCGCGCGCGGTCGCGGAGCAGATTCGCCGCGCATCCGTGGAGGCCGGGTTCTTTTACGTCCGGGGGCACGACGTGCCGCTCGACCTCATGCGCGCGACGCTGATGGCGGCGAAATATTTCTTCGCGCAACCGGAGGCGGCCAAGCGGGCGATCCAGGTCAACGCCGCGCACCGCGGATATGTGCCGTTCGCCCAGACCACGCTCGCACGGCAATTCCGGGCCGACCTGAAGGAGAGTTTCAACTTCGCGTGGCCCTTCGAGCCCGGCGCCCCCGAGATGCTCGCCGGCAAGCCGCTGGTCGGCGTCAACCAGTGGCCGCCAGGCGAAACTGCGTGGCGCGGCATCGTCGAGGATTACTACAGAGGCGTGTTCGAAGTCGGGCAACGCGTACTCGAAGGGTTTGCCCTTGCGCTCGACGCACCGCGCGACTTCTTCCGGGGGCTGTACAAGCGCCCGCTGGTGCGCACGCGGCTGCTGCACTATCCGCCGCAGCCGCCGGAGGCCGGCGCGGACCAGTACGGCGCGGCGCCGCACACCGACTGGGGTTGCATGACGCTTCTCTGGCAGGACGATGTCGGCGGACTTGAAGTCCAGAACCGCGCCGGGCAGTGGATCGCCGCGCCCTACATAGAGGGCACCTTCGTGGTGAACATCGGCGACATGCTTGCGCGCTGGTCGAACGACCTCTTCGTTTCCACCCCGCATCGCGTGGTGAACGCCTCGGGCCGCGAGCGCTATTCGATCCCGATGTTCTACGACCCGGATTTCGACACCGTGGTCGAATGCCTGCCCAACTGCTCGGGACCGGGCAACCCGCGGAAATATCCCCGCACGGTCGCCGGGGAATACATCACGCAGAAGTACGACGACGCCTACGCGTATCGCAAGCAGCAACCGGGAGTGGCGTCCGGGGCCTGACCCGGGGCTTTAAATCCGTCCCGACCGCCTTCATTCTGGTGGCCTGGACAACTTCCCGGGCGCAGGGCGGCCATGAAACACATCCTCAGCATCCACCGGCAGGGCGAAGGGCATTGGGTCGGCGACGGCTTCCCCGTGCACACCATCTTCCACTACCAGGAGCACCCGGAGCTCTCGCCGTTCCTGCTGCTCGACCACGCGGGCCCCGCCGACTTCAAGCCCTCGGCCAAGCAGCGCGGTGTGCGCTGGCATCCGCATCGCGGCTTCGAGACGGTGACTGTCGTCATCGAAGGCGAGGTCGACCACGAAGATACCGCGGGCAACGGCGGACGCATCGCCACCGGCGACGTCCAGTGGATGACGGCTGGCTCGGGCCTGCTGCACAAGGAAATGCATAGCGAGGACTTCACGCGGCGCGGCGGACGATTTGAGGTGCTGCAATTGTGGGTCAATTTGCCGGCGGCCTCGAAGATGACGGAACCCGGTTTCCAAGGCATCGTGGACAAGGATGTTCCGGCCGTGCGTCTTGAAGGCGATGCCGGAACGGTGCGCGTGATTGCTGGCGAATTCAACGGCGCCAAAGGCCCGGCGCGCACCTTTACGCCGATCAACCTGCTCGATGTACGACTGAATGCCGGCAGGACGCTGCGACTCGATCTCAAGGACGGTTTCACGGCTTCACTCTACGTCTTGCGCGGCGAAGTTCTGCT
>CANKMT010000025.1 GCA_947482825.1 Betaproteobacteria bacterium | reverse complement strand
GTTGTGGAGTGCCATGCGAGGATCCCCATTTTTCCAGCTGCGCGCGTTCAGCCGGTTGCAACTTGATCGCCAGGCTCGTGTTCGGCATGAGCAAGATCATAGCAGTCGCCGGAAAGTCTGTAAACCTATTTAAGGGACACTACACTAGGAGCTCGCGCCATGGAATGGAGCGAAAGAATCGTAACCGATGCCGGAATCTGCGGCGGTCGCCCGCGCGTCAAGGGCACGCGAATCAGTGTCGATTTCCTGCTCGGACTCAAGGCGACGGGGTGGAGCGAAGAGTCGATCCTTGAAAACTATCCGCACCTAACGCGCGATGACCTGCTGGCGATGTTCGCATACGCGCGATCCATCCTAGAGGACGAAAATTTCATCCCGGTACGGAACGCATGCCGTCTAAATCGATTTCGGTAGCACAGTTCCTCGAGCACCCAGACAAGCGAGATCGAAGGGCAGATTCGTCAGCAACCCCAGTCCGCTGAATCCGACCCCCGCGTATGCGGCTGCGGAGGTATCCGGGTCAGGATGGATGTCCACGCCGACTCTCTCCAGCAGCCCGGCGTTTTCCAATGTCTGACGGCGGCGCAACACGGTATGGCGGACGATGGGATTGTGTTCCCGCAGGAAACCGGGTGCGAGAGCTTGGGCGACCGCCTGCTGCTCCAGAAACCCCAGCGAACCAAAGCCTCGATCGGTAAAGAATGCCTGGTCGGGCAGCCCCAGTTGCAGCCGCAGTGTCGCAAACAGTGCGTCCTCGCTGGCGGGGGGCAAAGGGTTGCGCAGCCAATCCCAGACGTCCTTCTCATCCGCCGGCGTCTCATCGCCCTTCACCACAGGCAATGCTCTTTCCCACTCCGGCCAGCGGCCGAACAACTCTCGCCCACGTACGAAATCCGCGCCGGCGTTGAGGACTCGCAGCAGGTCCCACAGCTCGCGCACTTCGGTCTGGATCGGGGTGGCTGTACCGAGCAGAAGATTTCTGGTGCGAGAACCTATCCGCAGCATGAAATCGAGCAGATTGTTCGGCTCCTCCTTCTTCGGCCCCAGTTCGCCATGCCGCCGCGCATTGTGTTCCTCGTCGAGGATGACCGAGCCGTACTTGCATTCGAGCAGGGCCGAGATCATCGCGCTCGCCGCGAGCGACAATGTTTTTCCGACACCAACCTCATCAGCCAGCAGAAGGCGCGCTTTCCCGTAGGTCTCCCGGTGCTGCAGGAACATGGTTACGAACGAGCGCTGCCACGGCTGAAGCTGTTCACCGCCGCGGTAGATCGGGCTCTCGGCCAGCGCGGCGGCGGGCAGCTCCTCGATCGTCGCCTCTTCGAAGCGGATCTCCACGCGGTCGGCAACGCGCTTGATTTCCTCGATGATGGCGTCGGGCAGCGGGTAGGCGTCCTTCCAGAGCGCCTCGAACTCCTCCTCCACCCATGCAACGCCTTCCTCGGAACTGTCCTCCCACAAGATTTCGTAGTTCTGGGCGAAGGCACTCCGGGTCTCGTTGATGGAACCGAGAAAGCAGCTCTTCGATCCGTCGGCGCCTTCAATGACGCCGGCTTTGCCGTGAATGAACACCCGGTCCTTGGGTACGACGCGGATCTCCACCCGGCCACTCGCCAACAAGTCGTACAGCCGGCGATAGCGTTCCCGGTGAAGCAGCACCTCCACCTCGGAGGGCGCTTCGTTCCAGCGCTCCTTCAGCGCCGTCTCGCGGACATGCTTCGATACCACGACATCCGCGGCGTCCAGTTCGCTGTTGCAGACAATCTGGACTTTGGGGATCGCGGCGATTTCTTCGCCGACCAACTCGAAGATCGAACTGCGGAAGTAGCCTGCGATGCGCTTGTGGGGCTTGGCCTCTTTCAGCCTGGCGCAGAGGAAGGCGTTATCAAGGCGCTGACGGCCCGAGGAAAATCGCTGGATCTCGCTCATTTTTTCGCAGCCCCCTTCAGCTTCTTTCGCTTCTTTGGCCCGTTTATGGGTCTCTTGGATTTGCTGGCTTGTGAAGCGGGGGATGTCCCATTTGGCGCGCTTCTGGCGCGTTTGACAGCGGGGGCCATGGCCTTGCCGTGACCCATTTGAACCATTTCTGAGCCATTTCCATGGTTCGGCGAAGGTGAGCCATTTGAGCCATTTATGAGCCATTTAATCGCCACCACGTAGGCCGACCCTCTGCCGGCCCCGGTTGCGCTCAGGACTCCCTTGCTCACCAGATCTTCAAGATCACGCTTCGCGGTCGGGCGGCCCGCGCCAGTCAGAGCTTGGTAGCGCGCGTTGGTGAGGCGCCGCTCCGTCCTGATAGCCGCCAGCGCGCTTCGTTGTCGCGAATTCAGAGCCAGCGCATCGAGCACCTTGGCGGTCAGCCGGTCACGCCACAAGGTCTGCACGAACATTCCCCCGTCTTGTCGGAATTCCGGTTCGGGCAGGCCGGCCTCTTGAAAAAGCGCGATCATGTCCAGCGTGCCGGTGCCGGCTTTCTCGATATAGCGGGCGAGGAACAATGGGTCAGCCACCAGCGGATTGCGCGGAATCGAGGGGTGCGGCATGCGCAACCGCTCCATGGTCAGCGGCGGCGGCAGTTCGCCGGGGTTCCAGATTTCCAGCTGATCGCTGAACAGCATGACCTGCACGCTCGCATTGCTGGCATAGTCGCGATGCGCGACAGCGTTCACGACCGCCTCCGCCACTGCCCTTTCAGGGAGTTCGTATTCGACCGGCGCCTCCGGCCCGTGGTCGCGAGTGCCGACCGACCGCGCAATTTTGGACATAACGAAATCCGTCGCCTGGTCCACGAGAGCGAAGACCGTACCCTTGAAGATTTGATACGACGGAATAGGTTTGCGTATCTCGGTCCCGTGAAAGTGCATGCACTTAACCTCTGAGGTGAGCAAAAACCTCTGCGGTTCCCGCCCGAACAGCAGAACGGCAGCGTGCGTAGGCGTTCCGCCGTCGAGCAGGTTGAGATGTGCGAGTGCCTCCTGCAGCGGGGTGTTCTCAGCGAGGGCAAACTGCCTTTCGCGGTGAGCGCGCGCGAGAAACCAGCGCAACTTCTCCTCGGACAGATCGCCGAGCGTCGATCCGGCACAGACCGAGGCATCGAACGGACGTGTCTGCAGCAAACTCGCGTGATCGAGGAATTCGACGAGGCTCGCATACAGGGCCGCTGTCAGTTCAGGAATGCTGCCGAAGCGCCGCCGGATCAGTTGATCACCGGCCTTGCCGACCAGAGCTTCCATCTTCGGGTGGCGCGCTTTGTCGTCTGCACCCTTGACGAAGATGAGCCTCGGCCTGCCGCGCTCGGTGGCCCGATCGAACTCGCGTTCCGTGGGCGACACGCCGCCCTCGTCTTCGTAGCCGTAGTCGTTGCCAAACAGGCCGACATAAATCGCGCAGCGATCCACTTCGTCCAGATACACCTCGTCCGCCCGGCGGTCGGCGGCGGGCAGGTCCTCGAACAGAAAGACCGTGAAGTACCGGCGCAGAAGGGCATCGCCTTCCACGAACGCCTTCACCGCGCGGCGATCCTCGGCCAGTTCCTTCTGCGCGCTGCTGACGAAAATCGACGTGGTGGCCACGCTGTCGGTCCTTTCATCCCCGGGTTTATAAAGAATCGATAACTTTGCTAATTTCACTCAAATAGCACTAACGCCAGCGCGCAGAACGCCGTGCGCTCCTGATTTTTCAAGGCATTGCCACCGGCCATGGCGAGAGTCCGCTCTCCTTTGCACCCCGCCACAATTCCCGGTCGTAGGTCGCGACAGTAACCACTTCGCCAAGCGTTTCCCGCCAGACGAGCGCCGTGGCCAGATGAACCGCGTCGTAGCCGCGCAGGCCGTGCTCCCACGCGAGCGCGCCGGCGCGCGCCGCGAGCGGCTCGCCGAACTGCAAGCGGATCAGGTTCTCCCAGTCCGCATCGAAGGCTTCCATCGCCTTCATTGCCGCCGCGCTCGTGACGTAACCGACGCGGGCGGCCTTGGCGAGTGCCGCAGACACCTCGGCCCGGCTCAGCACCCCGGTACCTATCGCCCGGGCCTCGCCGATCAGCTTCTCGACCTCTGCTGATCCGGTCTCCGCGACGTAGCGCTTTACAAGGGCGCTGGCGTCGAGGTACACGATCACTCGCGGTCTTCCACGACCAGCTGCGCGACGGTACCGCGGGATTTCAGCCTGGCAACCGGCTTGCGCTTACCGAGTTTGAGTCCGCTCCAATGGGCCAGCCCGGTCTCGCGCATTGCCGCGATCCGCTGTTCGAGATCCGGACCCGCCGGCACAAGACCCATCGGCACAATGCGGCCGATCGGCACACCGCGGTCGGTAATCACCACCGATTCGCCTTTGCGCGTGAGGCGCAGGTAATGACTGAGGCGGCTTTTCAGTTCCCTGATGCTGACAAGCGATTGGGCCATGACGGCTCCCGGACCGAAGTTATCTGTGGTCACATCCTAGCATTCTGTAGCCACAATAGTCGGGTGCTAGCCGCCGGCCGCGGCCAGCAATTCGGCCATGCGCCGGTTGTTTTGGCGTTGCGCCAGTGCCAGCGCGGTGAACCCTTCGGCATCCCGGGTCGCCAGGTCGACGCCGCGCCCGGTAACAAACATTTCCACTGCCAGCATGTCGTTGCGCCTGACGGCCTCGAGGAACTGCCCGGCGTCGAAGTAGCGCAGCCCTGTCGCCGCGAGGTCCTTGCGCGCCTGCAGGGCCGCATCGGGAGTGCTCTCCGGTCCGGGGGGCTGCAACACACCCTGGCGGGCACGCTCTTTTCGCGCGATCGTTGCCAGGTCATTCATGAGGGCTACGGCTGCGCCCTTGTACTGCGCAGGCATGTCGTCGAACGCCTCGCCAAGCAGGTCGGTTGCGAGGCGGTTGGCTTCGCGGTTCTCCCCGGAAAAAAGGCGGTCGACTCCTTTTTCGAGGCCGCGCGGGTCATTGGACTGCGCTGCACCGTGCACGACAGCCTGCACCAGGGACAACACCCGACCGAACAGTTGCCAGTCCTCATCGACCGCGGCCGCTGCGTGTGCCTGCCCGGCAACCAGCAGTACGCCCGCCAGGATTGTTCTCATTCCTCGCATGGGGACTCTCCGAAGGTCTGACCATTAGTAACGCGGGGGCCGGCCGCGGGTTGACAGCGCAGTCGTAACTGATCTGCCCAGGTTCTTTGGACCAATCGTAACTCGAGAGAATGGCTCCGACCAGTCGGGGGCGAGCTGGCTGGCGCCGTACAGCCTGCAGCGCCAGGCCGACGGCAGCTGGCGCATCGCCGGTTGCGTATTGCTTGCCTCCCCCTGCAAGACCGCGTGACGACTCCGCGGCTCGGGCGCGTTGCCACCCGTGCCACAATCTCCCGCGGCTGCACGATGGCCGTGACAACCTACCCTGGATCATCACCATGCGACTGCTTCACACCATGCTGCGCGTTAGCAACCTGCAACGTTCGATCGACTTCTATACCAAGGTGCTGGGCATGCAACTGCTGCGTACCACGGAGAACAAGGAATACAAATACACGCTGGCGTTCGTCGGATTCGGATCGAACCCGGACCATGCCGAACTCGAGCTGACCTACAACCACGGCGTCGACAGCTACGAGATGGGCACCGCGTATGGCCATATCGCGATCCAGGTTGCCGATGCGTATGCAGCGTGCGAGAAGATCAAGGCCGCCGGCGGCAACGTCACGCGCGAGCCCGGACCGGTCAAAGGCGGCACGACTGTGATCGCCTTCGTCACCGACCCGGACGGCTACAAGGTCGAGCTGATCCAGCGCTGAGCGACGCCTGACCATGTCCCCTGGCGGCATCGACGCGCGTGGTGCGTGGCTGGTCTTCGGCGCCGCGGCCACCTGGAGTTTCGGCGGAGCGATCGCGCGATTTCTCAGCGTCACCGACAGCTGGACGATCGTCTTCTGGCGCTCGTTGTGGGCCGCGGTCTTTCTGCTGGCTTTCATGCTCCGCCGCCACGGCGTACGCGGCACGGCGGCCTTGTTCCGCGACATGGGCTGGGCCGGTATCGGCGTCGGCCTGTGTTTCGCGACCGCGTCGACGTCGTTCATCGTCGCGTTGTCGCATACGACGGTGGCCAACATCCTGCTGATGCAGGCCGGCGCGCCGTTGTTCGCGGCGCTGATGATGTTCGTGCTGTTTCGCGAACGGGTCTCGGCCGGGACGTGGATCGCCATCGCCGCCGTGATGGCCGGCATCACCGTCATGGTGTCCAATTCGCTCGACGGCAGCGTGTCGCCGGTGGGCGACGGACTGGCGCTGCTGATCGCCCTGGCTTTCTCGCTGGCCACCGTGCTGACACGGCGCAACGCCCACGTGCGCATGATGCCGGCGGTGTGCCTGGGCACCTTGATCACGCTGGTCGTCGGTTTCCTGTTTGCCGGCTCGTTGCGCGTCGGCGCGGCCGACGCGGCGTGGTTGTTCGTGTTCGGCGCGCTCAATCTCGCGCTGGGCATGGTGTTTTTCGTCACCGGCGTGCGCCTGCTGCCCGCGGCGGTGGCGGCGCTGATCGGTACCGCCGAACCGGTGCTCGGCCCGATCTGGGTCTGGCTGGTGCACGGCGAGGTGCCGGTTGGCCGAACGCTGCTCGGTGGCGCCATCGTCATCCTGGCGCTGCTCGCACACCTCGCGTGGCAGATGCGGCAACCACGGCAACCGAGCAACGTGCCGCTGGCGGACTGACCCGGGCGCCAGGACCACACGCAGTCGCGCAAACTGCCCACCGGGCAAACGAGACGCACGGTGCCGTCGCGCCACTGCTCGCGCCCAATGACGGGTCGGCTCGGAGGTCGCCAAAGCTGCGGGAGCGGGAAGTTTTCACCAAACATCACGCGACTTACCGTTTCTCGACCAGCTCGGCAGCGTGCGCCTGCCCGAGTTCGAACAGCTCCAGATGATTTCACCGACCGGAACCGCGCGCCCTCCCTGCGCGCCGGCGTCGCCAGCCAGTTCGCGTCGTGGCCGTTCTCCGAGATGTTCTCGCTGCGGCTGCCGCGCTGAACCGGCCCCCTAGTCCGCCGTCGCTCCCGAGGCCTTCACCACGCCGGCCCAGCGTACGAGTTCGTCGTGGTAGAACCGGTTGGCCGTGTCGGCATCCACTGGTGACGGCACCGCCCCGAGGCCAAGCAGGCGCTGGCGCACCTCGGGCACCTGCAACTGACGCACGACCTCGGCGTTGAGCTTGCGCACCACCTCGCGCGGCGTCGCCGCGGGAACGAAGAGGCCGAACCAGGAGCTGAGGTTGTAATCCGCGATGCCGGCCTCGATCATCGTCGGCACGTTGGGCACGCTGGCGTCGCGCTCGGCGCTGGTCACCGCGAGCGCGCGCATCTTCCCCGACTGGATCTGCGGTACCACCGCCGGCAGGTTGGAGAACACGCTCGCGATCTGCCCGCCGAGCAGGTCGGTGAGGCTTGGGCCGGTACCCTTGTAGGCCACGTGCACCCAGTTCACGCCGGTCTTCTGCGCGACGAGCACGCCGCACAGGTGCAGCACGCTGCCCACGCCGGAAGAGCCATAGGTCATCTTGCCCGGTTGCTCGCGGGCCGCGTCGAGCAGCTCCTTCAGCGTCTTGTGCGGCGACGCCGGGTTCACCAGCAGCACGTTCGCCGTCGAGGCGATCGGCGCCGCGTAGACCAGGTCGCGCTTCGCGTCGTACGGCATGGTCTTGTAGAGCGAGGGATTGACCGCGTTCGAACCCGAGGTACCGAGCAGCAGCGTGTAGCCGTCGGCCGCGGATTTGGCGACCACATCCGAACCCACGTTGCCGTTCGCGCCTGCCCGGTTCTCGACCACCACCGGCTGGCCCCAGGCTTCACCCAGGCGCTGCCCGATGATGCGCGCGAGCACGTCGGAGGTTCCACCCGCCGAATACGGCACGATGATGCGCACCGGTTTAGAGGGCCAGTCCTGCGCCTGCGTGGCCGACGCCGCAAGCATCAAGGCGGCGCACATCATCATAGCGAAACGCTGCATGGGGTCCCTCCTCTGAAGACGCTGGATGGCGCAGGCCGAGTGTAGACTCGCCGCAACTTCCCTGCTACGGCTGTTTCTTGCGGCGGTGCGTATGTTCCAGATTCGAAAGCTGAGCGACACATTCGGCGCCGAGATCCTCGGCCTCGACCTCTCCCGGGAGTTCGACGACGCCACCTATGCGGGGCTGAAGAAGGCCTATGCCGAGCACTCGGTGCTTCTGTTGCGCGGACAGAAGATGTCCGACGAGCGCCACGTCGAGTTCAGCCGCCGTTTCGGTGAGCTCGAGATCCATGTACTGCGCGAGTACGTCTCCCCGGAGTATCCCGAGCTTTATCGCATCGGTAACTTGAAGGACGCCGACGGAAAACCGATCGCCATCCCGGACGCCGGAGCCTACTGGCACGCCGACCTCTCGTACACCTCGCGCCCCAGCCGGGGCTCGATCATGCAGTCGCACACAATCCCGGTGCGCGACGGCAAGGCGCTCGGCGACACCTTGTTCTGCAGCACCGCCGCCATCTGGGACGCGCTGCCGGCGGCGCTGAAGCAGAAGATCGAGCTGCTCAAGGCCGTGCACCGCTTCTGGGATCGCTACATCGCCTCGCGCAAGGCCGCCGGGCAGGACGTGACCATCAGCCCGGAACGCCGCGCCGGAATGCCCGACGTGGAGCATCCGATGGTCAAGCTGCATCCCGAGACGAAGCGCAGGTGCCTGTTCGTCAACGAAGGGTTCACCCTGTCTGTGGTCGGCCTGCCGGCGGTGGAGTCGCGCGCGCTGCTGGACGAACTGTTCTCGTACATCGGCCGCGCGGAGACCGTCTATCGCCACTCCTGGCAGGTGGGTGACGTGGTGATGTGGGACAACTGGTCCACCCAGCACGCTCTCACCGTCGACTACCGCCCCGACGAGCCGCGCTTCATGCAGCGCACCACGCTGATGGGGTCGGCGGTCTTCTAGGCGTTTGAGTCCGTCTGCGGGATCTGCGCCGTGTTCACGCGGTTCACTCCGGCAACGACACGGGGAATTGGGCACTTGCCCTGTCTTCAATCTGGCAGCATTTCCCCCGGAGAGCCAATATCCACGCGGCCCTCGGGCAAAAGATGGCAGTATTTCAGTGCCTCACCGACCCGCCGTCCACCACCACCTGCACGGCCACGAAGTCGCGTTCGCCTGAGCACAGGTACACCAGCGTGCCGGTGAGGTCGGAGGGATGGAGATCTTTCTTGATCACGCGGCGTTAGAGATGAGGGTCTCTCGCTCAGGCTGCGGACAAACTGCTCGACAAGCGTCGGGGCGTCGATAGGCGAAATGGTGATAATCTTTACCAGTCCGGTGTCGAAAGACGAGGAGTCCGATCATGAGATGGAGCGAACGAATCGAGATCAACCCTGCGGTGCTCACCGGAAAGCCGGTCATCCGGGGCACGCGCCTGTCCGTGGATTTCATCGTCGGTTTGCTTGCCCTGGGCTGGACGCATGCCGACATTTTGCGCAATTACCCGGGCGTCACGCAGGAAGACATAGTCGCCTGCCTTCAGTACGCCAGCGAAACATTGCAATCTGAAAAGGTCTATCCGCTTACGCCCGCTATTGCCGGTTGACGGTGCGCTTTCTCGCGGACGAGAACTTTCCCGGCGACGCCGTCGCCGCGCTTCGCATGGCCGGACACGATCTGGACTGGGTCCGCACCGATGCGCCAGGCAGTCTCGATCCGGACGTGTTGGCGCGAGCCGTGCGCGAGAACCGCATCCTCCTGACATTCGACAAGGACTTCGGCGAACTTGCCTGGCGTGCAGGACTTCGCGCAACTTCGGGCATTGTTTTATTTCGCCTTCCGATGCCCTCTCCAGCCGAAGTCGGCTCGGCCATAGCCGGCATCATCGGCGCGCGCAAGGACTGGGCGGGACAGTTCTCGGTCGTCGAGCCCGGTCGCGTACGCATGAGGCCGCTGCCCTCAAAAGACCAACCCCATAGCTAACGTTTCGCCGCAACGCGATCTGCCCTCTCTTTGTTGGCGCGCGATCAGAATTGACCACGGCGCGAGAAACGCATGTCCGCCACGAAACAGGGCATCGCGAGGTGGGATTTCGGCTGGGCGTGATCGAGGTAATCATGATGATGATCGTCACTGGCTGACCTTAGCAACCATGTCTCGGATGACAGCTTTGGCGATTGCACGCATGCAGCGCATTTCACCAGCAAAAGTCGCTGCAAGTTCCCCCCTTTCAGTTGCAAGTCGTGTGTTCTCGCCCTCGACGGCAGTGAGAAGTTCGTCAGCGTGTGCCCCAATTCGGCCGAGTTGAGCATTTAGCAGGCGATTGGCCGTTTCGCTTTGAATGCCAAGCACGGCGGCGGCCTCCAGAATCGTTGCCCGGGTAAGCTCGCCGAAAGTCGTGCGTCCACACAATTGCCATGGGAGTAATGTGCCGGGCCAATTGTTCTTGCCAAAGGCAGGGCTGTCGTAAACACCCACTGCAATCAGATCGTAATAGGGTGCCAGGCGGATTCCCCTGTCGGTGACGACAAAAGAGAGATTTTTCAGGTGTGCGTCGCTGTTGCCGACCAGCATGTTGAAAACGAGCCAGGAATAAAGGCTCAATCTTGCCGCTGCCGGCACCGAGCAGCGTTCGGCCAGGTCTCGTAATCTTTCTACGCTTCCTTCACGGTATTTGAATTCTCGATCCAGGTTCAGTGCCTGGCACGCGTCAACGACGTGCACTCGCTCGATACCGCGTCCTTTGGGGCGTCGATCGAAGCGCTCGATGAGGTAGACGGGGGCGGGAACGTAACGTCTGAATACATTCGGGACGCCGAGCTTCAATGCGTCCGCTAATTTCATCACGAAGTATTCGTTAACTGCACTTTGTGGGTAGTCGCCAGTTGGATGGTCAGGTTTCAGAATGTGCGTGGAGGGTGTTTTGCCGCGCGGCTCGAAGATTGTGTTGTCACGATAGATAACAGGGAGCTTGTGCTGTGCACCAGCTAACGACATTCGCTTGGCGGCTCCCGAGGACAGCGAGATCGTCGGCAGATTTTCGATGCGAGATTGAAGATCGGAGTCGGGGAGCGGTTTTTCGCCGGAATCTTCTGGTTCCGGCGCCCCGGCCGTGAGTATCAATGAACCGGCAGACTCGGCACCGTAATACTCGAGTAGTCCAAACGCGTCGGCGACATCCACCTTCGCGTCCTTTGCCAGCAGAACGCGAGCTCCTTCCTCGGGTAGCAGGTTGTCGAAATACCATTGAATCGGTCGGTTCGAGCCAGAGTCGACGATGGGATCGAGTTGCCTTGGCAAGGCGGGGGAGAGAGCGTAGCCATCTTGAGCGGTCACCCATTGAGGGTTGTATGCAAACGACCAGATGCCATTTTCGTCTCGAAGTACGCCAACGTTTTGCTCATTGATCCAAGCTTGGAGCGTACGGCGGCTCACGTCGGATCCGGGGAATCGGGTTTTCGGGAGCGTGGACGCATGACTTTCGGTCGCGAGAGTTCGGCGTATTTTGTTGCGACGCTATCGCTGACATCGGCATGGAGTTGGATGCCAAGTTCGCGCAGGACGCGCAGGACGCGATCGAGCCGTGCACCGGGCGCGCCTTTTTCCATGTGCCCTAACGATACGTCGGACACACCGACGGCACCGGCCGTATCGTCCTGACGAAGGCCTGCAGTTTTCCTGGCTGCACGAATCAGCCGACCAATTTCTTGCGGATTGGCGATAGGGATATGCATGAACGAGTCCTTAGAGTTTTTAGTTTCCTACCTTTTTGATACGAATACAGACCAAATACTAAATACTCTTAGTACTGTATCACTTTTCCGCTAAATGACTACAAATCCACAGTTCTCTTAGGAATTTAATGCCCAACTGGAGGAAAGCTGCAGGGGACCAGAACGAAGACACCACGCCCTTTCAATCGTCGCCGGCGCGTCCTGATGCAATTCGAGCGGCACTGGTTCGCTAATCAGGAAAAGCGAGCCGCATGACGGTCTCGGCTATGGGATGCGCCAAACAGGGGCAAGGTCAGTATCGACAGAAGCGATATTTGACATTTATCGGCTTAACCGATATATTTAATTTATCGTTAATACCGATAAGTGTACAGGCATGAAACAGATCCTGACCCATGGCGCCCAGCTGGGACAAATCCTCGCGACGCGCAGGCGTGCATCCAAGCTATCGCAACGCGCGCTCGCCGCCAAGCTGGCGATCAGTCAGAACCGTCTGTCCGAGATCGAGGCGAACCCCGGCACGCTCACTGTCGACCGTCTTCTGGAACTTGCCAATCTGCTCGGCCTGGAACTGGTCATCCAGGATCGGCCGCCTACGCAGCCCTCATCCAAGACGGAGTGGTAGGGATGGGCAGAAGATCTCATGCGCGCGCGCTCTCGGTATGGGTGAACGGCAAGCTGGCCGGCGAGTGGCGTATTCCAGCCCGAGGTGAGACGGAGTTCCAATATGACTCGACCTGGGTCGAGTCGGAGGAAGGGCGCCCGCTGTCGCTATCCCTGCCGTTCAGTCTTGACCGTGGCTCGATCAAAGGGCGGCCCGTCGAGTGCTATTTCGACAATCTGTTGCCCGACGCCGATCTGATTCGCAAACGTGTCCAGGATCGCTTTCATACCGAATCGCGCGACGCATTCGACCTTCTTGCCGCGATCGGGCGCGATTGTGTCGGCGCGGTGCAGTTGCTCGCATCCGACGACCAACCCAGGGACGTGCATACAATCGATGCGGCGCCGCTCTCGGAGGCCGAGGTCGAGCGGGCACTGATTCAGACCGTAGCGCCAGCGTCGATCGCGGCACACCCTGCGGACGATGACTTCCGCATATCAATTGCGGGTGCTCAGGAAAAAACCGCCTTCCTGGAACACGGCGGCAGGTGGTGCCGGCCGCTGGGCGCCACGCCCACGACGCACATCTTCAAGCTGCCGCTCGGACTGGTGGGCGGGATGCAGGCCAACATGCGCACCTCCGTGGAGAACGAATGGCTGTGCGCACGAATTCTGCGCGCATACGGGCTGCCTGTCGCAAGTTGCGAGATCGGCCGGTTCGGTTCGCAGAAGGTGCTGGTGGTGGAGCGATTCGACCGGCAGCTCCATTCGAGCCGGAAGTACTGGCTGCGCCTCGTTCAGGAGGATTTTTGCCAGGCTACCGCCACGCCATCCTCGATGAAGTATGAGAGCGATCGCGGACCGGGCTTGCTCGACATTGCGCGGATTCTGCGAGGATCGGTCAGCCGCGATGCCGATCTGGCGTGCTTGCTGAAAGCTCAAATACTGTTCTGGATGCTCGCGGCCACTGACGGCCACGCCAAGAACTTCAGTATCCGTATTCTCAGCCAGGGCCGTTTTCAACTGACGCCGCTCTACGATGTCCTCTCAATCTGGCCCATCATGGGCGAGGGCCCCAACAAGATTTCATGGCACAACGCCAAGCTCGCGATGTCGGTGCGCGGCAAGAACAAGCACTACTTGCTGAAGAACATCCAGCGCAGACACTTCAACGCCATGGCTGCACAATGCGGCGTGGGTGAAACCGCGGAGCCGCTGATCCAGGATATTCTGGCCGCGACGCCGGCCGTCATCGCGTCGGCCCAGAAGGATCTGCCGAAGGAATTTCCGCAGCACGTGCTCGATGCGATCCTGAAAGGTCTGATGAAGTCCGCGGAGCAACTTGAGGCCATGCCTGCCGCGTGACTATTGCGTTGCCTGTTCGTGGCGGGGGTAAATTTGGGGATAACTCGCAAAGTCGAACTGGCCGAATCCCAGCATCCACGCGGGTTGACAGGCGGAATGCGAGTGTGCCCTTGTCTCTCAACAGTGCCGCGAGCGTCCGCGATCGAGAAATGCTCAGGGTGACGCGCGAATCTCAGGAAGTATGCCGCAGGGTACGTTGCGTAACATTGACGTTTGCGTCGGTCATCATTGTGATCAGCCCGCGCGCATCGCCTCGACGATCTTGTGCAGGCCTTCCTTGAGATCGTTTTCGTCGATTACCAGAGGCGGCGCAATCTTCAAGACATTGCCCGAGTAGCCGCCACCGCCCATCACGACGCAACTCTCACGCAGTAGCTTCGATATACGGGCGGCGCGAGGCGCATCGGGCGCCCCCGTGTCGTCCACCAGTTCGAAGGCGATCCACAGGCCCCGGCCGCGGACCTCGCTCAACACTGCATTCATGCGCGTCTGGTAGCCGGCGCCTTGCTGTCTGTACCAGGTAAGCACATCTTCATCCACACGCAATGCAATCTGCGTCTTACGATCGCCTGGCGCTCCGGCGAAACCGGCCGCGCGCTCAAGTGGTGGATCGAGCAGCTGACCCGGCCTGCACTGGCCGAAACGCTATTGTCCTGAAGCGCGCAAGCGAACCCTGTTAAGAGGCCATTGGCCTGCCCTACGCGCCGATCAACGACCCGGGGATGCTGTTCCGCTTGCCGGCTTACGCGTTGTCGTTGGCAAAGCGGCTCAGCGGGCAAGGAATATGCAGGTCACAGCAAGGAAGCTCAGGTCTTGAATTCAGTGGTTTACTACAGTAGCAATAACTCACTACCGGATTAGCTGCGATCCGGATCGCGGCGGGAAAGGTGCGCCTGCACATAGGCATCAACCGCCGCCACCTCGCTGGAGAAGGTATCGCGCAGCGGCGGGTCGCCCTTGGGATTGAGTCTGCCATGCAGATCAAGCCGCCGGCGACGCAGCCGCATTTTGTCCGATCGCGCGGCTTGCAGCTCGGCCCGCAAAGTGCGCATCACATTTTCCAGCGCTTCAGAGTCCCCTTCGGCTTCGCGCAATTGCTGCGCGGCAAGCAGCGCTGCGTCGACGCGGTTGGCATAGGCATCGCGCAGCAGAAATGGAACCAGAGGCAGCGTGGGATCACCCATCGCAATTTCTTCCGCGGAAGGCAACTTGGGGCGGTTCAGAAAGATAGCCACCACCATGACTGGGGACGCCAGGCCAGTCAGCAAGGCGCCAAGCAATTGCACTGCGATGACGAACCAATTGATCCATGCGGGTGACGGCGGCGTAGCGGTCAGGGATGAACCCAGGGGATCGCGAGCAGAATGCCGCACCGGCAAACCAATGCCAGCGGTGTCCAGGGTCCAATCAACAAGCTGATCACGCCGCACCGGGCGCCACCGTGAATGGTCGATCTCGCCCAGGGCCGAATGCACCATGGCTTTCGCCTCTTCGACGGTCGCGTAAGAACGGTTCCGCAGTTCGAACCGACTCCCGGCATGGACCTGACCCGCGAACTCAAAGGTATATTCGCAATCGACGCGGTACGGCCGATGCGACTTGTCGACTACCTGCCGCAGTCGCAACGATTGCAGCCTGCCCGGCGACTGGATCCAGGCATCAAAGTCGCTATAACGAACGTGTTCGACATAGTCTTCATGCGCCCCGAAGGCGAACACGGCTGCCAGCGCCGCCAGCGCCAGTGCGAGAATCGCGTAGATGATGCGCTCGGTCATGCGCGCCGGCTCCGCCTTCTTCTGCGCCGTTCTTCGCGCTTCAGCGCACTAAAAACTTGTCGCGCCTGGGCGAGAAAAATAATCCCGGGTACAACAAACGCGCCCGTGGCGAATGGCGTGCCGCCGATTTCATGCAAATGCGCGAAGACCATGTTCTGTCTTGAGGAACCTTCACCGAATGCAACAAGCCATTCTAGGGCGCCTGCGGCAAACGGCGCCAGGGTCGGCCGCATCAACACGGATGCGCCCATTACAAATCCGGCGAACAGCCACTTGGCGAGGGAGTCGGATGCCCTCGCCTTTAGTATTCTCCGCGACCGGTCAGGCCGCCACCCAATTGCCATGAAACCCGGGCGGCACGCGGTGCGGGATGGTGATGACCGCTTGCGGCCGGCCGCCGAAATCCCGGGCGTTGATGATCACCAGGGCGGTGGTCTGCTCGGCGGTGTTGACAACATAGCCCATCAGCCAGCCTTCGTCCTCGGCTGATTGCGGACTTTCGGGCACGAACACGAACTCGCCGGGGTAGCGCTGCGCGCCGAATTCGTGCACCTCACGCTTGCCGGTCTCGAGATCGTGCTTGATGAGATGGGTCGCGCAGATGAACGCCGCGTCGTCTCGTGCGAGCGGTACGCTGTAGGCATAGCGATAGGGCCGGCCGAGCAGGCGCTCGTCCATGCGCGGGAATTCCTGCGCAAGAGGATCGATTACCTTTCTCGCAACGCTGCGCGCCGCCGGGTCGATGCTCCAGCGCTCGAACATCACGCTCTTCGAGTCCGGGCCCTGGGTGCTCTGCGCAAACATGGTCTCGTGCGCCACCACGAGTGCCGCGCTGACCGCGGTCGACCGGATCCAGCGGTTGCGATATCAGAGCGCGCGGCCGGCCTGCAGGCGCACGCCATGCACCATGCCATCGCCCGTGAACCAGTGATACGCCGCCGGGTTGGGCGGTTTCACCGGGTTCGGCCCGATGCGCACATACAGGCCATCGAGCCCGGGCGGGATCGTCCCCTCGATCTTGAGCGCATCGAGCGTCACTTCGCGGTCCATCGGGGTATGGATCCCGGTTAGAAACGGATGCGGCTTCTCCAGTGCCGGCAACCGCCCGCGGTTGAACGCGGCAATCTTCATCACACCCTTGTTGACGGTGTTGCGGATCAGCTTCTCGACTGTGCTGGGCATGCGAAGTCCTCTTTGATGGTGCCGGTACCAAGGTGACCTCTGCGCCGATTTGCACCAGCAGCTTGCCGGTGTCGCCTCCGCTGAACAGCAGGCCCAGCGACTGTACCGCGTTCCCCAGGCCATCGACCACGTACCTGCATTTGCCCGGCGCGCCGGCGATGCCGACCATCCGGCACCCCAGGATCTGGCCGACCTGGCCGGCGGCATGTATTGCTCCTGGTCCGACATCCAGATCCGTTTCGTTAGGACAATTGGGCTCTGACCCCATTTTCAGGTTGGCAGCATTTCGACCGGAGAGTCAATATCCACGAGGCCCTCAGGCAAAAGATGGCAGTATTTCAGTGCATCACCGAGCCGCCGTCCACCACCACCACCTGCCCGGTCACGAAGTCGCTTTCGCCCCGGGCACAGGTCCCCGGGCAAGATCCGAATGGCGAAGAAGTAACCCGGGGCATTACTCCAGCTTGACCCCGGCCGCCTTGATCACCCGCGCCCATTTCGCGGTATCGGCGGCGAGCAACTGCGAGAGGTTCTCGGGCGTGCCGCCGATCGCCTCCATGCCCATCGAGTTGAAGCGCTGCTGCAAATCCGCCGCCTGCAGGATGCGGTCGATCTCGGCATTGAGGCGCGCCACTATGGCGCCCGCCGTGCCCGCCGGCGCAAACACCGCCACCCAGGTGTTCGCGTGGAAGCCGGGCAGCCCCGATTCGTCAGTAGTCGGGACGTCAGGCAGGTTCGCGTTCCTCTTCGGGCCGGTCAGCACGATGGCGCGTATCCGGCCGCTCCTGATGTGCGGCAACGGGGCCGGAATCTGGTCGAACAGTACCGGCACCTGGCCGGCCATCACCGCCGCAGCGGCGCCTGCGCTGCCCTTGTACGGCACGTGCAGCAAGCGTGTGCCGGTCTGCAGGTTGAAGAGCTCGCACGACAGGTGTCCCGTGCTGCCCACGCTGGAGGACGCGCAGGCCGCGGTGGCCGGGTTGGCTTTGGCATAGGCGATCAGTTCCTGGAGACTGTTGACCGGCAGCGCGGCGTTCACGGCGATGACGTTCGGCAACAGCGCAAGCCCGATCACCGGCGCGAAGTCCTTGATCGGGTCGAAGGCCATGTTCGGGTACAGGCTCGGATTGGTCGACATGGCGCCGGCCGAAGCGAACAGCGTGTAGCCGTCCGGGGCGGATTTCGCCACCAGCTCGCCGGCGATGTTGCTGCCGGCGCCGGGCCGGTTCTCGACGATGATCGGCTGCCCCAGGGCGGGCGACAGGCGGTCGGCCACCAGCCGCGCGGTAAGGTCGGTGCCGCCGCCGGGCGGGTAACCTACGATCAATCGCACCGGTTTCGACGGCCACGGCGCGGTTTGCGCCCCAACAGGTACGGCCTGGATTGCGCACAACACGAGCAGCGCCCCTCGGCACAGCATCTGGATTCCCTTCATTTGTCCCCCTTGTGTTTTTATCCCTTCGGGCCAGGTGGCTATAGTGTAGTAGCGGTTCTTCAAACAGGAGCAATCGAATGAGCGCAATACTGCAGGTCAGCAACCGCAACGGCATCTGGACCGTGCGCATCAACCGCCCCGAAGTGCGCAACGTCATGTCGATCGAGCTCATGACGCGCCTGACCGATGCGGCGCGCAAATTGCAGGAACAGCCCGGCGTGCGCGCGGTGATCCTCGCGGCCAGCGGCCCGAATTTCACCGCCGGCGCAGACCTCAAGGACCCGCAGCGCTGGAACCTCGACAAGGCGGGCATCGCCGAGCAGCGCGCCCTGCCCTACATCGGCGAGCGCATGTGCCAGGCCTGGGAGGACATCCCGGCCATGACGATCTGCGCGGTCGAAGGCCACTGCATCGGCGGGGGTACCGCCCTGGCCGTGTGCACGGACTTCAGGGTGATCGCTGCTTCGGGCTATTTCCGGTTGCCCGAGATCGCGCTGGGCATCCCGCTCTCGTGGGGCGCCCTGCCGCGGCTGGTGCGCCTGCTTGGCCCGGCCAAGGCCAAGCGCGCCATCATCCTGTGCGACAAGCTGGGCGGGCAGGACGCGGTCGATTTCGGCCTCGCCGACTACCTCGCCGCCGACGGACAGGCGTATGCCGAAGCGCGCCTGCTCGCAACGCGCATCGCCGAGCTTCCCGACACCGCGGTGAAGATGAGCAAGGAAGCGATCAACGTCACTTCCAATGCCCTGAACCGGGTGGCCTCGTTCATGGCACGGGACCAGCTCGCACTGGCCGCGCGCAGCGACGAGGCCGTGGCCGCGCGCACGAAGTTCGCCGTACGCAAAAAGCCACGGCGATAAACGGATACCTGCAGCCATGAGTTCCTGCTGGCCTGCTCGTGCAAGACACGCTACTTCTGCCTATGACGCTGCGAGCGGCACGGTCATCTACCGCTCGAAGACACACCTGCCATCAAAGGTGTTGGCGCCATTTTGGCGACAGTGATACATTGGGTCTTCGATTGAATGGAAGGAGAAGATGATGGGATCGGCTATTGCCAAGCAAGACCGCATCGGCGCTCGCGTCCCGCGTGAGGTTTATTTGACGTTGTGCCGCGCTGCCGAATTGAGCGGTGCCACGGTCAATCAGTTTCTGGTGCAGTCGGCGTTGAAGGAAGCCCAAGCCATTATCGAGCGGGAAGATGTCATACGTCTGTCGCCTCGCGATTGGAGTTGGCTGCTTGATCTGATGGAAAACCCGGGGAAGCCCAACGCCAAGTTAAAAGCCGCCCTGAAGCTATACGAGAAGGCTAAGCGAGACGATGCAGGTACTTCCTTTAACTGGAAACCATGACCGGGAGGGGTTCGACTGCGGCCGCCAGGAACTGAATGACTGGCTGCGGCGGGTTGCGCATCAGCATCAGGACAAAGGCCTTTCAAAGACCTTCGTCGCGACCGCCGAGGAAATGCCGGACCGCATCTGCGGCTACTTCGCCTTGACCCTTGCCGAACTCGAAAACCGCCACCTGCCGCAGGCTTGGCGCAAGAAACTGCCGCGCCGCATTCCGGGTGTGCGTTTGGGCCGTCTGGCCGTGGAGAGGAAATTTCAGGATAAAGGCCTGGGCAAGCTGCTGCTGGTCGATGCCCTTGGCCGTGCGCGGCGAATATACAAGGAAGCCGGCGGCATAGGCCTGTTCGTCGATGCCATCGACGAGAAGGCGGCGGTGTACTACCAGCGCTTCGGATTCTCGGCATCTCCGGATAACCCGCTGTTGTTGTTCCTGTCGGCAAAGGTCGCAGAGTAAGTGAGCGGCAGGGCTGCCCGGGCAGAACAGGAATAGGGAGATTTGGTCTGATGCTTTTTTACTAATCTTGTTCAAATTGCGCCAACTCCAGCGCGTCGAGCACCATGCGCGCCCCGACCGGGCAATCGAATAGCCGCCATCGCCGACTGAATCGTACGCACCTACATGCCCGCGATCGCCTCGATCTCGACGCGCGCGCCGGCCACGAGGCCCGCCGCCTGAAACGTCGTGCGTGCCGGCGGGTCCTTGGGAAAGTATTCGCTGAAAACCGCGTTCATCGGCATGAGTTCAGCGAGGTCGGCCAGGTAGATGGTGACTTTGGCGACCTTCTCGAGCGACGAGCCGGCCGCTTCGAGCACCGCCTTGAGGTTCTGGCAGACCTGCCGGGTCTCGGGCCCGATCCCGCCTTCGACCAGGCGTCCGGTCCTCGGGTCCATGCCGAGCTGGCCCGAGGCAAATACCCACTCGCCCATCCGGATCGCCTGCGACAGCGGGACGCGCGCCGGCGGGACCTTGTTCGTGTGTATGACGTGCCGTTCCATCGTTGCCTCCTCCACTCGCTAGTAAATTGACGCGTTGATGATAAAATGATGTTTTGATGCCAACTCGTCCCGGAGTGAAAATTCATGCGTACCACCCTCGCGATCGATGACGACGTCTTCCTTCACGCCCGGCGCCACGCGGAGAATCGGCGCATATCGTTGGGTGCGGCGGTTTCCGACTTGTTGCGCGAGGGCATACGGGCGCAACAGCATCCTCGCACGGCCGCCGGTCGCTGCAGAAGCACGTACGGTTTGCTGCCTGCGCGCGATGAAGTCATCACGTCGGACCATGTGCGGCGGCTGATGGATCAAGAAGGTATTTGATGCCGGCCCGGATCCTGCTGGATATAAACATCTGGGTGGCTTTGCTGGACGAGGCCCATGTCCACAATCACAAGGCGCTCGCGCTCATGAACCGCCCGAGGCTTCGGATCGCGACCTGTCCCTTGATCGAGAACGGCGTCCTGCGCGTGCTCAATCTGCCGGGCTATTCAGCCTTCGGACCCGCCGGGTTTCAGGCAGTGCGCGACAAACTCGAGGAGATCTGCGGCCGCCACGACCATGAATTCTGGCCGGACGACGTGTCATTGCGCAGCAAGTCCCTGGTCAACTGGGGCCGCGTGCTCGGGCACAACCAGATCACCGATGTCTACCTGCTTGCGCTTGCGGTCGCGCACAGCGGTTGCCTGGCGACGCTCGATCATCGCGTCGCCCTCAGCACGGTGCCGGTCGCGAAGGAAAAACATCTGCTGCTCTTGTAGAACACGAGGCCCGGCACCGGTGCATGAAAGCGCCTTGCGCGATCCGTTGCCAGAGCAGGCTTGGGCTGGCGACGGTCATTCGACTCCAGCGGCGTACATCCGCCGCATTTTATCGACAAAGCTCTGTGCGAGATCAACCAGCTCGGCAGCGTGCGCCTGCTCGAGTTCGAACAGCTCCAGATAATCGGCCGCCTGTCGCGCCTCGAACAGGCGGTCATAGGCCTTACCCGATGCGATTTCGAGCAGCCCTGGCTTGACCAGATCCCGATGCACGGCAGCACGAACACCGGAATGTTTGACGAACTTGCGGGCTGCCGAAAGCAGCACGGCGCTCGCCGCGTAAAATGCGGCGTAGTAAGCGCGATTCGCCGCAAAATAAAACCCCCCGCCGTGAGTTCGGACGCCGCCGACAAAAGCGCCGCATCCGCGCGGCCCAGCCAATATTCCGCTACCGCGCGCCGAGCCGCGTCTCGCGTCATAACAGAATGCCCGACCTCGCGACAACCTCGTGAATCGGCAGCACTGAAATGCGGCCCTCTGCCCACTCGACCGCGGGCACCACGAGCGGGCTGATGACCACGTCATGCGCCAGACCGATCTCGAACAATGCCTCGGTCAGTTGCGTTCGCTCTCGCCAATCAAGCGCGCGGGACGTCAACACCAGCAGGTCAATGTCCGATTCCACGTCGTCTGTGCCGCTCGCCTTCGATCCGTACAACGTTACCGATTCAGCCGCGAAGCGGGCGCGCAGCAAGGCGACGGCTTCGGCAATCGCCGCGCGGTCCTGCGCCTTAAGCGTCAATTGATCGATTCCGTTCACGCATCCCTCCATCGCCGGCCGGGCGTGTTTACCTTCGCATCGATGCCGGTTTTCGTCCGTTCCGTTCGAACCGGTACGTCCCATGCCTCATCGTAACGTTCTTGCCGGCATGAATCCACCCGCTCTTATGGCTGAGAACCGCGTCGCGGTACACAGTACGCTCCCGCAACGACAAGGGGTATGGAGTGACGATATCCACGCAGCCCTCAGGCAAAAGATGGCAGCATCAGGCCTTCGCGAATCGGCCGCACCCCAGCTGGCCGCGAAACGCGGTCATCCCCATCACCTGCCATCCGGTCCCAGACATCGCGTAACGCAGCGCGAAGCGCGAAGAGGGAAGAGATTCATTCTCCTAACCGTTCACCGGATTACCCGGGGACGCTGGCGGCATCGTGATTATCTTGCCAAGGGTCGTATAGCGCGGCCCGCCGAGGCGGCCGAGGGGCGACAGGGCGACGGAATCGATTTTTCCATCGCGGTACAGGTCGTCCCGAACGTGGAATCGCAGCACCTCGCCGATGAGGAGCTGGGAGCGTTGCGCTCCGAACTCGATGATGCGGTCATACCGGCACTCCATGGCCACCGGGGCGATGGCGATGCGCGGCGCGCGCACCGCAATCGAAGGAATCGTCTCGAGGCCAAGCATCTCGACCTCGCTGACGTCCGCCGCATACTCCGCCGAGGACTGGTGCAACGGACCGACCAGTGAAGCATCGGCCACGTTCACCACGAAATCACCGCCTTCGCGTGCATTGCGAGCGGTGTCCTTCAGCTCTCCGCGCAGCCTGCCGACGCTGACGGCGAGCAGCGGCGGTGCGCTCGAGACGAAGGTGTAGCAGCTGAACGGTGCGGCGTTGACTCGGCCCAGCGCATTCAGCGTCGTGACCCACGCGATCGGCCGCGGCACCACCGCGCCGACCAGGAGTTTGTAGACCTCGTCTCTGTCGAGGGCCGCGACGTCGATGATCATGTGTTTCTCCCCTGCAGGGCGGACCAGACGCGGTCCGGTGTCGCCGGGATGCGCTCCAGGCGCACGCCCGTCGCATGATGGATGGCATTCAGAATCGCGGGTGCGGTCGGGATCAGCGCGGGTTCGCCAATGCCTTTCGCGCCGTACGGTCCGAGAGGTTCGCGCTTCTCGATGAGGATGATGTCGATGTCCGGGATGTCGCCGAACGTCGGGATCAGGTAGTCGTGCAGGTTCTCGGTGCGGCCCGGCAGGTGCTCTTCCATCAGCGCGAGGCCGATGCCCTGCGCGATGCCGCCGTGGATCTGCCCCTCCACCTGCGTCGGATTGATGGCGCGGCCGACGTCGTGCGCAGCCACGATGCGCTTTACCGACACGGTGCCCAAGGCGAGGTGTACCTCCACGATGGCGATTTGCGCCGCGAACGCGTAGGTCGCGTACGGTACGCCGGCGCCGTTCTCGTCGAGCGGCGTGGTCGGCGGATCGAAATGACCTGTGCCGACCATCACCAGTTCACCCTCTTCGGCCACCATGTCGTCGATCGCGAGCCGATACCGTGAGGCGCCTTCCTCGAACACGATGGCATCCCCCTCCAGCCGCATGCACGCGGCATCACCCGCTTCCGCATAGCGCAGGAGCTTGCGGCGCAGGTCCATGGCCGCAAAGCGCACGGCATTGCCGGAAATGAAGGCCTGGCGCGACGCGGAACTCTTGCCCGCATCGAGCGTCAGGTCGGTGTCGCCGCTGACCAGGTCGATGTCGGCGACCGGGACGCCCAACGCCTCGGCGCAAACCTGCATCAGGATCGTGCTCGCCCCCTGCCCGATATCCACGGCGCCGCTAAAGAGAACAAAGCGTCCGTGTCGCGCCAGCGCCACGCGCATGCTCGATGGGTTCGGCTGCGAGGTGTTGCCTATCCCGTACCACATGCAACCGATCCCTACGCCACGGCGATATACGCCGCCTTTCGCGTTGAACGCGTCGCAATCCGCTAGCGCCGCCTGCCAGTAAGGGCGCAGGGCATCCAGGCATTCGCGCATGCCGACGCTTTCACCGAGCTGCTGGCTGGTCGCAGTCCGATCGCCGGGCCTGAGCGCATTGCGATGCCGGAACTCCAGGCGGTCGATGCCCGCGCGGTCGGCGAGTTCGTCCATCAGCGCCTCGTGAACCATGGCGGCCTGCGGCACCCCGAATCCGCGGAAAGCGCCGGCAATCGAGTCGTTGGTGTATACGGCGCGCGTTGTGCAATTCACCGCCGGCACGCGGTACGGCCCCATGGCGTGGATCGGCACCCGGTTCGCCACGATCGAGCCGCAGGACGCGTAAGGACCGGTGTTGAAGTCGGCATGGAACTCGAAGGCCTGCAGCGTGCCGGCGGCATCGCATCCGAGGCGTGCCCGCATCCGTGCCGGGTGCCGCTTCACGGTGGCGGCGATGCTCTCGCCTCGCGTGAATACGCAGCGCACGGGCTTACCCAGCGTCCAGGCCGCGACGGCCACGAGCTGCTGCACGGCCATATCGATCTTGCCGCCGAAACCTCCTCCTATCGCGGAGGGGATGATCCGCACCTGGCTGGGCTGTATGCCCAGCACCCAGGCCACCTCGCCGCGGTCCATGTACGGCGTCTGCGTCGAGACGAACACCTCGATCCGGTCGCCCTTGCGCTCGGCGTAGCCCGCCTCGGGCTCGATGTACGCGTGCTCCACGAAGCCGGTCTCGAATTCCTGTGCGGCAATATGAGCGCATGCCGACAGTGCCGCAGCGGCGTCGCCGGTCACCTGTCGACCTTGCACCAGCACGTTGCCAGGCGCGCGCTCGTGCAGTTGTGCCGCCCCGGGTTCGAGCGCCGCGTCGATGCCGGACAGCGGATGGAGAAGCGTCCACTCGAGCGGCAGGTCGCCATCGGCGATCGCATCGACGAGGGCAGCAGGTCCGACCAGCGCCGCCACTGCTTCGCCGCGGTAGCGGATGTAACCATCAGCCAGCACGGGCTGGTCGCGGTGACTGGGAAACACGCCGAAGGAATTGTTTCCCGGCACATCTCCGGCGATGAACACGCTCACGCCGGGATGTGCGAGTTCGAACGCGTCGAGGTCACCGAAGTGGAACCGCGCGTGCGCGTGCGGCGAGCGCACGGCGCGCAGCTCGAGACATCCATCGGGCACAAGGTCGGCGCCGAATTTCTCCGTGCCATCGACCTTGCGCTGGCCGTCGACCTTGACCAGCCGTTCGCCGACCCAGCCCATGCCCGCCTTGACGACCGCGCCGTCATGGAAGGACGCGTGGTCGAGAACCGCCTCGACAATCTTCACGTAGCCCGTGCAGCGGCACAGCACGCCGCCCAATGCATCTTCGACTTCGGTTTTGGTGGGGCTCGCGTTGCGTTCGACGAGGTCGGTTGCCGCCATCAGCATGCCGGGTGTGCAGATTCCGCACTGGGCCGCGCCGTGCGCGAGGAACGCCCTCTGCAACGCGGCCGCAAGCGGCCGCGACTGCAGGCCTTCCACCGTCGTCACCGCGTAGCCCTCGGCCTGCCCGGCCAGTACCAGGCAAGCGCAAACCTGTTCGCCGTCCAGCAGCACGGTGCAGGCCCCGCAATCGCCCGCGTCGCAACCGATCTTGGTTCCGGTGAGCCCCAACGTATCGCGCAGCACGCCGCTCAGCCGTGTATCCGGCGCGACCTCGACCTGCCGCTCGGCCCCGTTCACGTTCATCAGAATCATCGTGTCCTCACGGTAGCAGCGCCGCGCAATCACTGACCGCACCGGCGATGAGCGTGCGCGCTGCATGCGTTCTGTAGGCGGATGTGGCCCTCACATCGCTGATCGGCGCCAGCTCGGGTAAAGCGGCGCCGGCAGCGGCGGCAAGACACGCCGCGTCTCGCCCGGCGATTTCGCGTTCGAGAGACGTCACGCGCATCGGCCTCGCGCTGCAGGAACCCACCGCTATCGCTGCGCGCTTTAATTCGCGCCTCGAACCTTCGAGCAGCACGGCAACCATCGCGATCGAGATCACCAGGTAGCGCCGCGCACCCAGTTTGCGGAAAATGCTGCGTGCGTCCTGGCCTCGACGCGGGACCGCCAGGCCGGTGACGAGTTCGTCTGCAGCCCTGACGGTCTGCCGGTTCCCGGTGACGAAATCGGCCAGCGCCACCGAGCGCGACCCGCGCAGCGAACGCAATTGCACCACTGTATCGAGGCACATTAGTGCGGTCACGCCATCCGCGGCCGGCGAAGCATTGCACAGGTTGCCGACCAGCGTAGCGCGGTTCTGGATCTGGCGGCCGCCCACTTCAAGTGCCGCCTGCTTCGCGGCATCAAAGTACGGAGGCAGCGGCGCAGCGGCCAGCTGGCTCCACGTCGTCAACGCACCGAAGGACCATCCGTGCGCGTCTTCGTCGATGCGGCCGGCGAAATCCGGCACGCCGGAAAGATCGATCAGCGGCCGCCGAGAGGCGCCGTTCGCCCACCCCGGAAGGATGTCCGTGCCGCCCGCGAGCGGCATCGCCGTACCGTCGGCCATGGCCTGCAGCGCCTCGTCAAGGCTGCGCGGTCGGAAGAAAGCTGCGCTCACCGGCGGCGGACTCTATTCGGGAAGCGCAGTCATGGGCGCGGCCTGCTCCCAAAATACGACCCGGCGGTGCAGGAACTGGATCGTCTGGGTTCCGACCAGACCGATGGCAACGAGGCTGAGCAGGGCGGCGAACATCTGCGCGGTGTTGAAGTTCGCGAGAGAGGACTGGATCAGCCACCCGATGCCCTTCGACGATGCGACGAACTCCGCGACCACCGCGCCAATCAGGGCGAGCACGATCGAGATCTGCAGGCCGGCGAAGATGTGGCCCGCGGCGGCGTAGAGCTTCACGCGGAAGAAGACCAACGACGCCGGCGCGGAGAACGACTGCATCATGCTGACGAGCTGACGGTCGGTCTGCCGGATGCCGACCACCGTGTTGACGAACAGCGGGAAAAAGCACATGAGCGCGACCATCACGACCTTGGACGCGGCGCCGTAGCCGAACCAGACGATGATGAGCGGCGCAAGCGCCACCTTCGGCATCGACTGCAGCGCGATGATGAAAGGGTAGAAACACTTCTCGAAGGTGCGCGATTCGGCCAGCACGGCACCGACGAGGATCGCGGAAACGCAGCCCAGCAGGTATCCCGTGATAGTCGACTGCAGGGTGAAGGCGAAATGCGGCCAGAATACGCCATCGATGTAGCCGGTCTTCAGGTGGCTGATCACGGCGGAGGGTCGCGGCAGCAGGTAGTCCGGGATGGCGAACAGGTCGATCGAGAAATGCCATAACGCCACGAGCCCGAGCAGCGACAGCGCGGGAAAGATGAACGAGGTGACGCGGTCTTTCATGCGTGCTCCCCGGCCAGGGCATTGAAGGTTTCGCGGATCTCCCCGCAGAGCGCGGCAAACGCGGGTGACGCCAGGGTCTCGACGCGCCGCGGCCGGGGCAGATCGATGGCGATCTCGCGCTCGATGCGACCGGGCGAGGGCGTCATCACGGCGATGCGATCCGACAGGAAAACCGCCTCGGGGATGCTGTGAGTGATGAAGAGCACCGTCTTGCGGCGTGCCATCCAGATGTCCTGCAGCTCGAGCGACATGCGCTCGCGCGTCATCGCGTCCAGCGCGGCGAACGGTTCGTCCATCAGCAGCAGCCCCGGATCGTGGATCAGGGCCCGCGCAAGGCCCACCCGCTGCTGCATGCCACCCGAGAGCTCGTGGGGATAGTGCCGCGCGTGCGTCCCCAGTCCGACGAGCTTCAGCAAGTCCTGCGCTTGCTGGCGGTGCGCCTCGACGTTGCGGCCCAGCGCGCGTACCGGGATCAGCACGTTCTCGATGACGTTCATCCAGGGCAGCAGCGTTGGCCGCTGGAACACCATGCCGACTTCGGGACGAGGGCCGCGAACTTCGCTGCCGAGGATCGACACGCGGCCGCGGGTCGCCTCGAGCAGACCGGCGACTACGCTGAGCAGGGTCGACTTGCCGCAACCCGAGGGACCAATGATGGAGACGAATTCCCCCGCGCCCACCGAGATGTCGCAATTCTCCACGGCGCGCTGCGGCTCGCGGTTCGACTGGTAGACGACCGCCAGCCCGGCGACCTCGAGTACGCGGCCTTGCGTCATTTCAGCGACTTGGCCATCTCCTGCAGCTTCGCCGCGTCGAAACGGTTGAACTCCGGCACGAAGGCGTTGGTATAGAGCGTGGAGACATCGACTTCGCGCGTGCTCAATTCGCCACCCTCATGCAACGCGATGACGAAATCCTTCCATGACTTCTCCGCGTACTCGCCGAAGCGGCGCGGCTGGCCCTTCGGGAAGGCGACGTAGCGCCCCATGCGCGAGGCGAGGATGTGGCGCCCGCTGGTGAGAATTTCGTCCTCGCTCGCGCCGCTCTTCTTCAGCGCCGGGTTGTGCTTGTAGAACGTGCGGATGCAATAGTCGGGGTTCACCTCGCAGACGAGGACGCCCTTGGTGAACGCGCGCCCGAAGCCGGCGATCAGCTTCGGCTTGGTGCGCATGGTGTCCTCGTGGGTGGCGAAGCCGTTGGAGAACAGGTCCTTGTACTTCTGCTCGATCGGCAGCCGCCGCAGCTTCGCCCCGCTGACTTCGAAGGCGGCGATGTTGGTGTCGAAAGTGTTGTAGGTGTCGACGTCTTTGTTCAGCGTGGCCCGAAAGGCTGGCCCGCCAACGCCGATCGCCATAAACGAATAGTCCTTGGTCCCGTCGAGGCCGATCTCCCTGAGCATCGCCCGCGTGATCGGCACGTTCGCGTTCGCAAGCGCGCCCACCCCGATCACCTTCCCCTTCAGGTCGGCGAGCTTCTTCAGCGGGCTGTCCTCGCGCACGAGGAACTCCCAGATCGAGTCGCGGGCCGCGTTGTAGAAGAACTTCACCGGCATTGGGCTGCGGCCGGGCTGGCGCGAGGCGATCAGCGGGTCCGGCCCCGGAAACCCGATGGTGACGGCCTTGCTCGCGAGCTGTGGCAGCAAGACCGATGCGCCCTGGAAATTGAGGTGCTGCAGTTCGATGTCCTCTTCCTTGAAGAAGCCAAGTTCGACCGCGGCAAACACCGGACCGAAAGTCAGGCTGGTCGCCGTCGCTTGCCCCAGGCTGACAAGCTCAGCCTGTGCAGGGACAGCCAATAGCGATGCGGCCACCGCGACTGCCGCCAGCGTTCCCGCGAGCCGCCCGTTGATCGTCGAATCCTGACCTTCGCGCTTCATGATTGCAAACTCCCTGTGTTTCAGGCTGATGTGACTGGCTCAAAGCGAGGCCACGACATCGAGGCTTCGCATGCGGTCTTCCGCGGTGCCCGCGAGCGACAGGATCAGCTCGTCCAGACCCGCCCCGAGGTAGGCGTCGATGGATCTGCGGCAGTGCGCGGCATCCCCGACGATCGCGAAACGGTCCGCGGCTTCCTCTGGCACGAGCGACAGCGCGGCCGCGGCGTCGCGGCGGGCATTCGCCGCCATGATCGCCTCCTGGTCGATCGGCAGTCCGCTCGATGCGATGTTTTCGCGGATGTTCTCGTTGCGAAACAGGAACGCGAGCTTCTGCCGGATCTTCAGGCGCTGCTCGGACAGCGGCCCGCCGCCGATGAAATAGATGTACGCGGTCTTCCTCACCTGCGCGGCATCGCGCCCCTTCGCGCGCGCGCCGTCAGCGGCGATGTCGATCGATTTTGCGACGAACGCGGGCGTGAGTCCGGCCGAGAGGACGAGCCCGTCGCCGATTTCCCCCGAGAGGCGCAGCATCTGCGGACCCATCGGCGTGAGGTACACGGGAGGCGGAGGCTCGGGCGTGAACGCAAGCCGGGCGCCCCTGAGCGTGAAGGTATGACCCTCCTGCTGCACCGACTCTCCGCGCAGCAGCGCGCGCAACGCGGCCACGTAATCCCTCAAGGCCTTCACCGGCTTGTCGACCTCGCGGCCGGACTCGCGCAGGTAGAGGGGGTTGCCTACACCGATAGCGATGCCGTAGCGTCCCGGCAGCATTTCCGCGAGGGTGGCGATTGCCATTGCGGTCGGCGTGGGATGTCGCAGGTACGGACTGACGGATGTCGGGAAGATGCGCGCCTTGGCCGTCGCGAGACCCATTGCGGTTGCCGTGACGAAGGATTCCCGGTACCCCATATGCTCTGCAATCCACAGCGACTGCGCGCCACAGGCCTCCGCACGCTTCGCAGTATCGATCGCGTCACGCACTGTGGCGAAGCCGTCGAAGCTCACGCCGAAAGGAAAGCTCATGGGTATCCCTTCTCGACCAGCGCACGCACGCCGGCAATATCTAGGCCCGCGAGCCCCATGCGCTCGCGCGTGAGTCCGCTCTCGCGATACGGTTTTCCCGATGCAACGCCGGCAAGCAGGATCACCGCATCGCTCACGGGCATCGTGATGCCGGCAAGGCGGCCGAGTTCCGTGAGCGGCACCAGGCCGAACGGGATGTCCTCGCTGAAGAAGCGATAGTCGATAGAGGACGGGGCCTTGATCCAGCGATTCGGTTCGCTGTTGTGGAATACGGAGTAGGCCGTGCCGCCGTCGCGCCCGGCTTCATTGGTATAGCCGATCTTGAAGAAGTACTCCGCCAGGCGGTCGACCACGCAGCCATAGGCTGTCGCCACGGCTACGCGCTCGACATCGAGCGCGTCGATCATGCGCCCGACCGAAGGGGTGATGCCGTCGTAGTAGTGGCAATAGTCACCACCCGTCGACTCGATGCGGCCGATATTGCATAGGAGGGCCGGCGGATGATGCACCGCATTGGTATACGGGAATACGGTGTCCAGCACCGTCGGTACGGGTGACAGCGCCGGAAACAGCGGCTTCAGGCGTCCCGCCAGCTCCTCGGTGCGTGTCGCGGGGAAGGCCGCGAACTTGAGCATCGCCGCCTTGCGCGAGACCTTCACTCGGTCCGGCGCCACCTTGCGGCAGATGTAGGGCAGCGTCACGGATTCGCAGGTCACCGGGTGCGCATGGCCGAGGCGGCGAAGCGTGTGCGGCAGCAACGTTAGCGTGTGGCCCGGCGCGGCGAACAGTATCTGTCGCTCGGTCAGATGCGGCGCGACGGTCGCCGCCATGTCCTCGTGCGCCTGCGTCGGCCCGACCATGAACACCAGGTCCGCCCCGCGCATCGCCTCGCCGGCGTCCTGCGTGATTGTTCGTATGGGCATGAAGCCCTCGCCCAGCACACCCTCGTAGTCCACGCCGCCCCGATCCAGGAGAGGGCGAAGAGTCGACGCACTGCGCCCATACAGGCGCACGTCGAGCCCTGCCTTGACAAACTCGACCGCAGCGGCGCACCCGCCGTTGCCGGCGCCGATGATCGCGACACTGCGGATGTCCCCGACGGCCATCAGGCGACCTGGTACTTGCGTATCTTGTCTTCGTCGACATCGATGCCCAGGCCCGCGCCCTGCGGCACGCGCAAACTGCCCGCTTCGTAGACGAAGGGTTCGCGGATGATGTCGTCCAGATACTTGCGCCCGGCCACCTTGGTCCGCACGACCTCGGCGGTCGAGGTCACCGGAATCGTGCCCGGCAGCACGATCTCCGGCGCTGCGGCCGCAAGATGTAAATTGGCCGCGTTGCCGATGCCCATCTCGCCCGAACCGTTGATGTCGGAGAGCATCCGGTGCGCCCCGGCAACGGTGAGCAGCCGCTTGGCCTTCCACAAGCCGCCGGGCTTGGTGTAGTAGCACGACAGGTACTGCGCGGCGCCCGCCGTTGCAATGCGCACAACGTCGCGCTCGGTCCAGATGCTTTCGTCGGCCATGAGAGGGACGTCGCAGTGCCGCGAGACCTCGGCCATCTGATCGACGCCGTCCACCAGCTGCTCGGCGTAGACGATGCGGTACTCGTTCATCCGGCGCACCGCGCTGACCGCTTCGCGCCAGGTGCGATAACCCTGGTTGGCGTCCACCCGGATATCGGGTGCGTCGCCGATTGCTTTGCGCACTTGGCGGACCACCTCGACGTCTCTCTCGAGTTCCACGCCGATCTTGATCTTCAGCGTGCGGATCCCTTCCTCGACCACCTGCACGGACTCGGCCACTGCGGCCTTCACGTCCATCAGGCCGATGCTGTGCGCAAGCGGCACGCGGTCGCGGAACAGTCCCCCGAGCAGCTGGTAGACCGGTAGGCCGAGGCTGCGGCCGACCGCATCCATGATCGCGACTTCAACCGCGGCCTTCGCATAGGGATGGCCTCGCACCGCGCGACCCATCGCCGCGTGCACCTGCTCGAACTGCCGCAGGTCAACACCCTCCAGCGCCGGAACGATGCACTCATGGATCACCGCGAGCGCGGTCTTCGGCGTCTCGCCGTAGCGCGAGGCATCGTCACCGCCCCAGCTGCGGATGGTCTGCGCTTCGCCCCAGCCGATCACGCCATTCGTCAAGCGCAGCTTCACCACGACGTAGCCCTGCCCACTCGTCGCGGTAAGGCCGGCCCAGAAATGCGGGCGACGGATGGGCAGCGAGACGACGAAGGTTTCCAGCCCGGCGATCGCAAGGGCGTCGGCCACGCTCAGCCGACCTCGATCAGTTCGTCGTTCACCGAGATCCTGCCGGTGATGTAGTCAAAGCCCTGCGGCGTGATCACGTACATGTCCTCGGTGTGGTATCCGGAATCGCCCGGCACCATGTAGAGAGGCTCCATGGTGAAGGTGATGTTGGGCTGGAAGATGATGTCGCGCGTTTGCGTGACGTAGGGTTCTTCGTGGATTGTCTGGCCGATGCCGTGGCCGAGGAACTTCAGCGTCGGCTCGATCCCTTCGCTGCGGCACTCGGTGACGTAGCGCCGATACACATCCGCCACCGGCATGCCCGGGCGCAGCAGCGTCTTGCAGATCTCGCGGGCCCGAACGAGCTTCGACCAGATCTCGCGGTGCCGCTGCGCCGGCTTGCCCGCCACCGCAGTGCGCGTCACGTTGGAACGATAGTTGTCGAGGTCGCCGAGCACCTCGACGCGAATGATGTCGCCCGCCGCGATCTTCCTGTCAGTGGTGCCGCAGTTGGTGACCGAGCCGTTCACGCCCGTGCCGACACGGTACTTCAGATTGGTCGAGCCGCCTGCGATCATGCGATCGACCAGGATGCGCGCGACATCGATCTCGCTCATTCCGACCTTGATCGCGGCGAGGCCGTCGCGGATCACGGTTTCGGTGAGCACGCCGACCTGGCGCAGGATGGCGACTTCCTCGTCGGTCTTGATCATGCGTGCGTTGAAATACAGGTCCTTGCATTCCTCGAAGGTGGCATTCGGCAGACGCTCGCGCAGGCGCAGAAAGTCGCGCGCCGGCATGAAATCCAGTTCGATGGCGATGCGGCCGCTGCCCACCCCCGCCTCGTTGAGCGCGTCGGCCAGCACGTCGGCCGGTTCCTCATCGAACTGGTCATAGGCGCGAACATCCTTGAAACGCGAGCGCGCCACCGCCTGCTTTTCCTCGACGTTGACCACGATCTGCGTGGCGAATCGCTCGCCCGCGAGCACTGTGATCGTGCGGCGAAAGCGATTGGTGGCATGGCTCGGCACCAGGAACCCGGCCGTATAAGTGACGTTGTCCTGAGAGAGCGCGACCAGGGCATCGAATCCGCCGGCCTTCATGGCGGCACGCAGCAGCCGGTGAACTTCGTGCTCCGCGGCGTTCGTCGGAACCTGATGCGACATGCTGAAATTCCTTTGCGTTGCTGCAACCGTTGCGGGTCAGCCCTTCTTGCGAGCCTTGACCAATCCGCTCTCGAGGAGGATCGGGTACAACTGCTGGTCGTGCGTATCCCAGAGCTTGCCGCTTTCGACGACACCGCCCGGCGTGACGAGGAATCCGCGGGCCCTGGCGCGCTCGCGAAACTCTGTCTCGTTCATCGCATCGAGAAAACCCTTCTCGAGCGCCTTCAGTCGATCCGCCGGCATGCCCTTCGGACCCGCGATGGTGCGCCAGGATCCGACCATGGCGTCGAAGCCCTGCTCCTTGAACGTCGGCACGTCCGGCGCAAGGAAATGGCGGCTGGCGCCGGACACGCCAAGAATGCGCAGGCGTCCCGCCTTGTGGTATTCGGCGACATCCGGCACCGCTATGGAAATCGTCTGCACTTCGCCGGACAGGAGCGCGGTCACGGCGGGCGCGTAACCGCCATAGGCGACCTTGTTGACCTTCACGCCCAGCAGCCTCTCGTAGAGCGAGATGAAGGTGAACGCGGCGCCGCCCGGCTGGTCGTTGCCGTTGCGGATCGTGCCCGGCGCGGCCTTCGCCGCATCGACGAACTCCTTGAGCGACTTGAAGGGCGAATCCGACCTCGTGATCAGCGCCGCGGGCTCGTCGCCGAACAGCGCGATCGGCTGCAGGTCGGAGAGCGCGTTGGCGTTCGCATTCAGATACTGCGCGGCCACGGCGCCCGAACCGATCATGCCTACCGTATGGCCATCCGCGGGCGCCTCCGCGATTTCGCGGATGCCGATCGATCCACCGGCGCCGGGACGGTTGACCACAACTACCGGCTTGCCGAACTTCTTTGACGCCGCTTCGGCGACCAGGCGCATCGATATGTCGCTGCCGCCGCCGGGTGGCCACGGCATGATGAACTTGATCGGCTGGTCCGGGAACGCTCCTGCGGGAAGGGCGCAGGCGAGCAGCGCGAAACCGGCGGCCGCAACCGCAATAAGGCATGACTTGGGCAAGGTTTTCAGCATGAGTATTCTCCTGCGCGGATCATACGGTATCGGCGCGCGACTAGAGGGGGTCCGTGAATACCGTTTCGCGCTTGCGGCGGATCCACGGGAGCGCGGCAGCGACGAGAAGCGCCGCCGACACTGCCAGTAGTCCCGCGCTGATCGGTCTCTGTAAGAAGATGATCGGATCGCCCCCGGAAACCGCCAGCGCGCGACGGAAGTTCTCTTCCAGCATCGGCCCCAGCACCAGGCCCATCAGCACTGGCGCCGGCTCGATCTCGATCTTCTTCATGAACCAGCCGACGAAGCCGAACACTGCCATGATCAGGACGTCTGCGGCGCTGTTGGAGATCGAATAGGTGCCGATGCAGCAGAGCACCAGGATCGAAGGGTAAAGGTAGCGGTACGGCACGCGCAGCAGAAGAACCCAGATCCGGATCAGGGGCAGGTTAAGCAGCACCAGCATCAGGTTGCCGATCAACATGCTGGCGATAAGGCCCCAGAATAGCGCCGGCTGCTTGACGATGAAATTCGGTCCCGGCGCGATGCCGTGGATCATCATGGCGCCGATCATCAGGGCCATCAATGCGCTCGGCGGGATGCCGAGGCTCAGCATGGGGATGAAGGACGCTTGCGCGGCGGCGTTGTTGGCTGCCTCGGGCGCGGCGACGCCCTCGAGCGCGCCACGCCCGAACCTTGCCGGCGTCGCGGAAAGCTTCTTCTCCAGGCTGTACGCGGAAAACGCGCCGATCGTCGGGCCTCCGCCGGGCAGCAGGCCGAAGGCCGCGCCGACCACGGTTCCGCGCAGTGAGGGGAACAACAGCGCCTTCAGCTCGGCGCGCGACGGCCAGAGACGTTTCACCGCAACCGGTTGCGTCCCATGACCGGCGGTCGATGCGAGATTCGAAACGATCTCCGCCACCCCGAACAGCCCCATCGCCACCGGCACGAAGCCGACCCCATCGACCAGTGGCGCCAGGCCGAAGGTCAACCGATGCTCGCCCGTGCTGACGTCGGTTCCGATGATGCCCAGAAGCACGCCGACGAGGATCGCCGCAATCGCCTTCAGCAGCGATCCCTGCGAGAGCACGATGGCGGCGACGAGGCCGAGTATCAGCACGGCAACATAGTCCGCGGACTGGAAGGCGAGGGCCACCTCCGCCAGCGATGGCGCCGCGAGCGCGATCAGCACGGTGGTGAGGCACCCGGCGATGAGCGAACTCAACGCCGCTACGGCGAGGGCGACCCCCGCGTTTCCCTGCAGCGCCATCTCGTGGCCGTCCAGGCACGTGACTACGGAGGATGCTTCGCCGGGGAGCTTGAGCAGGATCGCCGTGGTGGAACCTCCATACTGCGCGCCGTAGTACACCCCCGCCAGCATGATCAGTGCGCCGGCCGGCGACAGATGAAAGGTGACCGGCAGCAGCATCGCCATCGTCGCCAGCGGACCGATGCCGGGCAGGACGCCGATCGCAGTGCCGAGCAGGCATCCCGCGAAGCAGAGCATCAGGTTCGAGGGCGTGCACGCCACTGACAATCCGAGTACCAGGCTTTCGAAAATACCCATGCGCTGGCGCCGCCTCTAGATCCAGAGCGGCAGCAGCCGGAACGGCAACGCCAGGCCGGCGACGAACACCAGCGCGGTCGCCACTGCAAGGATCGCCGCGATCACGCACGCAAGGCGCAGCGAAATACCGGAAGACGATCGCGTCGCCACGAGAACAAGGGCGAACACCGCGGGGACGAGTCCGAGCCCGGGCAGCAACAGCGCGAACAGCGCTACGCCGGCCGTGACGAGCAATGCGGGCCGCAGCCCTTCGGCGAACGCCATTGCCGCCGCGGGCCGGATCACGCCCTTCACGAACAGGACCACGCCGATCGCCGCCAGGAGGCCAGCCACCAGCGACGGAAAGGTTCCCGGACCGATGCCCATCAGCGCGGTGCGCTCCAGGCTGCGGGTGTTGTAGAGGACCAGCAACGCGAGCGCACACAGCGCGAGCCCCGCCACTGTATCGGTATTGCTGCTGCGGGTGGCTTTGGCGCGGATGGCGAATTCGGGCACCCGGACTGCGGCGGCCGTGGCACCTTGCTCGCCTTCAAGCGCCTTCGCCCGTTCGCCGCGCTGCGTGGATTGCGGGCGAACGCCAGGGACCGTGTATGCGTCGTGCAGCCGCCGCTGTCGCTCCTTCGAATTCGTCATCCCGGCACCATACTAAATTTGCGCAGCACTGAATATGCGGTAACCGCAGCGGCCTGTCGGACTTGGCCGACAATTCTTCATTGAGCTGGCTTTATTTGCCCATCGTTCACTCGAATAGCACCAACTCCATCACGCTGAACGCAGATCAGAATTTCACGTTGGCAGCATTTCCCTCCGAGAGCCAATATCCACGCGGCCCTCGGGCAAAAGATGGCAGTATTTCAGTGAAAAAACGACTCTGACACCATTTTTCGCTCGGGGAAAAGATGGCAGTATTTCAATGCATCACCGAGCCGCCGTCCACCACCACCACTTGCCCGGTCACGAAGTCGCTTTCGCCTGAGCACAGGTACACGAGCGTCCCCGTGAGGTCCGTGGGATAGAGGTCTTTCTTGATCGCGCGGCTGGCGATGTTGTTGGCCACGACCGCGCCTTTCCACGCTGGGTTGGCGATCACGTTGTCGCTCATCACGAGGCCCGGCGCGAGGGTGTTGACGCGGATGCCGTCGTCGCCCAGTTCGCGCGCAAGGCACCTTGTCATCGCCACGACCGCGCCCTTGGAGGTCACGTAGTGCAGCAGCATCGGCGTGCCCTTGAACACGGTGCCCGAGGCGATGTTGACGATCTTGCCGTACTTTCGCTTCTTCATTTCCGGCACCACCGCCTTGGCGCACTCGAACACGCCGCGCACGTTCACCGCCATCACGCGGTCCCACTCGGCGCTGTCGATCTCGATCGCCGGCTTGAGCGACAAGGTGCCGAAGACCGCGGCATTGGTGACGAGGATGTCGATCTGGCCGAATTCCTTCATGGTGTCGGCCACCATCGCCTGCACCGATTTCGGATCGGTCACATCGTTCTTGAGCGCGATCGCGCGCCCGCCGGCGTCCTTGATCGCCTTCGCGACCGGCGCGGCGTCGAGCACATCCGACACCACGACCGCCGCGCCCTCGGCGGCCAGCGCTTTCGCGTACACCGCACCGATGCCCTGCGCCGCCCCGGTGATGATCGCCACCTTGCCGTCCAGTCGATTCGCCATGCTTTGCCCCTCTCTAGTCAAGACCCAGGAACTTGTTGTTGAACTCCGGATTGCCGACCAGCGCCTCGCGCGTTCCCTCGAGCACCGTGCGGCCGTTTTCGATCACATAGGCGCGCTCGACGAAATCGAGCGCGCGATGGATGTTCTGTTCCACCAGCAGCATGGTCACGCCGCCGGCGGCGATATCGCGCAGCACCCGCAGGATCTCTTCGACCAGCATCGGCGCGACGCCGATGAAGGGTTCGTCCAGCAAAAGGAGTTTCGGGTTCGACATCAGCGCGCGGCCGATGGCGACCATCTGCTGCTGGCCGCCGGAGAGTTCGCCGGCGTTCTGGCGCCGCTTCTGGGCGAGGATCGGGAAAAGCGCATACACGCGCTCCAGCCCGCGCGCGACGCCCGGCCGCGCCGCGGGTGCATACGCGCCCATCGCGAGGTTTTCCTCGACCTGCATTTCGCCGAACAGGCGCCGGCCTTCGGGCACCAGCGAGATGCCCGCGGCGACGTTGCGCGACGTGCTGCGCGAACCGATCTCTTCGCCCGAGTAGCGCACCGAACCGGCCGCCACCGGGTACAGGCCGATGATCGCGCCGAGCGTGGTCGACTTGCCTGCGCCGTTGGCGCCGAGCAGACCAACGAGTTCGCGCTCGCCGACCTCGAGGCTCACATCCCACAGCGCGCGCTGGCTGCCGTGGTCCACCGCAATGCTGGAGAGTTCAAGCATGGACTGCCGGAACCTTGGGCGCGACCCCGCCGAGGTAAGTGCGCAGCACCCGCTCGTCGGCCACCACCTCGTTCAGGGGCCCATCGGCGATCACCAGGCCTTGCTCCAGCACCACCACGCGGTCGACCACCTGCGCGAGCGCCGAGAAGATGTGCTCGACCCAGATCACCGTGATGCCGTAGCGGTCGCGCACGTCGCGGATCTGCTCGACGAAGCGGCGGATCTCCGCCGGCGTGAGGCCGGAGGCCACTTCGTCCACCAGCAGCACCCTGGGCTTGCAGGCCAGAGCGCGCGCGAACTCGAGTGCTTTCTTTTCCTGCAGCGAGAGCGAATCGGCGCGGTCGGTGAGGCGCGATTCGAGTTCGGCGTAGGCGACGAATTCGCGCGCCTGGGCGAGGGCCTCGCGGGGTTGGAGCCGGTCTTCACCGAACATGAGCGGCACCGCGATGTTTTCCTGCACGGTGAGGTCGCCGAACGGGCGCGGGATCTGGTAGGTGCGCCCGACGCCCAGGTGGGCCACCTCGTCGCGGCGCCGGCCGGCCAGCGCGACGCCGTCGATGAAGACACCGCCGCTGCGCGGCTCGTGGACCTTCGAGATGCAATTGAAGAGCGTCGTCTTGCCCGAGCCGTTGGCGCCGACCAGGCCGACGATCTCGCCTTCCATGATCTTCAGGTTCACCCGGTCGATCGCGACGTTGCCGCCGAAGGCCATCGTCAGGTCGCGGCACTCGAGCAGCGCGCGGCCGCGGTCGGTCTTGCGCGGCACCAGCGGCAGCTCGCGCATCCCGGACTGCGCCTCTGTGCGCGCCTCCTGGACCCCGGTAATGCGCTCGTGATGCTCCTGGGTGAGGCCTCGCAGCCAGCTGCGTTCGCGCACCCAGCCTGCACGCAACAGCCCTCCCGGCATGAAGCGGCCGATCAGGAGGATCACCGTCCCGTAGATCGTTGCCTGGTAGCCTTTGACGTTGACGAGGAGCCACTGCTGCATGGTCGCCAGCAGCAACACGCCCACGAGCGGCCCCCACAGGAGGCCCGACCCGCCCAGCAGCGCCATCGCCACCGGCACCAGCGCAACGTTCAAACCGAAGACCGTGCCCGGGTCGATGAAGCTCATCTGCCAAGCCTGGATCGCGCCGGCCACGCCTGCGAACGCGGCGGCCAGCACGACGACGGCAACCTTGGCGGGGAAAATGCGTACGCCCATCACCTCGGCGACCTCTTCGTCATTGCGGATGCTCTTGAGGGCGTAGCCGAAACGGTTGCGCGCCAGCCGCACGCTCACGATCGCCGCGATCACGCACACCACGAGCACGACGAAATACGCGCGGGTGAGCACATTTTCCGGCGGCAGTACGATGCCGTCCGACCCATTCGTGATCGGCACGAGGTTGAGCGCCAGCACTTCGGCCAGCGGGAGCAGCGCAAGCGTGCCGAAGGCGAAGTAGTCTCCCTTGAGGCGAAACAGCGGGAAGGCAAGGAGCGCGGCGGCAAGCGCGGTGATGAGCAGCGCGAAGAGCATAGCGACACCCGAGGGGTACTTGCCGACCAGCGCGATCGCGAAGGCGTAGGCGCCGATGCCGTAGAACACGTAATGACCGAGGTTGACGTAGCCCATTTCGCCCGCGACCCAGTCCCAGCTCTGCGCAAGCACGAACGCGACGAGGATCGTGAAGGCGAACGTCGTGTAATAGGCGTTCTGTGCAAGCGGGATGCAACCGGCCGCGATGAATAGCGCGAGTTTCCAGCCCGGGCGATTCATCTGGAGCGGCCGAGCCCCTTGGGAAACACCACCAGGATCACGAGTAAAAGGATCACCGAAAGGGCCGGCGCCCATTCCGATTTCCAGAAGAACCCCGTCAATCCTTCGGCCACGCCGAGGAAGAGGCCGGCGAGCAGCGCGCCGACGAGGTTGCCGATGCCGCCGAGGATGATGATCGTGAAAGCCTTGACCGTGAGGCCGAACCCCATGTAAGGGTCGACCGGGAACGACATCGTGTACAGCACCGCCGCGACCGCGACGATCGAGGAGCCGAAGGCGAAGGTCGCCGCCTTCATGCGGCTGCTGTCCACGCCGCAAATCCTCGCGCCCACCGGATCCTGCGTGACCGCGCGGATTGCGCGCCCGAACCAGGTGCGGCGCAGGAAGACCTGCATGGCAATGGTGAGCACCGCGATCGCGGCGAGGATCCAGATCTGGGTGGTCGAGATCACGATCTCACCGATCTCGATGGCCTCGAAGCGGATCGGGATATTGCGCTGGGTGGCCCCGGCGAGCTTGGCGGTGACGTCCGAAAGGATCAGCAGCGCGCCCACGGTGACGAGCACCGTGCCCACCGTGGATTCGAAATGGCTGCGCTTCTCGAGCGGTTGCAGGAGGAACGTGTAAAAGAGGTAGCCGAACACGAAAAGCGCGGGCACCAGGATCAGCATCAGAACGACCGGATGCAGCTTGAAACTTGCATACAGCAGGCTCGCCGCAACGCCGCCCACTGCGAGCAGCGTTCCGTGCGAGAAGTTCAGGATCCGGACCACGCCATAGATCAGCGACAGGCCGAAAGCGACGAGCGCATACAGCCCGCCGAGGAGAATGCCCCCGATCAGGACCTGGACGAGGGCCTCTATCGACACTCGGCGCCAGGCGGCGTCTTCGTTGCCCTTCTTACTGCCAGGTCGGCGAAGGCCACACGAGCTTGCCGGTGGCGACGTTCGTCGGCCACACGACGGTGATCTTGCCGCCCTGCATCTGCACAGTGAAGGCGCCGTTGTCCGGGAAGCCGCGCTCGTCGAACACGATGTCGCCGGCCGGCGACTTGAACGTGCCTTTGTAGAGCGCCTCCTTGACCTTCTCACGGTCGATCGCGCCGGCCTTTTCGATGGCCTGCATCATCACCAGGTACGACGACAGGCGCCCGAGCGTCCAGATGTAGTCGAACATGCTGACGTCGGCTTTCTTCATGACCGTTTCGACCAGGTCACTGTAGTCGCCCTTGATGCCCGGATACCACGCAAGCTCGCCCGTCATGCCCTCGATGTCCTTGCCGACCTGCCGTTGCAGCGACCCGGTGAGCATCACGTGGTGCACGTCCATGGCCTTGACCTTGAGCTGGCGCATCTGCTGCACCAGCGGCACCGAGGCGCCGTCGAACGAAGAGATGTAGATGATGTCGGGCTTCGCGGCGCGGATCTTCGAGATCATCGCGGTGAAGTCCTTGAGGTCGGGCGAGAAGGTTTCGTTGCCCACCAGCTTCATGCCCTGCGCCTCGGCCTTCTTGGTCCAGAAACCCGTGATGCCCTTCATGACCGGGTTGTCGTGGGTGACGAAGAAGATCGACTGCGGTTTCGGGTTCACCTTGGAGAGCATGTCGAAATAGCGCTCCGACCAGCGCGGCACGACCGGGAACGGCGTGCCCCAGAAATACTTCAGGCCGCGGTCATAGAGCGCCGGCGTGGCGATGTTGGCCGCGACCATCGGGATCTTGTGCTTTTCGCCTATGGGCGGCACCGGCCCGCCCATCGAGGACCAGTCGGGGCCGACGAAGAAGTCGACGTTGTCGACCGTGGCCATCTTCTCGTAGAGCGCCACCGCGGTAGCCGGCACGCTCTGGTCGTCATAGACGAGGATCTTGAGCGGCACTCTCTTGTTGCAGGCCTTGACCATGATGCCGCCGCCCTTGTTGACCTCATCGACGAAGGCTTCGGTGACTTTGCGCCACTTGTCGGCCAGCGTGGAGAACGGGCCGGTCTCCGAAATCGTGGTGCCCAGGAGGATCGGGTCGTTGCAGGAACCCAGTTTTGCGGAAGCAGGACCGGCAAAAACCACCGCGCCGAGCGCGAGCGCGGCCATTGTTGTGAATCGCAAGGATCGAGTCATTCTTGTCTCCTGTTATTGCGGCGCAACATTGCGCCTTTTCGCGCACCGCGTTGTGAAACAAGCATCGCAAACGGTCCGTAGCGCGTCAAGCAAAGGTTTGCTGGCGAAAAAATCCGGCATACCATAGCCCTCACGTTCACCAATTTCACAAATAGGGAGGCCGACATGGCGTTTCTGCGCAAGGGTTGGTACATGGCTGGTTGGGCAAAGGACCTGCAACCGGGAGGAATACTTTCCCGCATGATCTGCAGCGAGCCGATCGTCTTCTATCGTGACATGGAAGGCAAAGTCGCGGCGCTCGAAGACAGGTGCTGCCACCGCCATTACCCGTTGTCGCTCGGCGCCGTGATCGGCAACCGCATCCAGTGCGGTTATCACGGGTTCGAATACGATGCGAGCGGCAAGTGCGTGAAGATCCCCTCGCAGGACCAGATTCCCGACAACGCGCGGGTCAAGAGCTATGCGATCGTCGAGCGCAACCACTGCCTGTGGATCTGGATGGCCGAACCGGAGAGCGCGGACCACTCGCAGATCCCCGATCTCTCGTTCCTCGACGACGGAAACTGGGGCTGGAAGGGCACCATGTACCCGGTCAAGGGCCGCTACCAGTTCATCATCGAGAACCTGATGGACCTCACGCACCTCACCTTCGTGCACGCCACCACGATCGGCAACTACGCGCTGATCGACCAGGCCGACATAAAGACGATCCGCGGCGAGAACGACATCCAGGTCCATCGCTGGATGGTCAACAGCGATCCGCCTCCGACCTACGCCAAGGCGGCCGACTTCAAAGGCGGGAAGTGCGATCGCTGGCAGTTGCTGCGCTATACCAAGCCCTCGGTGATCCGCCTGTGGTCGGGCGCCGCGCCGCATGGCCAGAACGCACGAGAAAAAATCGCCAAGCACGGCGCCCCCGAGGGCGGCAAGCTCGGCGGCATCGGACTGGTGAACCTCAATCTCATCACGCCCGAAACCGAAACCTCGACCCATTACTTCTGGGCCCAGGGCCAGGACAAGAAACCCCAGGACCAGGCGATGTCCGACATGATATTCGGCCAGATCGAAGTGGCGTTCAAGCAAGACTGGGCACTCTTCGAGCAGCAACAGATCCGCACCAACCAAAGCCCGGACGCGCCGCGCATCAACGTCGGCGGCGATTCGGGCGGCGTGCATTCGATCAACATGCTGAACAAGGCCATCGAGGCCGAGCAGCCGGGGTTGCGCGCCGTCGCCTAAAAATGGGGCCAGAAAAATGGGGCCGGGCTCGAATTTGAAAAATGGGGCCAGGTTCGGAAAAATGGGGCCAGGTTCGAATTTCGTTGGAGGCCTATGAATTTCCGCGGTCTGCGCCGAAATTCGAGCCTGGCCCCATTTTTCGGCCCCATTTTTCTGGCCCCATTTTTCCCCATTTTTCCCGCGGTCACGTCAGAAATTCGACTCTGACACCATTTTCCCTTTTTCCTGGCCCCTTTTTGCATGTTCAAGACGACGATCGCAGGCAGTCTTCCCAAGCCGGAGTGGCTCGCTGAAACGCAGAAACTCTGGCCGCAGTGGAAGGCCGAAGGCGCTGAACTCGCCGCAGCAAAGCGCGACGCCACACTGCTCTGGCTGAAGGAGCAGGAAGACGCCGGCATCGACATCGTTTCGGACGGCGAGCAGTCGCGCCAGCACTTCGTGCACGGCTTTCTCGAGTTCGTCGAAGGCATCGACTTCGAGCACAAGGTCAAGATGGGCATCCGGAACAATCGCTACGACGCGATGGTGCCCCGGGTCATCGGCCCGCTGAAGCTCAAGGGGCGCGTGCACAAGATCGAAGCCGGCATCGCGCGCGCTCACACGAAGAAGAAACTCAAGATCACGATGCCCGGGCCGATGACCATCGTCGATACGATCGCCGACGAGTACTACGGCGATCGGGTCAAGATGGCAATGGCTTTCGCGGCCCTGCTCAACCAGGAAGCGCGCGCGCTGGAAAAAGACGGCGTCGACGTGATCCAGTTCGACGAGCCGGCCTTCAACGTCTACATGGCGGAAGTGAACGTCTGGGGCATCAAGGCTCTGGAGCGTGCGGCCAAGGGTCTCAAGTGCACGACCGCCGTGCACATCTGTTACGGCTATGGCATCAAGGCGAACACCGACTGGAAGGAGACGCTCGGCCAGGAATGGCGCCAGTACGAGCAGATCTTCCCGACGCTCGCCAAGTCGAGCATCGACCAGGTCTCGCTCGAATGCATCCACTCCCGCGTGCCGATCGAATTGATGGCGCTGCTCAGGGGCAAGGACGTGCTGGTGGGCGTGATCGACGTGGCCTCGGACAAGATCGAGACCGCCGCCGAAGTGGCATCGACCATCGGCCGCGCCTTGAAATACGTCCCCAAGAACCGCCTGTTTCCCTGCACCAACTGCGGCATGGCGCCGATGAATCGCGAGATCGCGATCGCCAAGCTCAAAGCCCTCGCCGCCGGCGCCGCCCTCGCCCGTAAGAAATACAAGTAAAAAAGTAAAAAAGGGGCCAGGCTCGATTTTCAAAAAAGGGGCCAGGCTCGATTTTCGTTTCAACCGCAGAGACTCGATGGTCTGCGCCGAAAATCGAACCTGGCCCCTTTTTTGCCCGAAAATCGAGCCTGGCCCCTTTTTTACTTTTTTACTTTTTTACCAGGCGTAGGCAAACGCCGGAAACACCTCCGACTTCGAGCCGCGCGGATCGCAGCCGGCTTCGAGAACGCCGGTGTCTGCGTCGATCTGGGCGCCGGAGAGGAACCCTTCGGACCAGTCGGGCGCGAGATCCACGAGGTGCCCGCGGCGCCTGAGTTCGTCGAGCACTTTCCTGCCGACCCTTTCCTCGACCCGGACGTGCTGCGGGAAATGGCTGTGGGGCGCGAAGAAACCCGGGAAATGGTCCGACGAAAGCTTCGGCGCCTCGATCGCCTCCTGCAGCGTCATGCCGAAGGCCACGCGATTGAGGATGAACTGCAGCGACCACTGCTCCTGCTGGTCGCCGCCCATGGTGCCGAAGGTCATCCACGGCTTGCCGTTCCTGAACGCGAGCGAAGGCGTGAGCGTGGTGCGCGGCCGCTTGAACGGCGCCACCACGTTCGGGTGGTTGGCCGGCTGCAGGTAGAAAGTCATCATGCGCGTCGAAAGCGGATGGCCGAGTTCCGGCATCACCGGCGCCGAAGCTAGCCAGGCGCCGCTCGGAGTGAATGAAGCCATGTTCCCCGCGGCATCGATGGCGTCCACGTGCACTGTGCCGGCGCCCCAAGGCTGGGGTGTAAAGCGTTCGTCGGCAGGCAGCAGCGCGGCGTTCTTCCACGCATCGCCCGGCCGCAGTTGGTCGTTTGCGCGCCGTGGGTCGATGAGGCCGGCGCGCTGTTTTCCGTACTCGTTCGAGAGCAGCACTTCGCCAGGCACCAGCGCCTGCGCCGGGTCGCCGTAGTATTGCTCACGGTCGGCAAAGGCGAGCTTGACCGCCTCGATCAGCAGGTGCAGGTAGTCAGCGCTGTTGTGGCCCATCGCCTTCAGGTCGAAGTTGCGCAGGATGGAAAGGGATTGCAGCATCGCCGGGCCCTGAGTCCAGAATCCGCATTTGTAGATCGTGGCTTCGCCGAACTCGTAGCGCGCCGGCTCCTCCACCATCGTGCGGAAACGCTCGAAGTCGCTGCGCTCGAGCAGGCCGTCACGCTCTTTGCAGAACCGCACGATCGCCGCCGCGACATCGCCGAGGTAGTACGCATCGTGCGCCGCCTGAAGTTTCGCCGGACGATCGCCGCCCGCGCTGCGCTCCGCGTTGGCGAGATATTCGTACATGCGGGCCAACGCCTCGTTCTTCATGAGCGAGCCCACTCCAGGCACGCCGCCTCCGGGCAGGTAGAGCGCACGGCTGCCCGGCCACTCATTGAATTTCGGCGCAAGCGCCGCCAGTCCGAACTTGTGCTGGTTCACCAAGCCGTTCGAAATCGGAAAACCGTTCTTCGCAAGCTCAACGGCAGGCGCCACGGCATCCGCAAGGCTGAGCGTGCCGAAACGGGTGAGCGCGGTGATCAGCGCGCTGAAGGTCGCGGGCACGCCGGCGGCCAGGATGTCCTCGTCGGGCACGTGATCCAGGCCGCGGCGGCGGAACTCCTCCGGCGTCGCGCGTCCAGGAGCGGCCATGTTCCCGTTGAGCGCGATCACTTTGTCGCTCCCGGCGAGGCGCACGAGCAGCGGGCATTCGCCGCCGATGCTGTTCATCTGCGGATCGACCAGGCCCTCGACGAAGGTGGCCGCCACGGCGGCATCGATTGCGTTGCCGCCGGCCTTGAGGACGTCGACGCCGGCGTTGACCGCAAGGTGGTGGCTCGCCGCCACGGCGCCGTGCGTGCCGAAGAGTCGTGGATAGAAGGTGGTGTGCTCGGTCGGCGCAACGCGATAGGCTCGGTTGCTCTGGGCGGAGGGATTCATGGACGTAGAATACTGGACGGCGGGCAACCTGTGCCGGTCCCGCGTGAGAACAATGGAAAGTCGAATCCGATGCCGAAGATCCTGAAGTACATCCTGCTGGCCGCGGCCGGCATAGGCCTCATTGCCGGAGCGCTTGTGGCTTTTGTGGCCGCGACCTTCAACCCGAACGACTACAAGCCCCAAATCCAGCAACTGGTGAAGGATAAGCTCGACCGCACGCTGAAAATCGGCGGCGACATCAAGCTGTCTTTCTACCCGACGATCGGCGCAAACCTCGCCGGGATCTCGTTGTCCGAGCACGCCAGCAACAAGGAGTTCGCCTCGGTCGAATCGGTGCGGGTGGCACTCCAATTCATGCCGCTTTTTTCCAAACAGCTCGTGGTAAGCCAGGTCGAAGTGCGCGGACTGCGGGCCAACGTGCTCAAGCGCAAGGACGGTTCGAGCAACATCGATGACCTGATCGGCAAGGACAAGAACAAGAAACCCGGGCCGACGCCGCCGGCCGGCGGGCAGGAAGCGCAAAAGCCGATGCAATTCAACATCGACCACGTACTGATCGACAACGCGGGCTTCACCTACGCGGATGAAGCGACCGGCGCCCGATACAGCGTCGGAAAAGTGAGCCTCAAGACCGGGAGGATCGCCGCAGGCACGCCGAGCGATATCGAACTGTCCGTGCAAGGCCTCACGGCGACCCAGCCCAAGGCCAGTCTCGAGGCCCGCCTGAAGACTCGCGTCACCCTCGATACGGGGACGCAGCGATTCAAGCTCGAAGGACTCGATTTCAGCCTCAAGGGCGAAGCGGCTGGAATGAACCCGCTTGCGCTGAGCCTGAAAGGCGACGTCGAAGGCGACGCCAAATCGCTCAAGTCTGCCGGCCTGACCCTCGAACTGGATGCCAAGCAGGGCGAGCGCACGATCAAGGCCAGGCTCGCCACGCCGCTTGCGGCGAATCTCGAAACATCGAAGTTCGATTTGCCCAAGCTGGTCGCAAGCGTAGGGCTGACCGACGCGAAATCCCCGGACAAGCCCTTGTCGCTCAACCTCACCGGTGCGGCGCACGCCGACCTCCCGAAGCAGGTCGCGAGTCTCGAGTTCACCACCAAGTTCGATGAGTCGAGCATCAATGGCAAAGCGGGCGTCGCGCGCTTCGATCCGCCTTCCTATGTTTTCGACCTCAACATCGACAAGCTGGATGTCGATCGCTATGCACCTCCCAAGCCGGCCGCCAATGCCGATGGCGCAAAAGGCGCATCGGGCAAACCCGAGCAGCCACTCGATTTTTCGGCGATCAAAACGCTCACCGCGCGCGGCAGCGTCAAGATCGGTGCGCTCAAGATGTCGAAGCTCAACCTGCAGAACGTGCGCATGGACGTGAAAGCCGGCGCCGGACGGCTCGAAGTGAACCCGCTTGCGGCCATCCTCTACCAAGGCACGATGACGGGCGCCCTTGCCCTCGTCGCGGCGGCGACTCCGCAGGTCAGCCTGAAGCAAACGCTTTCGGGTATCAGCATCGGTCCGCTCCTCAAGGATGCAGCCGACAAGGACATGCTGGAAGGCAAGGGCAACGTGACGATCGACGTCACCGGCCAAGGCGCCACGGCGAGTGCAATCAAGCAGGCGCTGAACGGCTCAGCTTCGCTCAACCTTGCAAACGGCGCGCTCAAAGGCATCAACATCGGCGCCGCGGTTCGCTCGGCGAAAGACGCGCTTAGCGCGGCCCGGGGGCGCCCCTCGCAGACACAGGCCGCGAGCGCCGCCGAGAAGACCGACTTCACCGAACTCAAGGCGAGCTTCACGATCAGGAACGGCATTGCGCACAACTCGGACCTGTCGATGAAATCGCCGCTGTTGCGGCTTGGGGGGGAGGGCGACATCAACATCGGCGCCGACAGCCTGGACTACGTCGCCAAGGCCACGCTGGTGGCCACGGCCGCAGGCCAAGGCGGCAAGGAGGCTTCCGACCTCAAAGGTCTCATGGTGCCGGTGCGTATCTCAGGCCCATTCAGCGCCCTTAAGTACGAAGTCGATATCAACGCAATGGCCAACGCCGCGGCCAAGCAGAAAATCGACGACAAGAAGGAAGAAGTGAAAACAAAGGTCCAGGACAAGATCAAGGACCAGCTGAAGGGGCTCTTCGGGCGCTGAAAAAAAGGGGCCAGGCTCGATTTTCTGCTGGATCAATGGGATTCGATTGCCTGCGCGGAAAATCACAAAAAAGGGGCCAGGCTCGATTTTCTGCTGGATCAATGGGATTCGATTGCCTGCGCGGAAAATCGAACCTGGCCCCTTTTTTGTGAAAATCGAGCCTGGCCCCATTTTTGTTTTTGGGCCCCATTTTTGTTTTTGATTTTTGTTTTTGGCCCCATTTTTTCCTTCAGCTAGGATGCGCGAGGTCGGCGCGGGTGTAGGGAATCGAAAAAACCGCGTCGGTCGGGATCGGCGGGATGGACCGCTCCCAGGCTTCGAATTTCGCGCGCATTGCGGCCAGCCGCGCGGCGTCGCGCTTGGCAAGGTTGGCCCGCTCGCGCTGGTCTTTCGACAGGTCGAAGAGGAATTCGCCGTCCTCATTGGCGAAATACTTCCAGTCGCCCGATCGCATCGCGCGTTGGCCGCGGAATTTCATGCGCCAGAAGAGCTCGCGCTCGATGCGCGCGGCCGGATCCTTGAGTACGGCAAGGAGGCTGACGCCATCCAGCGGATAGTCCGGATGCGGCTTGGCGCCCGCGGCCTCCAGAAACGTCGGCATCCAGTCCATCGTCATGGTCTGTTGCGCCGTTGTGCCTCCCGCGCGCACCTGCGCCGGCCAGCGCACGATATAGGGCACGCGAATGCCGCCTTCGAGCAGGTCCATTTTCTTGCCCACCAGGGGCCAGGTGTCGGAAAAACGCTCCCCGCCGTTGTCGCTCGTGAAAACGATGATCGTGTTTTCCGCGGCGCCGATGCCCTCCAGCGCCTGGACGATGCGGCCGATGCCTTCGTCCATGTGGTGGATCATGCCGAGATACGTTTCGACCGACCCACCGTCGGTATGGATGATCTTGTCGATCGAATGGGCGACCGATTCATCATCCCGCGTCTCCCACGGCCAGTGGGGCGCGGTGTAGTGCACCGACAGGAGAAAGGGCTGCTTGCCCGCGGCGCCCTTGCCCGCCTGGCGCCCGATGAAATCGACCGCCCGGTCCGAGATCAGGTCGGTGAGGTATCCGGGTTTCTGCACCTCTGATTCGCCCTCGCACAGGTCGTGGATGCCGGCCGAATCGCGGTGCGTGAAGTAGTCCACCCCACCGGCCATCACGCCGAAAAACTCCTGGTAGCCGCTTTGCAACGGCCCGAAATGCGGCGGAAACCCGAGGTGCCACTTGCCCACCAGCGCAGTCGAATAGCCCGCGCCGGCCAGCAGGGAAGGCATCGTTGGGTGGTGGGGCGGCAGGCCGAGCACCGGGTTGCCGCGCGTGCGGGTGGCAACCGGCTCGTCGGCGCCGCCGCGCAGCCGGTACTGCCAGCGGCCGGTGATCAAGGCGAAGCGCGAAGGCGAGCAGACGGAGGAATTCGCGTAGCCATCGGTGAAGCGCAAGCCTTCGGCGGCCAGGCGGTCGAGGGTCGGCGAGCAGGAGGCGCCGGTCGCAGCGGAGCGTCCGCCATAGCATCCGAGGTCGGCATAACCGAGGTCGTCGGCGAGGATGAAAACGAAGTTTGGTCGCACGCAGCGAGGATAGCAGACCGTTTCCCGCTTGCCGCCGCGCTACCATGGGCGTTCCGAAAAGCCGCGCGGAGAAATCCATGAACGCAAAACAAGCACCCGAGGTCCGTTCGCAAGTCTCGGCCGAGGAATGGCAGGTCCGCGTGGACCTCGCCGCCTGCTACCGCCTGGTGGCGCTCTACGGCTGGGACGACATCGTCTTCACGCACATCTCGGCGCGCGTTCCAGCAGCACCTCACGACGACCCGCACCACTTCCTCATCAACCCTTACGGCATGATGTTCGAGGAGATCACCGCCTCGAGCCTGGTCAAGGTCGACGAGCACTGCAACAAGGTCCTCGACTCGCCTTACCCGGTGAACCCAGCGGGATTCGTGATCCACAGCGCGATCCACTTCGGCCGCCCCGACGTCCAATGCGTCCTGCACACGCACACGCCCGACGGCGTTGCGGTCGCGGCGCAAAAATGCGGCCTGCTGCCGATCTCGCAACAGGCGACGATCGCGCTCGCCTCGCTCAGCTACCACGACTACGAGGGCATCGCAGTCAACGACGCAGAGAAGGCGCGCCTGGTGAAGGATCTTGGCAACAACACCGGCTTCATCCTGCGCAACCACGGGCTGCTTACCGTGGGGCCGTCGGTCGCCGACGCTTTCCTGATGATGTTCAACCTGCAGCGCGCCTGCGAAATCCAGATCCGCGCGCAGAACTCGGCCGTGACCGAGGTCGACCCGCGCATCGTCGCGGGTGTGAAGGCCAATGTGGAGAAGGTCACCAAGGGCCTCGGCGGCCAGATCGCATGGCCCGCCCTCCTCAGGAAGCTCGAGCGCCAGGACGGCGGCTACAAATCCTGAACTTTCATTCCCATAGATTCAATGGATATGCGGATCTCAGGGGAGTTTGCATAGCCTTTCTGTAATATCCAGCGGATCCGGGCGCGGCCTACTTCTTGTTCGCCTCGAACTCGGCAACCGCCTTCTTCAGCATCGTGTATTCCTCGCAGCCAAACGTGCACAGGCGGTCGAGGGCCGAAAGATGCTCTTTCGCCTTGGGCAGGTTGCTGACCATGAGGTAGGCCTCGCCGATGTATTCGTGGGCGCCGCGGTAATCGGGTTTGAGCCTCAGCGCTTCGCCGTAATGTTTGAACACGAGGTTCATGTCGGGGCCCGGGCCCTTGCGGATCGTGTAGGCATAGAGGTTGTGGTATTCGGCATTCTGCGGACTGGCCGCGAGTGCGTCCTTGAGCACACCCTGCGCGCCCCGCCAATCGCTCTTTTCGGTCAGCGCCGTCACCTTGTCCACCACGGGGTCCGTCGTCCACGCCGGCGCCGGGTCGGGCGAACCTCCCGCCGCGCAAGCACCGCCGGCGATCGAAGCTGCTGCGAAAAGCGCTACCATCACTGCGCCACCCTTCATGCCAACCTGAACCTTGCCTTTCATGCCCGGCCTCCTTTTCGGTGATCCTGTCCTATACGGCCGCGTGACCTTGCCGGATGCAAAGTCCCGGCGAGTACTGGGGACGATCCTGACGCTGGTCTGCAGCTTACCGCTCGCCGCCTTCCTTGGCCTAACAGCGCAGGCCCAGCCGGTATTCCCCGAATTCAACTCCCGGGCTGAAGCCGTTGCGGCGCTCGAGAACCCCGACGCACGCCAGCGCGCGGCGGGCGTCATCTACATTGCGCGCACCGGCCTTGCGCCGGACGGCCCGCTGCTCGTCAAGCGACTCGGCGACGACAGCCCGATCGTGCGCCAACTCGCCGAAGCCGGCGCCTGGCAGGTCTGGAGCCGGTCCGGCGACCCGGAAACCGACCGCCTCCTTGCTGCAGGGAGCAATCAGATGAGCGCCGGCCAGCTACCGCAGGCGATCGCGACTTTCGCCCGCGTGATCCGCCGCCAGCCGGCCTTCGCCGAAGGATGGAACAAGCGCGCCACCGCCTATTTCCTCGCTGGGGATTTTAAGAAGTCCCTCGCCGACTGCGATGAAGTGATCAAACGCAATCCGGAGCACTTCGGCGCGCTGTCGGGCTACGGCCAGATCTACGTCCGGCTCGAGGAGTTCGACAAGGCCCTCGAGTATTTCAGGCGCGCGCTTGCGGTGAATCCGAACATGGCCGGCGTGGAAACGAATATCCGCGTGATCGAGGATAGGCAGCGCGAGAAGCGCCGGAAAATGATCTAGCGCGTCAAAGCAGCAGCCAGTAGGCGCCCAGGCCGACCATCACCGTGCCGATCAGGCTGCGCGTAAACGCCGCGGTTGCAAGCGCGGGAACGATCGCGAGCAACGACGGATTCGCCGCCGACAGCGCCGGCTTTCCTTCCACCACCAGCACTTCGATCGCGAGCAGCGCCGCAAGCACCGCGACCGGCACGTAGGCCAGCCACGCCAGCAGCCAGCGGGGCAGCGCGATTTTTGCGAGCAGCACCAGCGGCAGCACTCGCGGCACCGCGGTAACCGCAGCGCAGGCGAGGATCAGCGCGAGGAGTTCGGGGCGGACGTCCATCGTTCCAGCGCGAGGCCAAGGGTTGCGCCGCACAGGGTCGCGCCGATGACCGCCCACGGCCCGGGATGCGACGCCTGCACCGCGACAGCCAGTGCAGCGGAGAAAAGCGCCACGGCGAGCCCGACCCGCACCTGCGGCCGGGCCGCAAGCTGCAGCACGAGCAGTCCCGCGAACATGCAGGGCAGCGCAAAGCCGAGCACTTTGGTGTTGGCGGCCGAGCCCGCGAACTGCGCCGAGAACAAAGCGCCTGCAAGATTGGCCGTCGCCCAGGTCGAATAGGCGGCGAGGTTCAGGCCCGCCATCCACGCCGCGCCCGTCGGCGGATGACTGGCGAAGCGGCCCACGGCAACGACGAAAGTCTCGTCGGTGAGTTGCAGTCCGAGCAACGCGTTCTTCCAGGCGGGCAACCTGCGGAAATACGGCGCAAGCGCGGCCGCGAGCAGCAGGTGGCGCAGGTTGACGAAGAACACGGTAAGGACGATGGCCGACAGAGGACTGGCGAGCGACACCATGCTGGTGACGACGAACTGCGCCGAGCCGGCGTACAGCACCATCGAGAGCAGCAGGATTTCCGCGTAGGACAGGCCCGCGGCGCGCTCGACCACGCCCGCGGCCAAGCCGATGCCGAGGTACCCGAGCACGACCGGCAGGCCGGCCTGAGCGCCCTTAGCGAAAGTCTCGTCACCATGAGCGAAAGTCTCGTCGCCGTGCGCAAGGGTCTCGTCGTTTCGCATGCTCGCGGAGGTTCGCGGTTCGTGCTGCATCGGCTCATTGTATGCTCCCGCTGCGGCGCCGCAGGGGACGCGCCGGCACCATTCCAAGGAACCGAACTTGAAACTCGCCAGCTACCAGCACAACCACGCCGCGGGCTACGGGATCGTCGAAGGCGACGGCCTGGTCGATCTTTCCCGGCGCATCGGCGCCCGCTATCCGGATATCCGCACGTTGCTTTTGCACGCGGGCCTCGACGAAGCGCGCAAGGCCGCCGCCGGGCAGAAGCCGGACCTCAGGCTCGCCGACGTGAGGCTGCTGCCGCCGATCCCGAACCCCGGCAAGATTTTCTGCATCGGCCTCAACTACGAAGACCACCGCCAGGAAACCAAGCGCGAAAAGACCGAGGCGCCCGCCGTGTTCGTGCGCTTTCCGGAATCGCAGGTCGGGCACGACCAGCCGATCCTGCGGCCGCGCGAATCGACCAAGCTCGATTTCGAAGGCGAGATCGCGGTCATCATCGGCAAGCCCGGCCGCCGGATCAGCGAGAAGGATTCATGGGGCCATATCGCCGGCTACAGCTGCTACAACGACGGCTCGGTGCGCGACTGGCAATGGGCCACCACGCAATGGACGGCCGGCAAGAATTTCGCGGCCACCGGCGGTTTTGGGCCCTGGATGGTGACGGCAGACGAGATCCCGGCGGAAACGGAACTCACCCTCATCACGCGGCTCAACGGCGTGGAGATGCAGAACACGACGACCGCGCTCATGGTGCATTCGATCCCGCAACTGATCGCGCACCTTTCGACCTGGATCCCGCTCGAGCCGGGCGACGTGATCGTGAGCGGCACACCCGGCGGCGTAGGCGCGCGGCGCGATCCGCCGGTGTGGATGAAGCCCGGCGACATCGTCGAAATCGAAGTCGGCAGGGTCGGCATCCTGCGCAACACGATCGCTGACGACTGAAAGGAAGGCACGCATGGACATGCATGACATCCCCTTCGGCACCACCGACTGGTCAGGCGTGGAGCGCACCGAGCACAAGGGCGATACGGGCATGGCCTATTGGCGCACGAGAAACTTCGGCAAGATCCGCGTGCGCCTGGTCGAGTACACGCCCGGCTATCTTGCCGACCACTGGTGCTCGAAAGGACACATCCTCTTCTGCGTCGAAGGCGAGCTCGAGACCGAACTCGCCGACGGCCGCAAGTACCTGCTGAAACCCGGCATGAGCTACCAGGTCGCCGACGGCGCCGAGCCGCACCGCTCGCGCACAGCGGGCGGCGCAAAGCTCTTTATCGTCGACTGATTAAATCCCCGCGAGGCGGTTGATCTCGACGGGACTCACCTTGAGCCGCTCGGCGGCCGTGAGGATTTCGCCCCAGGTCGTCTCGTCGACCGGGATGCCCTCGGCCATGCGCTTGGCGCGCATCTCGCGCTCCGGCTCGCCCGCGAGGCGAACCCTGTCGAAGCCGGGCTGCGGCGGCGAGGCCTTTACCCACTCGAGGAAGGCCTTCATCTCGGAGCCAAAGAGCGCGCCGCTCGCGAGCTTCGCGGGATCGAAGATGATCGTGAGCATGCCGTTCAGCACGCGCTTCTCGCCGGTCGCGGGCTCGCGGCAGGCCATACCCGCGGCAAGCGCACCGCCGAGGAGTTCGCAAACCACCGCGAGTCCGTAGCCCTTGTGCTCGCCGAACGTGACGATTGCGCCATGCGGCGCGACGACCGCGAATTTCGGGTCGGTCGTCGGGTGGCCCTTTTCGTCGATCAGGCGGCCCGCGGGCATCTGCTCGCCCTTGTTGTAAGCCACGCGCGCCTTGCCCTGCGCCATCACGCTGGTGGCGAAGTCGAGCAGGATCGGCTCGCCGCCGGGCACCGGGATCCCAACCGTGAAGGGATTGGTGCCAAAGCGCGCATCGCCGCCGCCGAAGGGCGCGACGATCGGCCGCGAAATCACGTTGGTGAAATGGATCGAAATCAGGTTCTCCGCGACCGCCATTTCGGCCCACGCGCCGATGCGGCACAGGTGGTGGGAGTTGCCCAGTGCGAGAATGCAGGTGCCGTATTCCTTCGCGCGCGCGATGCCCATTTCCATCGCCTCGTGCCCGATCACCTGCCCGAAGCCCGCCTGCCCATCGAGGCTCAACATCGCGCCGCCATCGAGCGTGGTCTTCACATGCGCGTTGGCCTTGAGGCCGCCTTCGACGTAGGCCTCCGAATAGCGCGGCAGCATGCCGATGCCATGCGAGTCGTGCCCCGTGAGGTTGGCCTGGACCAGGTTTTCGGTGACGAGGTCGACTTCGCGCGGGGAACTGCCGAACCCGCGCACCAGCGCCTTGATCGCCGCGGTCAGCGGCTCGACGCGAATCGTGTGGATCTTTGCCATGGTTGCCCTTGTGCTGTCGGCCGAGTCAGGGTGCATCGCTGGCCGGGATTGAAATCCGGGCCGAAGCTTATCAGGCCGAAAGGCGCGCGGTCATCTCCAGGATTGCATCCGCAGCCAGCTTCGGTTGCTCCAGCGGAAAAAGGTGCCCGCCCTTCACGCGCTTGAACGCGAACCCCGCGCGCCGCATGGTCGAAAGGCCCACCCTGCGGACCACGTCGGAGTGCGCGCCGCCGATGAACCCGGCCGGCACCTTGAGGTTCGGCAGACTCTTGTGCAGGTCGTGCGGGACGGTGCGATAGATCTGGTATTCAATGGCCGGATCGATCATGAGCCGCAACTTGCTGCCGTCGTCGACAAGCCCAAACCTGACATAGTCCCGCAACGCCTCCGGGGCGAAATGGCGAAACAGCGGCTTGCCGCGGAAATGGCGCTCGGCTTCGGCGAGGCTCCCCCATTCCGAGCGCCTGCCGCGCGTGCCTCCCGCCGGGGTTACGCGATCGACGATCCCGAAGCGTTTGGTGGCGGCGAGAAGCCGCCCCTTGATCGCGCCGATGATCGGCGCATCGAGCAGGATGATCGAGCTGAACAGGTCGGGCCGCGCCGCGGCCGCCATGAAGGTCAGGTAGCCGCCAAGCGAGTGCCCGACGCCGATCACCGGCTGGGCGTGCGACTTCTCTATGTGCTCGATGACCTGCCGGGCGAGGAGCGGCCACCCTTCGGTGGGCGGATGGGACGGATCCATGCCCAAAGCGGCAATCGAGCTGATCCTGAAAGACGCCTCGAGCAGTCCCAGCATGCTGCGATAGGTCGGCGCGGGGAACCCGTTGGCATGCGAAAAGTGGAGCACCGGGCGGCGCATGCGAAGCAGTCTAACTATAATGCGCGCCCATGTCGCGCTACGCACCTCTGTTAATCGTGTTCCTCGCGCTCGCCGCGTGCGCGGCGAATCCCTGGCTGGACGGTTCGGCGCCGCATCGCACCCCGCCGGGTTTCAAGAACGTCTATCCCCATCCCGAAAAAGGCGGCTTCTGGCAGTGGAAATTGGAACAATGGCGCGCCGGCAAGCCGGTCAAGCCCGAAGGCGGATACCGCTTCGAAACCGCGCAGCCGGAAACCCCTTTTCTGCGCTCGAACCGGCGCGAAACGACGGCCACCTGGATCGGGCACGCCACGGTCCTGCTGCAGACCGCGGGCGTGAACATCCTCACCGACCCGCAGTTTTCGGAGCGCGCCTCGCCGGTCGGCTTTGCGGGACCCAAACGCGTGGTGCCTGCGACGTCGGCGCTGGCCGACCTCCCCTATATTGACGCGGTCCTGATCTCCCACGACCACTACGACCACCTCGATGTGGCGAGCATCACCGCCCTGGCCCGCCAACCCGGCGGCTCGCCGCGGTTCTTCGTCCGGTTGGGCACCAAGGCGTGGTTCGCCGCGCTCGGTATCACCAACGTAGTCGAGCTGGATTGGTGGCAGAACATTGAATTCATGGGGCTCGACGTCAATTTCGTGCCGGTCCAGCACTGGTCCAAGCGCACCCTCACCGACGAAAACCAGCGGCTCTGGGGCGGCTGGGTGGTGCGCCACCCGGGATTTTCGTTCTATTTCACCGGCGATGCCGGCTATTCCATGGACTTTGCCGACGTCGGCCGGCGCTTCGGCGGCTTCGACCTGGCGGCGATCCCGATCGGCGCCTACGAACCGCGCTGGTTCATGAAAACCATGCACGTGAACCCGGAAGAGTCGGTTCGTATCCATCGTGATGTAAAATCACAGGTTTCGCTGGGCATCCACTGGGGCACCTTCGAGGACCTGACCGACGAAAGCCTGTACGAGCCGCCAAGAGTCCTGGCGGCGGAGGCAGCAAAAGCCGGGCTCGCGCCGGGCGAGTTCTTCGTGCTCAAGCACGGGGAGACCCGCAGGTTCGCGCCGAGGTAGCAAGGCACACCGCAGTGCGGGCCCCAGTCCCGCGCCGTCCAGTCCACCGCATCAGCATTTAACGGGAAAGCAACATCATGGCCAGGCAGAAAGAGCTCAAGCTCTACCGCAACATCGGGATCATCGCCCACATCGACGCGGGCAAGACCACCACTACGGAGCGCGTGCTCTACTACACCGGCAAGAAGCACCAGATCATCGACGTCCACGACACCAAGGACG
>CANKMT010000024.1 GCA_947482825.1 Betaproteobacteria bacterium | reverse complement strand
CTGACCAATACCTTCGACAAGTCCACGCTGCATCCGCCCTATCGCGTCGCCTTACGAACCGTTGTAGCAGATTCGCCGCGGAATGTCCAGCTTTGCAAACTACGGTCCTGTCACAACACGAGAATTTGCTCAGGGCGCGTTCACCCTGGCTCGGCATCCGGGCGGACTAGACACCGCGAAGTCTGTGGCAGAATGTTTGCATGACGGCCACAGCCATCACCCTCAGGATCGCGCAACGCGACGACGCCCAGGCGATAGCGCTGATGTCGCGCGACCTGATCGAGGCGGGCCTGGGCTGGAAGTACGAGCCCGAGCGCATCCGCCGCGCGATGAACGACCGCGAGACGGTTACGCTGGTGGCCTGCGACCGGTCCCAGTTGGTGGGCTTCGCAATCATGGAATTCGGCGAAGAGCGCGCGCACCTCGTCCTGCTCGCGGTGCGCCCGAGCCACCGGCGCCACAGCGTCGGGCGCAGGCTGATCGAATGGCTCGTCGATTCGGTGGCCACGGCGGGCCTCGCCTCGATCCACCTCGAACTGCGCTCGAGCAACGAGGCCGCGCGCGCTTTCTACCGCGCGATGGGATTTACCGAAACCATCCTCGTGCCCGGCTATTACCGCGGCAAGGAATCGGCCACGCGAATGGTGCGCGTGCTGCGCGTGCCGGGCCCCTTGCCTTTCAACTGGCGTCCGCCGACGCTCGACAAGAAATAGACTGCGTGCCCGGCGCAGCCTCGAGCGCGTGACCCACCCTGCGCTTCACGAGTTGTCCGCTGTCGAACTGGTCCGCCGGCTCGGCCGCCGCGAACTCACGGTCGAAGCCCTCGTGCGCGGCCTTCTCGAGCGCATCGACGAGCGCGAGCCCGCCGTCCAGGCCTGGACCTGCCTGCGGCGCGATGCCCTCCTTGCAAGCGCAAGGGAAATGGACCGGGGCCCAACGCGCGGGCCGATCCACGGGCTGCCGGTCGGCGTCAAGGATGTCTTCGATACGAGTGACTTGCCCACCGAATACGGCTCGCCGATCTATGCCGGGCACCAACCCAGAGTCGATGCTGCCGTCGTCGCACAGACCCGATCGGCCGGCGGACTGATCTTCGGCAAGGCGGTGACCACCGAATTCGCCACCTTCCCGCCGGGCAAGACGCGAAACCCGCACAATCCGGAACACACGCCCGGCGGTTCGTCTTCGGGTTCCGCGGCGGCCGTGGCCGACGGCATGGTGCCGGTCGCGTTCGGCACGCAGACGGTCGGCTCCACGATCCGTCCCGCGTCCTTCTGCGGCACGGTCGGCTTCAAGCCCACCTATGGGCTGCTGCCGACCGTCGGCGTCAAGGCCATCTCGTATTGCCTCGACACCGTCGGCCTGTTCACCAAAACGGTGGCTGACCTTGGCCTCTTTACCGGCGCGCTGACCGGAAGGCCGCTTGAGGTACCGGATGCGCCGACAGCGCCGCGCGTGGGCCTGTGCCTCACGCCGCAGTGGCCGCACGCGCAGCCCGAAGTGCAGGCGCTCTTCGCGCGCCTCGGCGGCGAGATCTCGCGGGCCGGTGCAAGCGTCGAGGATTTCACGCTGCCTTCGCCGTACGAGAAGATCCACGATGCGCAGGCCACGATCTGGGATTTCGAAGTTGCGCGCTGCCTCACCGGCGAGTACGCGATGCATCGCGACATGATCCGCGAGCCGCTGCGGGGCCAGATCGAGCGCGGCATGGCCATACCGTGGGCCGAATACGACGCCGCCATGGCCCTCGCCCACGAAGGCCGCCGCAGGTTCGACGCGACGATGGGCCCGTTCGATGTCCTTGTCGTACCCAGCAGCCCGGGCGAAGCGCCCAAAGGCAACGCCACCGGATTGCCCTACTTCAACCGCAACTGGAGCCTGCTGCACACGCCCGCTGTCCATGTGCCCTATGGCCATGGTCCAAACAACCTGCCGATCGGTTTCCAGGTAATCGGCCGCATCGGCGACGACGCGCGCACGCTGGCGTGCGCACACTGGCTTCAGGTGCATGTCGCCGGGATGGGTCACGCCTGAGCCTGCCGGCGTAAGGGAATGCGGTCCCGGCCGGACTAACGCTCGTTCACCACCACGAATCCGAGGCAAAACATGAAATCCGCGTCCCGATTTTTCCGCACTTTGGCCTGCGCGCTCGCGCTCGGTTTGCCGGCCTTGCCTTCCCTTGGCCAGGAGAAGCCCCCGCCCGCCGGCCTGGAGGCCGCGATCTTCGCCGGCGGCTGCTTCTGGTGCATGGAACCGCCCTACGACGTCCTCCCCGGCGTGGTCTCGACCACCTCGGGCTACACAGCCGGCCAGACCCGGAACCCGACCTACCAGGAGGTGTCCGCCGGACGAACCGGCCACACAGAGGCGGTGCGCGTGATCTACGATCCGAAGAAGGTGAGCTTCGAGAAGTTGCTCGAAGTCTTCTGGCGCAACATCGACCCCACGGTGAAAGACCGCCAGTTCTGCGACACGGGCAGCCATTACCGCAGCGGCATCTATTACCTCTCGGCGCAACAAAAGCAGTTGGCCGAGCAGTCGCGCGCCGCGCTCGAGAAAACCAAGCCCTTCAAGGCACCGATCGTGACGGAGATCCTCGCCGCCGCCGAATTCTGGGCCGCCGAGGAGTACCACCAGGACTACTACAAGAAAAACCCGGTGCGCTACAAGCTCTACCGCAACGGCTGCGGCCGCGACGCCCGCCTCGAGGAACTCTGGGGCAAACCGAAATAAATGGTGTCAGAGTCCTTTTTCCCTTTTTCCAGGCCCCTTTTTCCAATGATTGACAACGTGCGCGAAGAATCGAGCCTGGCCCCATTTCCTTTTTTGCGGTATGCGGGGCTCGACCTGCCGGCGTTGCTTGCGGCGCGTGCGCGCCAGCGAGGCGCGCATCCCTTCCTCGTATGGGCGCCGTTCGAGGGGCCCGGCAGGACGTGGAGCTACGCCCAGTTCGCGGATGAGTCCGCGCGGATTGCCGGCGGACTGGCCGCGCGCGGCGTGAAGCCCGGCGACCGCGTGATCGTGCATATGGAGAACTGCCCTGAGCTCCTGCTCTCATGGTTCGCCTGCGCGCACCTCGGCGCAATCTGCGTCAACACGAACGCGGCCAGCGCGGGGCCTGAGCTGGAGTACTTCGCGCAGATGACCGGCGCGGTTGGCGCAATCACGCAACCGCATTTCGTGGCGCAGTTCTCAGAGCATTGCACCGGGCTGCGATGGATTGCGGCCACCGGGCCCGAGTTCGAGCAGATGCGCGTAACGCCCTTGCCCGCTCGCCAGCCCGACCCGACGGCCCCGGCCACGATCATGTTCACTTCCGGCACGACTTCGCGGCCCAAGGCCGTGCTGTGGACCCACGCCAATGCGCTGTGGGGAGCGCAAATGGGCGCATTCCAGTTGGGCCTGCGCGCCGAAGACGTCTACCAGGTGTTCCTGCCCCTTTGCCACGTGGTCGGCCTCTCGTGGTCGGTGCTCGCCTCGCTGTGGGCCGGCGCCACGGTCGTGCTGCAACCGAAATTCTCCGCGTCGCGACTCTGGCCCGTTGCGCTCGAGCACGGCTCGACGGTTTCGTCGCACGTGCAATTCACTGCCGGCGTGATGGCGCAACAGCCGGTCCCGGCGGGGCATCGTTTCCGCGCCTGGGGGACCTCAGCATGGATTCCGGAGCAGGAAAAGCACTTCGGCGCCCGCATGGTCGGCTGGTGGGGCATGACCGAGGTAATCACGCAGGGCATCATCGGGGACCTGTACGGGCCGCAACGTCCTCGATCGATCGGGCGGCCGTCCACCGGACTGCTGGCCAGGATCACCAACGACTCGGGCGCCAACGTTTCGCCGGGCGGCACCGGCAACCTGCTGGTCAAAGGCGTGCGCGGCGTTTCGCTCTTTGCCGAGTACTTCGGCAACCCCGCCGCGACCGCGGAGGCGTTCGACGAAGACGGCTATTTCCGCACCGGGGACCGCGTCACGCTGCACGAGGACGGCTGGATCCAGTTCGCCGACCGCGTGAAGGACATGATCAAGGTCGGCGGCGAAGGCGTGTCGGGCGCCGAGATCGAGCGCACCGTGCTCGCGGTGGCTGGCGTGAAGGAAACAGCGGTGGTCGCAAAGCCCGACCCGGTCTACGGCGAAGTGGCGATTGCCTTTGTCGTGCCGGCGGAAGACGCGTCTGCGGATATCGCCGACCGCGTCATCGCGCATTGCAAGGCGACGTTGGCGAAGTTCAAGGTGCCACGCGAGGTGATCGTTACCGATTCGATCCGCACCGGAACGCTTGGAAAGATCTCCAAAGCCGAGCTGCGGCAGCGCCTGCTGCGCTGAATCCTGAACTTTGAATTCTTCAGATCGAATATCCGTGCGGCAATCAGGCCAATTGAAATTACATTTTTATAATACCTGGCGGTGCGGTTCCCAGTCGCCGTGCTCGAGCCAGTGCTCCAGCATCCACAGCCGGTCCACGCCCCAGATCGGCTCGCCATCGACGATGAAAGTCGGCACGCCGAACACGCCCTTGGCGATCGCCGCTTCGACTTCCGCCTTGAGCGCATCTTTCATCTCGGTGGACTCGGCGGCCGCGAGCACCGCCCCGCGATCCGCGCCCAGGGCCGCCGCTTCATCTGCGACGACTGAAGCCGCCGTGATGTCTTTGCCTTCCACCCAAAGCCGCGCGCAGATCCTTGCCGCAAATCGGCTGGCGAGCACGGGATCCTTCGCCTTCAGCCACAGGAACGCCCGGCACGCCGCGAGGGAGTTGATCCCCTTCAGCCCATGCATGACCAACGGCACGCCCACCAACCGCGCCATGCGGGGCACGTCGCGTGCGACGTAGTCCTTCTTAAGTGGCGTCTGCGGCAGCGGCGGCAGGCCCATGACTTTCATGACCGTGATCCCGAGAAGCACCGGCTTCCAGTCGACCTTGCGCCCGTAGCGCGCGGCAATCGCCTCGACCTGCGTCGAAGCGATATATCCGTAAGGCGAAATCGGATCGAAATAGAACTCGATCGGTGACCCGGCCGACCCTGCTACCCCGGACAAGGCCGTCTACTCGATCTTGAGGTTGGCTTCGCGGATCAGCTTGCCGTACTTCTCGCCGTCGGAGGCCATCAGCGCGCGCAGGTCTTCGGGCGTCGAGGGCGCGGCTTCGTGGCCGAGTTTCTCGTAGCCCTCGCGCGCCTCGGGCGTGGCGAGGTACTTGCGCATTTCGGCGTTCAGCTTTGTGACGATGTCCTGCGGCGTGCCCGCCGGCGCGAACACGCCGAACCAGACCGTCACCTCGTAGCCGGGGAAACCCTGTTCGACCATTGTCGGCAGGGAGGGCAGGAACTTGGAGCGCTCGAGCGAAGTCGCGGCCAGCGCGCGCAGGCGCCCGTCCTTGATAGTGGGGCCGACCACAACGAGGTCGGCCATCATCGTGGTGACCCGGCCGCCGAGCAGGTCGGGCAGCGCCTGGGCGTAGCCTTTATACGGAATGTGCGTGATTTCAGCGCCAATCTGGCGCTTGAGGATCTCCCAGCCCAGGTGGCCGGCGGTGCCGTTGCCGTTGCTCGCGTAGGTGACGGCGCCGGGTTTGGTCCTGGCCAGCGCAACGAGCTCCTGGATCGAATTCACCGGCACCGAAGACGGCACCACCACGAAAAAAGGCAGCCTCGACACAAGGCCGACCGGAACGAAATCGCGCTGCGCATTAATCGGCGAGCGCGGCCCGAGCAATGCGGGCGTGACGACCATCGTCGAGGCTGCGCACAGGAAGAGCGTGTAGCCGTCGGGCGCGGCCTTCGCGGCGGCCTCGGCGCCGATCATTGTGTTGCCGCCGGGCTTGGCCTCGATGACGAAGCCCTGGCCGAAGACTTTCGACCAGTGGTTGGACACCAGCCGCGCCGCGTTCTCGGCGCCCGCGCCCGGAGGGAACGGGATGATCACGCGCACCGCTCGGTTGGGCCACGCCTGCTGCGCGCTCGAAGTCCCGGCGCAAAACACGGACGTGGCTGCCAGCGCAGCGAGCAGCACCTTCCGCAGCAAAGGCGAAGATTGCGAAGATGTCATCCAGTTCATTGTCATTCCCCCTCCGTGAAGTCGCATTTTATCGGTACTATTCATCCATGAGAGTGATTCCGCAGGAAGTCCAGGAACTCAAGAGCGTGGTCGCCGCCGTCCTCGATCCCTCGGGCGTGCTGCTCGAGGCCAACGCGGGTTTCATGAGCCTACTCGGCAAGAGCCCGGCAAGGCGCATCGGCGCGAATGTGGCGCTTCTCTTTTCCAAGCCCGCATTCACCGAACTGGCCGCCGCCAGGACCGTCGAAGGCGGCGAGATCCATCGCGGCACTTTGAGTTTCCTCGGCGCCGACGGCCAGGTGCTCGAACTCCCGGGCAGCGCGTGGCGCACTGCTTACGGGATCTGTGTGGTCGCCGAATTCGACGTCGAGGCCTTGCGCAAGTCGGCTTTCAGGAACGAAGCCGGCGCGTTCGCACAGCGAGAGCTGCGCTACATCGAGGCATCGCTCACCGACAAGCTCACCGGCACCGCCAACCGCGACCGGCTCGAGCAAGCCCTCATGGTCGAGACCAGCCGCGTGCGGCGCACCGGGTTGCCACTGAGCGCGCTGATGGCCGGCATCGAAGGCTTCGGCCAAATTGCCGAGAAGCATGGCAAAGCCGCCGACAAGGTGCTCGCCCGCTTTGGATACCTGCTTCGCCTGCTGACCCGGCCCACCGATATCCCGGCGCGCTTCGAAGGCGAGCATTTCGTCGTGCTGCTGCCGCATACCACCCTCGACCAGGCGGGCGTCGTCGCGCGCAGGATCGACCAGGCACTAACCACTCAGAAGATCGAACCGCTCGATGGCCCGGTGAGCGCCACTTTCGGGATAGCGCAGTTTGCGCATGGTGAAGATGCGGCCAGCTTCCTCAAACGCTTGCAGTCCGCGGTAGCCAAGGCGAAAAAGTCGCCGGGCGACACGGTAGGCGTGTCTACCGACTGAGAAGCCGGACCCCGGCTTGCCTTCGCGGCATGCGCCTCCTCCTCCGGGCCCACGTGGTCAAGGCCACCGGCGCCACGGCCGACTAGCTACTCGAGCCGGATTCCGGAGGACCGGATCAGCTCGGCGTATTTGCGGATTTCGCTGCGGATCAACGCGGCGAATTCATCCGACGTTCCCGGCACCGGCTCGAGGCCCGCGGCGGCGAGTTTCTCGCGCATGTCGGGTGCCTTGAGCACCGCGATCAACTCCGCATTCAAGTAGGCGACGATGTCGGCCGGCGTGCCCGCGGGCGCGACGACACCGAACCAGCTCGTGACGTCGAATCCCGGAAGGCCGCGTTCCGCGAGCGGGGGAATCTCCGGCGCGAGCTGTGTGCGTCGCGCGCTGGTCACGCCAAGCGCACGAACGCGGCCGGCCCGGATGAAAGAGCGCGCGCTCGTGAGGTCGACCACCGCGACCGGGATCTGGTGGCCGACAAGGCCGGTGGCCGCCGCGCTGTTGCCTTTGAATGCGACGTGCACGAGCTCGATGCCGCCAAGCAGGTTGAGCATCGCACCGGACAAGTGCATCGCGGTGCCGCTTCCGCCGGTCCCGTAAGAGAGCCTTCCGGGCCGGGGCTTGGCGTAAGCGATGAGTTCCATAAGCGAGTTTGCTGGTGTCTCCAAAGCAGTGCAAAGCACCAACGGATTGATCATCGCGAGCGCCACCGGCGCGAGATCCTTGAGCGGGTCGTAAGGCAGGTTCGGCTGCAGCGTGACGTTCACCGCGAGCGCCCCCGAGACGCCGAAACCGATCGTGTACCCATCGGGGGCCGCCTTGGCGACCGCATCGACGCCGATGTTACCGCCGGCGCCGGCGCGATTGTCGATGACCAGTTGCTGGCCGAGGCGCTCGGCGAGGCGCGGCGCGATCAAGCGCGCCGCAACGTCGGTGCTGCCGCCAGGTGGAAAGCCCACCATGAAGCGGATCGGCTTGTTGGGGTAGCCGGCCGTCTGCGCGCTCGCGGCCACGACCCAGAGGCTCATCGCAAATGCAAGCGCAACCGTCCTGACCATGGTCCCAGCCCCTGTAAACTCCATGCCTCTCGGGAGGATATACATGGATCTGGGCATCAAGGACAAGACCGCGCTCGTCACAGGGGCCAGCAGCGGCATCGGCCACGGCATCGCAATCGCACTCGCCGCCGAAGGTGTCAGGCTCGCGATCGCGGCGCGAAGGCGCAACCTGCTGGAAGAGGTGGCGAAAGAGATCACTTCCAAGGGCGGCGCCCAACCCGTGATCATCGAGTGCGACTTCATGCGCGAGGACGCGGCCGCCACGATCGCGGCGGCGGCGCTCACCGGACTTGGCAGCGTGGACATCCTCGTCAACAACGCCGGCGGCAGCCGCAAGTTCACCCTCGACACCGGCGAGGAGCAGTGGAACGAGGCGCTCACGCTCAACTTCACGCGCCAGCGCCAGCTCACCCACAAACTGCTCGACCAGATGATGGCGCGCAACTGGGGCCGCATTGTCAACATCACGGGGAAAAGCGAACCCGACGGCATCAACGGCGCGTTCTGCGCCAAAGCCGCCATGCACTCGTGGGCCAAGGGCCTGTCGCGCGAAGTCGGCAAGCGCGGCATCACGGTCAATTCAATTCCGCCCGGGCGCATCATCAGCGAGCAGATCCTGCGCAACTACACGCCGGAATACCGCAAGTGGCAGTCCGAACACGAGATTCCGGTGGGCGAATATGGCCAGCCGGAAGACATCGCGAACCTGGTGTGCTTCCTCGCCTCGCCGCGCGGGCGGTATATCACCGGCACAGTGATCCCGGTGGACGGCGGCCTGCGCCGATACCAGTTCTAAGCGCGCAACGGGCGCGAAGCCGATTCGACTTCCTCGAGCGTAAAGCGCGGCGTGATGTGCTGCGGGCAGTTCCAGTCGAACGCCTCGACTTCGAACACCGCCACGCGTTCGAGGCGCGCGCGATAGCCTTTGAGTTCGACCGCGCCGGTGAGCGCCTCCCCGGCCTTGCCGGGTTCTTCGAACCGCAGCCTGCCGAGCAGCTTGAGCCGTTGCCGGTTCGGGTAGTCCATCACGATGATCGAGGCGCGATCGTCGCGCGATGCGTTGCCTGTGCTCACGTACTGCCGGTTGCCGCGGAAGTCCGCGTAGGCCAGGCGAGTCGGCCCAAGCAACTTGAGGAATCCGCGCGGCCCGCCGCGGTGCTGCACGTAGGGCCACCCGGTCTCGCCGACGGTGGCGAGAAAGAAGCTGTCGGCATTCGCGAGGAACGCCACTTCGCGCGCGCCCAACCCTTCGCCGGGATCCGATTCGGCCTGCATGCTTGCATAGGCGTCGCGTGAACCTGCGGCGGCCTGAAGCGCCTGCACCGCAGGCGTGAAAGCGATCTCGGCAAAGGTTTTCATATCGTCTCCCAAGGTGGCCGGGCGTTCGGCCGCGGCCCGGAGCAAATACTGGGTGATCTCAGAAAAAACAAAAATAGCGGCCATTGCACTTGATTGATGCACTACTTGCATAGACACTTCCGGCGTGGACAAACTCCGCGCAATGGCCGTATTCGTGCAACTCGTCGATGCCGGCAGCCTCACCGCCGCGGCCGACGTTCTTGGGATGTCGGCACCCGCGGTTGCGCGCTCGCTCGCCGCCCTGGAACGCGAAGTCGGCGTGCGCCTCGTGAACCGCACCACGCGCCGCTCGTCGCTCTCGGACGAAGGGCGCGAATACTACGAGCGCTGCCGCAGGGTGCTGGCCGAAATGGAGGCCGCCGATGCAACCCTTTCATCCCGCCGCATCGAGCCGCAGGGGCGCCTTCGGCTGACGGCGCCGGTCACTTATGGACGGCTGCATATTGCACCCGTGGTGGCCGATTACATGACCAGGTACCCGGCCGTCGAAGTCGAATTGCTGTTGCTCGATCGCGTGGTCGACCTGGTCGAGGAAGGCATCGACGCGGGCCTGCGCATCGGGCACCTGCCCGAATCCTCCCTTGTCGCCGCCAAAGTTGGTCAGACTCGCCGCGTACTGTGCGCAGCGCCCGCGTACCTCAAGCGTTTCGGCACGCCCAAGGCGCCGGCGGACCTGCGCGGGAAGAGCGCAGTGATCTTTGCGGGCCTGACCTCGTCCAACGAGTGGACGTTCGGCGGCAAACCGCCGGTTCGCATCCCGGTCCGCCCGGTCCTGCGGACCAACCAGTTCGATGTCGCGCTCGATGCTTGCGCCCGCGGCACGGGCTTCGGACAGTTCCTTTGCTACCTGGTCGAAGCCCCGATTGCCGCTGGGTTGCTCAAGCGCGTGCTCGGGGATTTCGAGCCCGCGCCGCTGCCGATCCACGTTGTCTACCCGCACGCGCGTCACCTGTCCTCGAACGTGCGGGCTTTCGTTGATCTCGCGATCGCGCAATTGCGCGATCGCGCCGCGTGACCGCGGCTTCAGGCACGTTCGAACGGCAGCCATGACCGGCTTCACAAAGGATATTCTGCGGGTTGGCCGGGAACGCGCCGCAATGGCCTCGAGTGCGTCGGCGGCCTCAACACGGGGGGAGAAACCATGTCCGAACGATTTCTGGTGACCGGCGCACTCGGCTGCATCGGCGCCTGGGCGGTAAAGCGCCTGCTTGCCGAGGACGTGGCGGTTTACGCCTATGACCTGCCGGGCAGCGAGCATCGCCTGCGATTGATTCTCGAGGAGGCGCAACTGGCCCGCATCAACCGGATCAGCGGCGACGTGACCGACTTCGAGCAGTTCGACAAGACCGTCGCCGACAACGGCATCACCCATATTCTCCATCTGGCGGCGCTTCAGGTGCCCTTCGTGCGCGCCGACCCGGTCCGCGGCACGCGGGTCAACGCTGTCGGCACGACGATCGTGTTGGAAACCGCGCGCCGCCACGCGGATCAGGTGCAAGGCGTCGCCTACGCCAGTTCGGCCGCCGTCTACGGTCCGCCCGAACGCTACCCGCGCGGCCCGCTCGCCAATGACGCCCCTCACGACCCGACCAATCTCTACGGCGTGACCAAGCAGGCCAATGAAGGCACGGCACGCATCTACTGGCTGGAAAACCAGGTGCGCAGCGTGGGAATCCGTCCGTATGTCGTCTACGGCCCGGGCCGCGACCAGGGCATGACCTCTACCCCGACCAAGGCCATGCTGGCCGCCGCGTTGGGGCGCCCCTACCACATCAGCTTCGGCGGCACGGTCGTCTATCACCACGCGGATGACGCCGCCGAAATGTTCATCCGGGCCGCGCGGTCCCGGTCGCCAGGGGCCGACGTGTTCAACCTGGGGGGCAACACGGCTACGATGGACGAAATCGTCGCGGCGATCACGGCCGCCGTGCCCGATATGGCGGGCAAGATCACCTTCGAGCCGATCCAACTCGCCACGCCGACCGAAATCGACGAAAGCATGCTCGTTCGTGCGCTGGGCGCGTCGAATTGGCGGCCGCTGGCGGAGGGCGTACGACAGACCATCGAACATTTTCGCCACGCGAGCGCGACCGGCAAGGTCGCGGTTGACGAGATTCTGGCCAAGTAGCGGCTCATCGCATTACCGAAAGGAGAAAGACATGGCAGGCAGGATCAGGAAAGACCCTTCAAAGCTGCGTTCGCGCAAATGGTTTGCGAATCCCGACAATCCGAACATGACCGCGCTGTATCTGGAGCGCTACATGAACTGGGGACTCAAGCGCGAGGAACTGCAGTCGGGCAAGCCGATCATCGGGATCGCCCAGTCGGGCTCGGACCTGTCCCCATGCAACCGGCACCATCTCGTGCTCGCCGACCGCGTGCGCGAAGGCATCCGCGAGGCGGGCGGGATCGCTTTCGAGTTTCCGGTGCATCCGATCCAGGAAACCGGCAAGCGCCCGACGGCGGCGCTCGACCGCAACCTGTGCTACCTCGGGCTGGTGGAGTTGCTGTACGGCTATTTCATCGACGGCGTGGTGCTGACCACCGGCTGCGACAAGACCACCCCGGCCCAGCTCATGGCCGCGGCGACGGTCGATATCCCGGCGATCGTGCTCTCCGGCGGGCCGATGCTGAACGGATGGTTCCGCGGCGAGCGCACCGGCTCGGGCACCATCGCCTGGAAAGCGCGCGAACTGCTGGCCGCCGGGGAAATCGACGACGAGGAATTCATCGAGTTGATCGCCTCTTCTGCGCCCTCGCCCGGCCACTGCAACACGATGGGCACGGCCTCGACGATGAATTCGCTAGCCGAGGCGCTGGGCATGTCGCTGCCCGGCGGCGCCGCGATCCCGGCGCCGCACAAGGACCGCGCGGTGAATGCCTACGAGAGCGGCAAGCGGATCGTCGAGATGGTCTGGGAGGACCTGCGCCCGTCGAAGATCATGACCCGCGAGGCCTTCGAGAACGTGATCGTCGTCAATTCCGCGATCGGCGGTTCGACCAACGCGCCGATCCATTTCAACGCCATCGCGCGCCATATCGGCGTCAAGCTCGACAACAACGACTGGGAAAAGATCGGTTATGACGTTCCGCTGCTGGTGAACCTGCAGCCGGCCGGCGAATACCTCGGCGAGGAATACCATCGCGCCGGCGGCGTGCCCGCCGTGGTGAACGAACTGATCAAGGCCGGCAGGATCCGCAAGAACGCGCTGACCGTCAACGGCAAAACGCTGTACGAGAACTGCAGGAAAACCCCGGTCCAGGATCCGCTCGTGATCTGGCCATACGCAAAGCCGATGAAGCAGAAGGCCGGATTCCTCAACCTCAAAGGCAACCTCTTCGACAGCGCGATCATGAAGACCAGCGTGATCTCGGAGTCGTTCCGCGGGCGCTACCTGTCCAACCCGAAGGACCCGAATGCCTGGGAAGGCCGCGCGATCGTGTTCGACGGCCCCGAGGATTACCACCATCGCATCGACGATCCCAAGCTGAAGATCGACGCCGACTGCATGCTGTTCGTGCGCGGCACCGGCCCGGTCGGGTATCCCGGCTCGGCCGAAGTGGTGAACATGCAACCGCCGGGCGAACTCATCAAGCGGGGCATCACCGAATTGCCCTGCATCGGTGACGGCCGGCAGTCGGGCACCTCGGGGTCGCCCTCGATCCTAAACGCTTCACCTGAGGCGGCAACCGGGGGCGGGCTTGCGTTGCTGCGAACCAACGACCGGGTGCGCATCGACCTCGGAAAGCGCACGGCCGATATCCTGATCAGCAAAACCGAATACGCTCGGCGGCGCAAGGCGCTGGAAAAGCAGGGCGGCTACCGGATCCCCGCCAGCCAGACCCCGTGGCAGGAAATCCAGCGCGGCATGGTGGAGGAGTTGTCCGCCGGCATGGTGCTCAAGCTGGCGGTGAAGTACCAGCGGATTTCGATCACCAAGGGAATCCCCCGGGACAACCACTGACTTAGGCCATCGGGGACCACATGATCGAACTGCTCTCTGATCCGCAGGCATGGATCGCGTTCCTGACGCTGACGGCGCTCGAGCTCGTGCTCGGCATCGACAACATCATTTTCATCTCCATCCTGGTGGACAAGCTGCCGGCCCAGCAGCGCGAGCTTGCCCGCAAGATCGGGTTGTTCATGGCGATGTTCATGCGCATCGGCCTGCTCCTCCTCCTGTCCTGGATCGTCGGATTGACGGCGCCGCTGTTCAGCGTCTGGCAACACGAGTTCACCGGCCGCGACCTAATCCTGATCGGCGGCGGCCTGTTCCTGCTGTGGAAGAGCGCCGGCGAGATCCACCAGCTCCTCGAGGGCCAGGAAGGCGCCCACTCGAGCGGCGTGAAGGCGACGTTTTCGGCGGTGATCATCCAGATCATGATTGTCGACCTGGTGTTCTCGCTCGATTTGATCATCACCGCAGTGGGGATGGTGGACGAAGTCGCGATCATGATCGCCGCGGTCATCGTATCGGTGGGACTGATGATGGTATTCGCCGGTGCGATCGGCCGCTTCGTATCGGATCATCCGACGATCAAGATGCTCGCGCTTTCTTTCCTGATCGTGGTCGGCGTGGTGTTGATTGCCGACGGGTTCGAGCACCACGTGCCCAAGGGATACGTCTATTTCGCCATGGCTTTTTCGGTGGCGGTCGAGATGCTCAACATCCGGCTGCGCAAGTCGAAGTCCCGGCCCGTCAAGCTGCACGAGCCTTACCAGCGCGACTTGGCGTCCCTGCAATCCGCCTGCCGGGCGTGTTGGGCGTTGCAAACGGCCCGGCGCAAGGTCACTATGCACGGGGACGGCCCGGCCGTCGGGCAGTTGCCTGGGGGCGCGGGATGATTTCTCACTTCTTCTAGACGGGAGCATGAACGATGAAATTCTCGACAATGCGATTGGCGGCGGCCGCCTTCACGGGCATGGGCGTGTTGCTGGCGGGACCCGCGCAGGCCGGCAAAACGCTCGACGCGGTCAAGGCGCGCGGCCAGATCGTCTGCGGGGTCAGCACCGGCCTTGCCGGCTTCTCGCAGGCGGACTCGAACGGCAAGTGGTCCGGACTGGATGTCGACGTGTGCCGGGCTCTCGCGGCTGCGCTCTTCAACGACCCGGAAAAAGTGAAGTACGTGCCCCTGTCGGCGCCGCAGCGTTTCACCGCGCTGCAGTCGGGCGAAGTGGACGTGCTGCCGCGCAACACCACGTTTACCCTGACACGCGACGCGTCGCTGGGCTTGAGCGCCACTGTGGTGAACTATTACGACGGCCAGGGCTTCATGGTGCCGGTCAAGACCAAGCTCAAGAGCGCCAAGCAACTGAAGGGACAGACCGTCTGCGTCCAATCCGGCACGACCACCGAAAAGAACCTCGCGGACTTCTCGAAAGCCAACAACCTGAACATCAAGCCGGTGGTGTTCGACAAGCTCGAAGCCGCCAATGCGGCCTATTTTTCGGGACGCTGCGTGGCCTACACCACCGATGCCTCGGGCCTGGCTTCGATCCGTGCCAAGGAGGCGAAGGACCCCAAGGAGCACCTGGTCCTGCCCGACCTGATCTCCAAGGAGCCGCTCGGGCCGATGGTGCGCCGGGGCGACGACGAGTGGTTCGCGATCGTCAAATGGGTGATGTACGGCATGCTGGAAGCCGAGGAGTACGGTGTGACGCAGGCCAACGTCGACCAGATGAAGGCAAGCAGCGCCGACCCCGTGGTGATGCGCCTCCTGGGCGGCGGCAACGAGGACACCGGCAAACTGCTCGGCCTGGACAAGGACTGGATGACGCGCGCGATCAAGGCCGTGGGCAACTACGGCGAGAGTTTCGAGCGCAATGTCGGCGCCAAGTCGGCGGTCAATCTGCCGCGAGGCCTGAACAACCTCTGGAACAAGGGCGGACTCATGTACGCCTATCCGATCCGCTAGGACATAGCATCCTGCTTCTGACGAGCGCGGGCGCCGGGACCCATTGCGGGGCCCGGTGCTTCTCGCATTGATCGAAGCGACGGCACCCGGCGAGCGCGCGATTCGATGAGCCGGAAATCTCCGCCTCGCAGGAAGAACTGGACCTGGCGCAGCCAGGCCCTGCGCGGCCTCGTCTACCAGTTCTTCGCGATTGGCGCAGTGGCGCTGGGCGTGTGGTGGCTGGCCGGCAACACGATGCACAACATGCAGGTGCGCGGCATCCAGAGCGGGTTCGATTTCCTCGCCCGTCCGGCCGGATTCGACATCGGCGAGAGCCTTTACGCGTTCGACTCCAACCATCCGTATTGGCAGGCTTTCCTGGTCGGCCTGACCAACACGCTGAGGGTGGCCGTGATCGGCATCATCCTCACCACCGTCCTCGGCGTTTTGCTGGGCGTGGGCCGGTTTTCGCGCAACGCCCTGGTGCGCGGCCTGTGCTATGCGTACGTGGAGTTTTTCCGCAACGTGCCGGTGCTGCTCCAACTCCTGATGTGGTACGTCTTCTTCACCGAGGCGCTGCCCGCGGCGGCGCAGGCGTGGACGCTGGGGCCGTTGTTCCTCAGCAAGGGCGGCCTCAGTTTTCCGATTCCGGTGTGGGAAACCGGCCACTTGTGGGGTCTGTATGGGCTGATCGCCGGCGCGGCGCTCGCATTCGCGTACCGGCGCTGGGCCTTCCGCCGGTTCGAGGCGACCGGCCGGCCCAGGAGCCTGTTCTGGGTGCCGCTCGGCCTGCTTTTCGCGATGGGGGCGCTCGGGTGGGCGACCGGCGGCGCGCCGGCCCATTTCGTTGTTCCGGTCCGCGGCGAGTTCGCGATCGAAGAAGGCGGTTCGCTGACGCCTGAGTTCATGGCGGTGTTGCTCGGCCTGTCCATCTACACGGCGGCGTTCGTCGCCGAAGTGGTTCGCGCGGGAATCCAGTCGGTCGCGCGCGGCCAGGGTGAAGCGGCGGCCGCCATCGGCCTGAGCCAGACCCAGTCGATGCGCCTGGTCCAGTTGCCGCAGGCCTTGCGCGTGATCATCCCGCCGCTGACCAACCAGTACCTGAACCTGACCAAGAATTCCTCCCTGGCGGTGGCCATCGGCTACCCGGACGTCGTGTCGATAGCGAATACCGCGCTCAACCAGACCGGTCGGGCGGTCGAGTGCATCGCGATCGTTATGCTCGTGTACCTCACGACGTCGCTGGCGACGTCGATCTTTATGAATTGGTACAACGTTCGCGCGGCGATCAAAGAGCGCTGAACCGGAAAACGCCGGCATGAACGCAACTACATTCGAGCCCGTCGCGGCACGCCCCGCCCCGGTGAGAACCGCAGGCGCGGCGGGGTGGATCCGCACCAACCTGTTCGGCGACTGGAAGACCGGGTTGATGACGCTGCTGGCCGGCGGCGCGCTCCTGTACGTGCTGCCGCAGGTCTTCGGCTGGGCGGTCTTGCGCGCCGTGTGGTTGCCCGATTACAACGCTTGCCGAGTGGAAGGCGTAGGCGCCTGCTGGGGCGTCGTGGCCGAGAAATATCGATTCATCATCTTCGGGCGCTACCCGTACGAAGAGCAGTGGCGCCCGCTCGTCGCAACGGTGCTGATGCTGTGCCTTCTGGCGGCCAGTTGCACGCGGGCCTTCTGGAGACCGTGGCTCGTGCTCATCTGGGTGGCCATCCTCGCCGCCTTCTTCGCGTTGATGTACGGCAACGTCTTCGGCCTGTCGAGGATCGAGACCGACCGCTGGGGCGGGCTGCCGCTCACGATCCTCCTGGCCTCCCTGTCGATCACGCTGGCGTTCCCGATCGCGGTGGCCGTGGCGCTCGGCCGGCGTTCCGGTCTTCCGGCGATCCGCGCTTTCTGCACAATCTATGTCGAGTTGATCCGCGGCGTGCCGCTGATCTCGGTGCTGTTCATGGCGTCTTTCATGTTCCCGCTCTTCATGCCCGAGGGATTCTCGATCGATGTGCTGATCCGCGTACTGGCCGGGATCACCCTCTTCGCGGCGGCGTATCTTGCCGAGGTCATCCGCGGCGGCCTGCAGGCGATTCCCAAGGGGCAGCTCGAAGCCGCTGCCACGCTGGGGCTGTCCTACTGGCAGACCCAGATCAAAATCGTGCTGCCTCAGGCGCTGGCGATGGTGGTGCCGAGCATCATGAATAACTTCATCGGGCTGTTCAAGGACACCTCGCTGGTGACCATCGTGAGCCTGTACGAGCTGACCGGCGCCTTGTCGCTGGCGATCAATTCGGACGCCAACTGGAGGCCGTTCAAGCTCGAGGGCTACCTGTTCATCGCGATGATCTATTTCACGTTCTGTTTCCTCATGTCGCGTTACAGCCTCTGGATCGAGAAACAGGTCAACAAGGGCAAGGCGCGCTAGGGGTCGACATGCAGGAACCCATCATCCGGTTTGACAAGGTCAACATGTGGTTCGGCAACGATTTCCACGTGCTGCGCGACATCGACCTGTGCGTTGCCCCGGGCGAACGCATCGTCATCTGCGGGCCGTCGGGCTCGGGCAAGTCGACGCTGCTTCGCTGCATCAACCGGCTCGAAGAACACCAGGAAGGGCATTTGTACGTGGACGGTGTCGAGCTGACCGACGACCTCAAGGCGATCGACGATGTGCGCAAGAAGGTGGGCATGGTGTTCCAGCAGTTCAACCTGTTTCCGCATCTGACCGTGCTCGAGAATCTGACGCTGTCGCCGATGTGGGTCGGCAAGCTGCCGAAGAAAGAGGCCGAAGCCCGGGCCCTCGCGCAGCTGGAGCGGGTTCGGATCGCCGAGCAGGCTGGCAAGTACCCGCTGCAGCTCTCGGGCGGCCAGCAGCAACGCGTCGCCATCGCGCGCGCCCTGTGCCTGACGCCCAAGATCATGCTGTTCGACGAGCCCACCTCCGCCCTCGATCCGGAAATGATCAAGGAGGTGCTCGACGTGATGGTCGAGTTGGCCAACCAGGGCATGACCATGCTGTGCGTCACGCACGAAATGGGTTTCGCCAAGGCCGTCGCCGACCAGGTGATCTTCATGGACCAGGGCCAGATCGTCGAGCAGAACACGCCCACCGAGTTCTTCACCAATCCGCGCAGCGAGCGCAGCAAGGACTTCCTGTCCAAGATCCTCGGGCATTGAACGCAGCACGGAAAAATGACATGAACAACGCTATGCTCGCCCCGGCCGCCGCGCTGGTGATCTGGTCGCTTATCGTGATGTGCTGGATGGCGGTCACACGCTTCGGCGGCCTGAAAACGATGCCGCGCGACAAGCTGCGGGAACTGCTCAGGGCCGGCGCCCGCGGCCAGGATGTCGAGCGCGTCATGCCCGGCAGGGTGAACTGGGCCGCCCACAACTATGCCCATCTCATGGAGCAACCAACGCTCTTTTATGCAACGGTCACGATCCTTGCGCTGCTTGGCGAGGGGGGCGGCCTGAACCTTGCGTTCGCGTGGAGCTATGTAGCCCTGCGGATCTTGCACAGCCTCTGGCAGGGGACTGTGAACACCGTTCCTGTTCGGTTCGGGCTGTTCGTTGTTTCGAGCCTTTGCTTGGGAGTACTCGCGGTGAATGCGCTACGCGCGGCATTGGCGTGAGGTCGGCGAAGATGCCCAAAGCCACTATTGGCGGCGCACAGATCTACTATGAAGTCACCGGCAAGGGCGCGCCCCTCGTGCTCACGCTGGGGCAGGGTTCGACCCCGCAGGCGCGCGCTGAACTCGTCGATGGCCTGGCCCGCAATCATGCAGTGCTTGCCTACGACCAGCGCGGTACCGGGCGCAACGAACCCTCGGCGCAGGCGGAGTCGATGGAAGAACTGGCCCGGGACATCGTCGGGCTGATGGACGCCGCAGGCTTTCCAACCGCACATGTCGTCGGCCACTCCACCGGAGCCGGAAAGGCGACCGCGCTCGCCGCGCACCATCCGGAGCGCGTCACCCGGCTTGTTCTGGGTGCGCCCTGGACGCATGCAGGCCCCGACTTGCGCGTCCTCCAGGCCATGCGCATGGCCGCGGCGCGCACGCTGCCGGCCGATCACTACGCCCGGTACAACGCGCTGCTGCTCTATCCACCCGAGTACCGCCGCGAGCATTTCAAACGTTTCGACAAAATGGCCCAGGATGCGCTCGCGTCCCCGCAGGATCCACTGACGATCTCGGCGCGCCTGAACGCAATCCTGGCCTTTGATGCGCGGCCCCTGTACCCGCGCATCCGCTGCCCGACCCTGGTGCTGGCCGCCCGCGATGACCTGGTCATGCCGCTCTGGTTTGCGCAGGATGCGGCCAGCGCGATTGCTGCCGCCCGTCTTGTTGCGCTCGATGGCGGCGGACACATGTTCCCGGAAACCAGGGCGGACGAGTTCCTGGCCGAGGTCCTCGCCTTTCTCCGCTGACCGGCGCATGCGTTCATGGCCGATAATCCTGCCCTGACCCCGCCCTTGCCCCGAAGGAAGCGCGCATGACCACAGCAATTCACGATGCGGCTGTCGTCACGGTCGATCCCGAGGACAGGGTGATCTACGGCGGCGCCGTCGCGATCGAAGGAAACCGGATCGCGGCCGTCGGCGCGAGCGCAGACATCCTCGCGAGATACCCGCAGGCCGAGCGCATCGACGCGCGCGGCAAGGCGCTGATGCCCGGCTTTGCCAATATCCACACCCACCTTTGCATGAACATCGCACGCGGCGTGTTCGAGGACTTGTCGCCCTCGCACAAGCCGCCGTTCTCGGACGGCCTAGCGCCGCTGCCGCTGCCGCCGCTGGAACCCGAAGAGCGCCGGGTCATCGGCCAGCTCGGCGTGCTTGAAGCGGTGCGTTGCGGCACCACCGCGATCCTCGAGGACTGGACCGGCATCGAGGGGTATGCCGATGCGCTTGCCGCGACCGGCGTGCGCTTCCTGCTCGCCGAGCGCGCCTGGGACAAGGCCAAGGGCGGGATCGGCGGGCAGGGCGGGTTCGAAGTCGATCGCGCCCTGGGCGAACGCTGCATCGCGAGCATCGAGGCCCTGCACGCCAAACGCAATGGCTCGGCCAGCGGGCGCATCACGATCGGCGTGTCGGCCTGGGCGCCGGACATGTGCTCGCCGGAATTGCTCAAAGACCTGCGCGCGCTGCAACAGAGGCTCGACACCGTGGCGACCATCCATCTCAACCAGATCTGGGGCGAAGTCGCAGCGGTGAAGGCAGTGCGCGGCCGCCTGCCGACGGAGTACCTCGACGACGTGGGCTTTCTCAACAACCGCATGATCGGCGCGCACTGCCGCTGCATGGAGCCTAGGGAAGAGGCCCTGCTCGGGCGCTGCGGCTGCTCGGTCGCCTTCAACTCGGCGATCGCCGCGCGCCGCGGCCTCAGCCCGCGCATTGCCGACCTCGAAGCCGGCGGCTGCAACATCGGCATGGGCACCGACAACATGGCCGAAGACATGCTCGAGGTGGTGCGCACCGGGATGTTCATGGAACGCGTCCGCCGCGCCGACGGCCGCGCGCCGACTCCGGAACAGGCGCTGCGCTGGGCAACCGTGAACGGCTACCGCGCGATGGGAATCAGTGACGGCGGCGCCTTGATCCCGGGGTACAAGGCAGACCTGGTGATGCTCGACCTGCAGCGCGCGCACATGGTGCCCGTCATGCGCGTGATCCCGAACATCGTGCACCAGGGCCAGGGGCGGGATGTGCAGGACGTGATGGTCGACGGGCAGTGGGTGATGAGGAACGGCGCCGTGCTGAACATGGACGAGGAGCGCATCGTCGCCGAGGCGCAGCGCATCGGGCGGGTAGCCTGGAAGCGGCTGTTCGACAGCCGCCCGGACCTCGCGGTCCCGGCGGGGTTCGCACCGCTCTATTGACAGTGGACGACCGGGCCGCGCATTCTCATTCTTGGCGCGGTTGTTGCTACATCACCTGTTTGATTGGTTTGAAGCCTGCAAATTTCCCGGAGTCGCCCATGTTCACCAAAGTCCGCAGCCTTACTGCCCTTCTTCTCGTCGCCGCTGCAATGGTCGCGGTCACTGCCGGCGATGCGCGAGCACAGGGGCAAAAGAAAATCATCAAGTCGGTGCCGATCGGCGCGTTGAAAATCGTCGACCCGATCTGGACCACCGCCTACATCACGCGCAATCACGCCTACATGGTGTGGGACACCCTGTTTGCGCTCGACGCGAAGAACGAACCGCAGCCGCAGATGGTGGACACCTGGAACGTGAGCGCCAACAAGCTCACCTACACGTTCACGCTGCGCCCCGGCCTCATGTGGCACGACAACACCCCGGTGCGCGCAGCCGACTGCGTGGCCTCGATCCGCCGCTGGGGCGCCAAGGACGGCATGGGCCGCGCGCTAATGGGGTTCACCGACAAGATCGAGGCGATCGACGACAAGAGCTTCCGGCTGGTGTTGAAGCAACCGGTCGGTTTCGTGATCGATGCGCTGGCCAAGATCGACAGCAACGTGCCGTTCATGATGCCCGAGCGGCTCGCGAAGACCGACCCGAACACCCAGATCACCGAGGTGATCGGCTCGGGGCCGTTTCGCTTCATCAAGGAAGAGTTCGTCCCTGGCGTGAAGGTCGTCTACGAGAAATTTGCAGGCTACGTGCCGCGCAAGGAACCGGCCAGCCAGGCCGCGGGCGGCAAGGTCGTGAAGATCGACCGTGTCGAGTCCGTTTACATGCCGGATGCGGCGGTGGCGATTGCCGCCCTGGGCGCGGGCGAAGTCGACGTGATCGAATCGCCAGCCAATGACCTGGTCAAGATCCTCGAGAAGAATCCGAACGTCGTCGTGCGGCCGAACGACCCGCTCGGCTACGTGCTCTTCATGCTCGTGAATCACCTCCACCCGCCGTTCGACAAGAAAGAGGCGAGGCAAGCGCTGCTGTGGGGAATCAAGCAGGCCGAGTTCCTCGAGGTCGTCATCGGCGATTCGAAGCGCTACACCGAATGCCCGGCCATCTACGGCTGCGGTACGCAAAACGAGTCGCGGGCCGGCGCCGAGGCGTTTGCCGGGTTCAACCCGGAAAAAGCGAAGGCCCTGCTCAAGGCCGCGGGCTACAACGGCCAGCCCATCGTGCAGCTCGATCCGACCGACAACGCAGTCCTGCATCCCGCGGCGCTGGTGGCCACGCAGACACTGCGGCGCATGGGCGTGGCCGTCGACGTCCACGCGATGGATTTCAGCACCATGACGCAGCGGCGCGCCTCGAAGAACCCGCCTGCCCAGGGCGGCTGGAACGTGTTCCTCACCAACGCAACGATGACCGGCATCGCCAACCCGCTGCTGAACACCTTTTCGCTCAATTGCGAGCAGGCCTGGTACGGCTGGCCATGCGACAAGCGCATCGTCGATCTTTCGCGCCAGTGGGCGCTGGAACTCGATCCGGCGAAGCGAAAGCAGATCATCGGCGAACTGCAGAAGGTCCACCTGGAGAACGTCACCTACATCCCGCTGGGCCAGTACCGCAGCGTGATCGCCTACCGCAAGAACCTGCAGGGCATGATCGCCAGTCCGCCGCTGTTCTACTGGAACGTCGAGAAGAACTGACCGGCCACCCGGAGACCGGATCGGCGGCTCATGTACCGTTACGTCGCACGGCGCTTGCTCGCCACGATCCCGGTGCTCGGCGTGGTCGCGCTGGTGGTGTTCGGGATCCTGCATTTCTCTCCCGGCGATCCGGCGGCGCTGATTGCCGGCGATCACGCGAGCGTCGAGCAGATCGCCGCCATGCGCGCCAAGCTCGGCCTGGACCGGCCGGTGTGGGAGCAGTTCGCCGCCTGGTCCTGGTGCGTGCTGCACGGGGATCTGGGCCTGTCGATCTTCTCCAACCAGCCGGTGAGCCACCTGATCGCGCAGCGCCTCGAGCCGACGATCGCGCTCACGCTCAGCACCACGCTCTTCACGGTGCTGGTCGCAGTCCCCATCGGCGTGATCGCCGCGTGGCGCGCCGGCACCTGGATCGACCGCACGGTGATGGGCTTCGCGGTCCTGGGGTTTTCGTTTCCGGTCTTCGTCGTCGGTTACCTGCTCATCTACGTGGTGGCCATGACGCTGGGTTGGCTGCCGATCCAGGGCTACCGGAAACTGGATGACGGGCTGGGCCCGTTCCTCACCCACCTGGTGCTGCCCAGCCTGGCCCTTGGCATCAGCTTCATGGCGCTGATCGCGCGCATCACGCGCACCAGCGTGCTCGAAGTGCTCAACCAGGACTATGTGCGCACCGCGCGCTCCAAGGGGCTCGCGATGTGGCAGGTGCTGCTCTACCACGCGCTGCCGAACGCGGCGGTGCCGATCGTCACCATCATCGGCGTGGGCATCGCCGTGCTGATCGGCGGTGTCGTGGTCACCGAGAGCGTGTTTGCGATCCCCGGACTCGGGCGCCTGGTGGTGGATTCGATCCTGTCGCGCGATTACCCGGTCATCCAGGGCGTGCTGCTGGTCTTTGCCGGCGTCTACGTGGCCATCAACCTCGGCATCGACCTGCTGTATGTCGTGCTCGATCCCCGCATCCGTTACTGAATTCGCAACGGGGATCACACGATGAAGTTCGCCTCCACCCTGCGCCGCAATCCTTCGGTCGCCATCGGCGCCGCGATCCTCGGCGTGATCGTCGCGCTGACCGCGCTCGCGCCGTGGCTCGCCACGCACAACCCGCAGGCGATCGACCCGATGTTCCGCCTGCGCGGATTTTCCGCCGAGCACTGGCTTGGCACCGACGCGCTCGGTCGCGATATATGGAGCCGCGCAATCTACGGCGGACGCGTCTCGCTGGTGGTCGGGCTGGTCGTGGCACTGCTTGCCACGGTCACGGGACTCGCGGTCGGGCTGGTGAGCGGCTTCAACCGGATCGCGGACGCGGTGCTCATGCGCGTCATGGACGGCCTCATGGCGATCCCGGCGATCCTGCTCGCGATTGCGCTGATGGCCGTCGCACGGGCGAGCATCACGACGGTGATCTTCGCGATCACCATCGTCGAAGTGCCGCGCGTGGCACGACTGGTGCGAAGCGTCGTGCTAACGATCCGCGAACAGGCCTATGTCGAGGCCGCCACCGTGGTCGGCAGCCGCTTCTGGCGCATGCTCTGGAAGCACGTGCTGCCCAATACGCTCGCCCCGCTCACCGTCCAGGCCACCTACATCTGCGCCGCCGCGATCCTGATCGAGTCGCTCCTGAGTTTTCTCGGCGCGGGCACGCCACCCGAGGTGCCGAGCTGGGGCAACATCATGGCCGAGGGGCGCACCTACTTCCAGCTCTCGCCGTGGCTGATCCTCACGCCGGGATTGTTTCTCGCGGCCACGGTGCTGGCGGTCAACCTGATGGGCGACGGCCTGCGCGACATGCTCGACCCGGCGATCGCGCGGCGGATGTGAGCGTGAGCGAGAAGGCGCAAGCGTCGCCCGTGCTGGCGGTCGAGAACCTGAAAACCTGGTTCCACACGCGTGACGGCGTGGTGCGCGCGGTCGACGGGGTGTCGTTCGCCCTCGCGCGCGGCGAGATGCTCGGCGTGGTCGGCGAGTCCGGCTGCGGCAAGAGCATCACCGCGCTGTCGGTGATGGGATTGCTGCAGGCCCCAGCAGGGCGCATCGCGGGCGGGAGCATCCGGCTCAACGGTCGCGAACTGGTGGGCCTCGAAGAAGCCGAAATGCGCAGGATCCGCGGCAACGAGATCTCGATGATCTTCCAGGAGCCGATGACCTCGCTCAACCCCGTGATGCGGATCGGCCGGCAGATCGCCGAACCCCTGATCCAGCACCAGGGCATGGATCGCAGCGCGGCGCGTACGCGCGCCATCGAGATGCTCGACCTCGTGCACATCCCCGAAGCGCGGCGGCGGATCGACGAGTATCCCCACCAGTTGTCCGGCGGCATGCGCCAGCGCGTGATGATCGCCATAGCGCTCGCGTGCCGCCCGGCGGTGCTGATCGCCGACGAACCGACCACTGCCCTTGACGTCACTATCCAGGCGCAGATCCTGCGCTTGATGGCTGAACTGCAAAGGGAACTGGGCACCGCGATCATCCTGATCACCCACGACCTGGGCGTGATCGCCGAATCGGTGTCGCGGGTCGTGGTGATGTACGCCGGGCGCAAGTTCGAGGAGGCCCCGGTCGGGGAACTGTTCCGCCACCCGCGCCATCCCTATACGGTGGGCTTGCTGGGCTCGGTGCCGCGCGTCGATCGCGCGGTCAGCACGGAGCGCGTCCGGCTGGCCGAGATCCCCGGCATGGTGCCCTCGCCCAGCGAATCGATCGCCGGCTGCCGGTTCGCCGCACGCTGCACGCTGGCGAGCGATCAGTGCCGTGCGGCCGATCCGCTGCTCGAGGAAGCCGCGCCCGGCCATTTCGCCGCGTGCTGGCATTCGGCCCAGGCCATGGGGTTGGCGCATGCCTGAGCAAGCGCCGCTCCTCGAGGTCAGGGATCTCGTCAAGCACTTTCCGCTGAAAAAGGGATTGTTCGCCCGCGTGCAGGAAAACGTCTACGCCGTCGACGGCGTTTCATTCAGCGTGCATGCGGGCGAAACCCTGGGCATCGTCGGCGAATCCGGCTGCGGAAAATCGACGACGGCACGCATGATCGTGAAACTCGTCGAGCCGACCTCCGGCTCGATCCGGCTCGACGGCATCGACATCACGCACTTTTCCGCCGCCGAAATGTGGGCCCACCGGCGCCGCGTGCAGTTCATTTTCCAGGACCCCTATTCCTCGCTCAATCCGCGCATGACGGCCGGTGCGATCGTCGGCGAGCCGCTGGAGAATTACGCCATCGCCTCGGGCCGCGACCTGGCGGCGCGGGTTGCGCCATTCTTTGAGCGGGTTGGCTTGCGCGCAGAACAGATGAAGAACTACCCGCACGAGTTCTCCGGCGGGCAGCGCCAGCGGCTGGGCATCGCGCGGGCGCTGGCGCTGAATCCGGGCCTGATCGTCGCCGACGAGCCGGTGTCGGCGCTCGACGTGTCGGTCCAGGCGCAGGTCATTAACCTGATGATGGACCTGCAGGAAGAGTTCGGGCTGGCGTACCTGTTCATAGCGCACGACCTCGCCGTCGTGCAGCACATCAGCCATCGCGTGGCGGTCATGTACCTCGGGCGCATCGTCGAACTGGCCGAGAAGCGCTCGTTGTTCGCTTCGCCGCAGCACCCGTACACCGAGACCCTGCTCGCGGCCGTGCCGGTGCCCGACCCGGCGTTGCGGCACGAAAAGCATGTGCTGCCTGGAGAAGTGCCGAGCCCGATCCACCGGCCGCCGGGCTGCCATTTCCACCCGCGCTGCCCTTATGCCGAAGCGCGTTGCAAAACCGAGGCGCCCGCAATCCGCGAAGTGCGCCCCGGCCATTTCGTCGCCTGCCATCTGAGATAAACCGGAGACCTGCATGCCAACCACCACCGTAATCAGGAACGCCGACTGGGTCATCGCCTGGGATGCCGCCGCCGGCCGCCACACCTATCAGCGCAATGCCGACGTCGCCTTCACCGGCGACAAGATCACCCATGTCGGCAAGAACTACACAGGCGCGGCGGACGTGACGATCTCCGGCACCGACCGCATGGTGATGCCCGGCCTGGTGAATATCCATTCGCACCCGGAGCACGAACCTTCGTACCGAGGCATTCGCGAGGAGCACGGCCTGCCGACCATGTACATGAGCGGCCTGTTCGAGCGCTCGCAGTCCTTTTCGGCCACCGACGACGCTTCCCGCGACGCGAGCGCCGAGTTCGCCTACTGCGAGCTGCTGAAGAGCGGGGTCACCAGCCTGGTGGACATCTCGCCGCCGTGGGACAACTGGACGCCGCTCCTCGCGCGCAGCGGGCTGCGCGCCTGGCTCGCGCCGGGCTTCGCCTCGGCGCGCTGGAAGCTCGAGAACAACCATGAACTCAAGTACAACTGGGATGAAAAGCTCGGCCGCGAGCGGTTCGCTACCGCGCTGAAAACCATAGATGCGGCCGCCAAGCACCCTTCCGACCGCCTGAACGGCGTGGTCTCGCCGATGCAGATCGATACCTGCTCGGCAGACCTGCTTCGCGATGCGCTCGCCGCCGCAAAGGATCGCAAGATGCCGTTTACGGTCCACTTGGCGCAGGGCGTCAACGAAGTGCTCGAAATGCTCCGCCGGCACGGCAAGACCCCGGTCCAATGGGCCGACGAAATCGGAATATTGGGGCCAGGCTCGATTTTCGCGCACGCGATCTTCCTCGACCATCACTCCTGGATCCATTGGTGGAGCAAGAAGGACCTCGGTCTGCTCGCCGACCACGGCTGCTCCGTGGCGCACTGCCCCACGCCGTTCGCCCGCTACGGCCAGATGTTGGAGAACTTCGGCTCTTACCTGCGTGCCGGGGTGAACATGGGCATCGGCACCGACACCACCCCGCACAACATGCTGGAGGAAATGCGCAAGGCCGCGGTGCTGGCGCGCATCGCCGCGCACGACATGCACACGGTGTCCACCGCCGACATCCTGCACGCCGCCACGGTCGGCGGTGCGAACGCGCTGAAACGCGACGACTTGGGCCGCCTGGCCACGGGGATGAAAGCCGACCTCGTGGTGGTCGACCTCAAGTGCTCGCACATGGTGCCGGCACGCGACCCGCTGCGTTCGCTCGTCTATCACGCGGCAGAGCGCGCAGTGCGCGACGTCTACATCGACGGCCGGCAGGTAGTGGCCGAGGGCCGCGTGCTGACGCTCGATCAGGCCGACGCGGGCGAGCGGCTCGCCGCAGGCCAACAGCGCATGATTGCTGCCGTCCCGACGCGGGATTACAAGAAACGCAGCGCCGAGGAGATCTCGCCTCTCAGCCTGCCGCTCGGGTGATTTGAAGACCCCATGCCGCGCACACTGATCCGCGCCTCCACCATCATCGCGCACGACGGCGCCGGGCATCGCATCCTGCGCGACGGCGAGGTGGTCTTCGAGGGCGATACGATCGTCTTCGTCGGCCGCAAGTTCGCCGGCCATGCCGACGTCACGATCGACGCCAACGGCCGGATTCTCGCGCCCGGGTTCATCGACACGCACAGCCACATGGCCGGCTCGCCGCTGGACAAGTCGTTCGTCGAAGACCAGGGCAAGCGCAATTTCTACAACAGCGGCCTGTTCGAGATGCTGCCGGCCCGCTCGGCGGCGCAGGACCTGGATGCCGCCCATGCCTGCGTCGAGTTCTCGATGATGGAACTGCTACACGGCGGAACGACCACCGCGCTCGAACTTGGCCCGGTGCCCGAGTACACGGCGGCACAGGCGGCGCGGTTCGGCCTGCGCACCTACGTCGGACCGATGTATCGGTCGGCGCGCTGGTATACCGACGACGGCCGGACGGTGAAGTACCAGTGGGACGAAGCGGCGGGCACGGCGGCTTTCGCTCGGGCGATCGACTGGATCGAGCGCAACGACGGCACGCACGGCGGGCTGGTCAAGGGGCTGCTCTCGCCCTCGCAGGTGGACACCTGCACCGAAGCCCTGTTGCGCGGTACGCGCGCCGCGGGCACGCGCCTGGGTGTGCCGGTCACGCTACACGCGGCGCAATCGGTGAACGAGTTCCACGAGATGGTGCAGCGCCACGGCCGCTCGCCGATCGAATGGCTGCGCGACATCGATTTCCTTGCGCCCGATGTGATTCTCGGCCACGCGATCATCATCGCCGGCGGTAGCTGGGCGCAGTACGCGGGTGACGATATTGGCGTGATGGCCGCTTCGGGTTGCTCGGTGGCGCACGCGCCCTGGGTATTCGCGCGCCGCGGCATCGCGATGGAGAGCTTCCCGCGCTACCTCAAGGCGGGGATCAACATGACGCTGGGCACCGACACCGCGCCGCAATCGATGATCGAAGCGATGCGCTACGCGGCAGTCGTCGGCAAGATCATCGAAAGGCAGACCGAGGTCGCGACTGCGGCGGACGTGTTCGACGCGGCCACGCTGGGCGGCGCAAGGGCGCTCGGCCGCGAAGACCTCGGACGCATCGCCGCCGGCGCCAAGGCCGACCTCGTGATCTGGGCGGCCCAGAGCGTGTCGATGTCCCCTGTGCGCGACCCGATCAGGAACATCGTTTTCAGTGCCCAGACGGCGGACGTAAACACGGTGATCGTGAACGGGCGCAGCGTCCTGGTCGACGGCGTGATTCCCGATGCACCGGACATGAAAGCCATGGCGGGAAGACTGCAGCAGGCCGGCGAGCGGATGTGGGCGAACATGGGCAGCGGAGACTGGGCCGGGCGTGGCGTCGAAGCGCTTTCGCCGCAGAGCTACCCTGTGTGGGATGCAGACTGAGCGGTGCAGCGGCGGTGATGTGGTGAACTTGCCATCGGTGGCGAACACATGCGGAGAATTGCTGCCATTTTCGGCGTGAGGCCCGCGTCTTTACTGACTTTGCGGGCGAAATGCTGCCACGGCATTCCAGAGGCGACATCCTGATGTGCGTGGTGCCGTCGCGCCACGCGCTCTTGAGTTACAGCACGATATCACCCGCGCCATCGCGCTTGAGTCGTTCGTTGGCGATCACCCGGCGGGTATGAGATGCGTAAATCAGGGGCAAGCTCGAACGCTTTGGGATGCCACGCCGCAGGCAGCGAAGCTGACGCTAACGACCTATCCGGCCGTTTGCGTCGTGCTGCGCTATGCTGCGGCGATGAAAGTGTCGTCCTTCGAAGCCATCGCCGCCGCCCTGAACCGGGAGGGCGTGCGCTATCTCGTCGCAGGCGGGCTGGCGGTGAATGCGCATGGTTACGTACGCCTCACGCACGACGTCGATCTCGTCGTGCAGCTCAACCAGGAGAACATCCTCCCTGCATTTTCCGCCCTCGCCGGCCTGGGCTATCGGCCGCTAGTTCCTGTAACGGCGGCGCAATTCTCGGATCCCGCGCAGCGCGCTGCATGGATCCGAGACAAAGGAATGATGGTGCTGAACTTCCATAGTGACCGGCACCGGACCGCGACCGTGGACATTTTCGTCAGCGATCCGTTCGACTTCGACGCCGAGTATGCGGCCGCGCTGCAGGCGGAACTCTCACCCGGGACGGTCGTACGCTTTGTTTCCATCCCCACCCTGATCGCGATGAAGGAACTTGCCAATCGCGCGCGCGACCGGGATGATATCGAGCACCTCCGCATGATCCTGGAAGAACAGCACAAGCGATGAGCGACGCTCCGCAAGCCGACTGGTCGAACGCGACCTGGGAAGGCAGCCGCCGCGCCCAGCTTCGCGTCGCGCTGGCGCTGTCGGTGCGCGAGCGGTTGCTGGCGATGCAGGAACTCGGCGAACTTTCCGAGCAGCTGGCGGCGATGCCTCGCATGCCAGCGTCGCCCGTCGACCCGGGGAGTGCAACAAAAAAATAGCGGTCAGTCGAGCGTCACGCCCAGCTCGCGCGCGATCGCGACCCATTGCGATCCGACCTCGCGGTTGAGCTTCTCGCGTATAGGAAATTCAAACCCTCTTTTTCTCCATGCACAACGGTATCGCCGGGCCGAGAAGCGATCAATTTTCGGATGCATGGCATCGCGGCAATTGCAAGACCACCCCCAACAGCGTTGTCGCCTCCGATGCGGACGGCGTACAAATCGGCGTGGTGTTCGAAACCTCCACGCCCTTCGACCCGCCTCGGTTGATGAACGAGCTGCTCACGTGGATGCAGGACGAGGCCGGCGCCATGCGCTTCTATCCACTGCTGCGGATCGGCATGTGGGCGGTGTTCTTTCTGCGTTCGCTCGCCGAGCAGGTACGCCGCCTCGAGACGAAGCTCGAGCGCGAGAGACTGGTGCTCGCGCCTCTGCCAAAGTTGTCGCTGCAGATCGTCGAGTTCGCACGCGAGCACGGCCGCGTCAGAATGGGGGATGCGATCCGGCTCACCGGCGCAAGCCGCAACACGCTCAAGCAACAAAGGGCAGCCCGGCCGTGCGTCGCGCTTCTCGGCGTGCCAAAGCAGATCAATGCGCCGGAAACGGCATAGAGTAAATTGGTCGTAACGATGGGAACCTTGTGCGCAATGCTCAAGGCGATAGTTTGTCCACGCTCCGCGGCAAGCATGGCGTCGAATCCCGTCAGGAGCGCTTCGGACCTCGCTTTAGATAAGGCCGCGAATGCACTTGCGATACGTCCGGGCGAATCGGCTTCGAACGCTGCAGCGGTCATTCCCAGGCTGGCTGCAGCCGACTGGATACCTTGAAATGCGGGGCGATTGGACGGATTGAGCGGATTGATCAGCAGGGCGATCCGTTTTGCCTTCGGCAAGGCCTCGCGAACGAACTCGACCAATTTCGCGGCCCGGTCATTGACCATTGTCGCCATTCCAGTGGTATTTCCCCCTGGCCGTGCGAGACTCGCGACCAGGCCGCTTCCAACCGGGTCATTGGTTCCTAAAAATACGATTGGAATCGCCTTCGTCGCCTGCTGCGCGGCGCGCACCGACGCCACGGTGGAGACAAGAATGATCGATGGCTTGCGCTCCAGGGCGGCCGCCAGCAGCGCCGGGAAGCGCTCGTACTTTCCATCGGCCCAGAACAGATCAAGGACGTAGTCCTTGCCGTCAACGAGACCATTTTCACGCAGGCCGTCATGCAAGGCGACGAGATTTTCAGTGCCACCAGCAGGCGTGCCGTCTCCGGTCCATGCGAGGCGGGCAGGGGCCGGCTTGGCGTTGGCGATCGCCGGCAAGGTGCCGAGTGCAAGCAGTGCAGCGAGCGTGTCGCGGCGGTTCATTCGAACCCTTTAGAGTACGAACTTGAAATCAAACCGCCCGGCGAGTACGACTGGCTTGACGGGAGATCGTCCACCTGGCCGCAGTTTGGTACGCGACTCCTTGAGGGCAACGATGCCACAGCGCTCCAGCGTCTTGAGCGTGCGCGACAGGTTGCTCGTCTTGCGTCCGGTCATTTCGGCGAGCTGGGCGATGGATTCCGGCCGTTGCTTGCGGATGAGTTTGAGCAGTTCGCGGTTTTCTTCCGACAGCGCGCTGGCCAGCGACTTGAAGGAGGTCAGCCACACTTTGGGATCGCCGGGCCGGGGCTTGTACTGGCGCTTGGCGATGGCGATGGTGCGCGCTTTGATGTTAGCGTAGGAAGTGATTCCGATTTTTACGGTATGGCTCATGTCGTCTACTCCTCGATGCCGGTAAATCTTTCTACTTCCGCCCAGAAATCCTCCAGCAGTTTCCCGGGGCTTTGAAACGGGTATTTCTTCACTGCTTCGCCGGGTCCGTAATGCCAGTGATCGGCTTCAGTCGGTCGTGCGACGAAACGGCCTTTCCTGATACTGATCGGATGGGCATTGTCGAAACCCAGCACGCGTTGCCCTGTTCCGCGATGCAATGTCAGCGAATACTTGATGCCATGGGGAACTTCCGCAGAAGGTGCCACCGTATGCGCCGCGAACCTGGCAATAAACCGGCCATCCATAAGCTCGATCTCCGTACCATCCAGATCGAGCAGTGCCTGGAGATCCTGAAAACCGGCGTTCACGTTTCGATATTATCAGAGTTTGATAGGTTCAACCCGGGCAGGTCTGTTTCTGGATCTGATCCGGGGCCTTTCAACCGCCACCGCAAAGCCTTGCTGCTGGCGTTCGAGCGTCATTCGATCACCCGGTCCGCCCGGGCGTATCGGAAATTCAAACCCTCTTTTTCTCCATGCACAACGGTATTGTCGGCCCTGTTGCAGAGCCGGTTTCGCCGTGGGTATCAGGCCGCCTGGAAGAGACCCGGCGGACGTGAATACGGTGATCGTGAACGGACGCAGCGTCCTGGTCGACGGCGTGATTCCAGATGCGCCCGACATGAAAGCCATGGCGGGGCGCCTGCAGAAGGCCGGCGAGCGGATGTGGGCGAACATGGGCAGCGGCGACTGGGCCGGGCGTGGCGTCGAAGCGCTGTCGCCGCAAAGCTACCCTGTGTGGGACGCGGAGTGAGCGGCGCGCGATCGGATGAACAGGCGTGAAGCGGCATTGGTATTGCTTGCTCTCGGGATTACACCTTTGCCGGCTTGGGCAAATACTCGAAAGTGCTTGCCCTCGCCGGTGTTCGTAAACCCGTAATCAGTCAAGCGCCAACCAAGCACGCAGCGCAATATCAACCTCAACCATCTCGGTCTGACTCGCCGAACCAATCACCTTCTTGACGCGATCGCGCCTCGCTGTCTGCACTTTATCGACCATGACATGCGAATTCACGGCAAGACCGTTTCGCTTCAGGGGCCGAATGGGGATGCGAAATAGCGGCGCATCCACCAGCGTGCTGGTGACGAGGCAAATGGTCACGCTGTGGTGGGTGCCGTTAAACAAATCAGACTGCACCACAAGCGCGGGGCGTGGCTTGCCGTAATCGCCGACGCTCACGACGAGCACGAAATCGCCGCGGCTGATCTCGAGCGATGGCTTGGTTTGGCCGCTCTCGCCGCCTCCGCGGGAGGCCATGCGCTATTTGCTCCAACCGCGCGTGTCGCTCTCGAACTCGTCGTCCGCCGCCGCACTCGCCGATATCGACTGGCGCCTCGCTTCACTTTCGTCAGTCAGCAAATAACGTCGAATCGCTTCGCGGGCGTGGTAACTCTTTGGCTTGCCTGAGCGCTCGGCAAGCGCCTCCAGCCGAGCCTCGAGTTGACGTTCCAGCCGGATACCGAGCATGTTTTCACCAAATGTTTAACAATTGTTGAACAAGTATAGCTTCAAACCCGGGCGACAGGAAATTCAAGCCATCTGTTTCTCCATGCGCGACGGTATCGCCGGACCGGGAAGCGATCAATTTGCGCGGAGTTTTCACAGAACTCCCCGCTCACGCGGGTTTGTCGGTCTCTGCGTCGCCCCGTGTGGGATGCAGACTGAGAGGCGAAGCGGCGCGATTCGCGGCCAAAAGAGCGTGCTCGAGCCCGGCAGATCGGCGCAGTGAATCTTGCCCGGACGATGGAAGCCTCCTACACTTCCCGTCATGCGCATCGTCGGCACTCGCAATCGCTCCGAATTCGAGCCTGATCCGGTTCTCGCCTACCGGCGCGGGAAGGCCCTGGACGCGATGTTGCGCACTGCCGCTCCAAAAGTTGCGCGCGGAGTGACGCGCGGTTCGCATGCGCATTTCAATCGCCTCGATGACGAGCGCCGGATGCGGATCGCGCGGGTGCTGAACGGGGCATGACCGCGCCCGACCCGCTGCTCGGACTGCTCGCCCGGTTCCGCGACGAAGAGGTCGAGTATGTGCTGGTGGGCGGGCAGGCCGTGCGGCTCAATGGCTACCTGCGTGCGACCGAGGACATCGACGTGCTGGTCAGGGCCACACGCGCCAATGGTGAAAAAATCATCCGTGCATTGAGTTTTCTCGCCTCCTCCAGGGAGCTCGATGCGCAGTGGTTTGTCCCGTCCGCCGATGGCACCGTCGAAAACATCCGGGTGGCCGACGAACTGTTGATCGATCTGCTGTTTTCCGCCAATGGCGAGACCTACGAATCGGTGCTTGCGTACGTGCGCGAACTGACGATCGAAGGCACGCCGGTGAAGGTGCTCAACATTGACGGACTCATCCGCACCAAGACCGACTACCGTGAAAAGGATCTGTTGGACAAGCGGGTGCTGGCCAGGATAAAGGACGGGCTTGCGGGCGACGGCTAAGGCACGGAGGACCTCATTACCGGTCCGCGGTTCGCGCCCGCCGTGCAACTCGCGATTGCGGACTCGTACCTTCATGTGTTTGAAGGCACGTCGCACAACTACTGGGTCGAACAGCCGGAAGAATTCGTTGCGCTCGTCCTCGACTGGTTCAACGCGCACGGCGGGCCCCCGGCGCATTGAGCGGCCTTCGAATGGCTTTGCGCCTGCGGCCTTGCGCACCAACCCGTTTGCACCGGATCATCCGCGCCGTAGCGTTCCCGCACAAAATCCGCCCGACCCCTTTCTCCCGAGGAGATTCCTTTGGCAATCACGAGCAGGCAATCACCCGGTCGCAACCGCTTCACCACGCTGACCCTCGAAGTATCCGGCCGCATCGCGACCCTCACCCTCAACCGGCCCGAGCGGCTGAACGCGATCAACGGCGCGATGCCGCGCGAAATTCGCGCCGCGGTCGAGGCGGCGAACGCCGACGACCGCGTGCACGTGATCGTGCTGCGCGGCGCGGGCAAGGCGTTTTGCGCGGGTTACGACCTCAAGGCCTACGTCGAAGGCGACAGGACCAACGCCTACACCCAGCCGATGCCTTGAGACCCGACCCTCGACTACAAAGCCATGAAGAAGAACACCGAAGACTTCATGAGCCTGTGGCGCTCCTACAAGCCGACCATCGCGCGAGTGCACGGGTACGCCGCGGCCGGCGGCGGTGGAATGGCGCGACAGCGGCCGGCCGCTGCCCGAGCCAGGGCCCGGCAGCCGCGGCGAGGACGCGATGACCCCGCCGCGCAAAGGCGCGCGTTCGCAGTGGTCGCGCGACGTGACCGGAAAGCGCGGCGGGAGCGTCGGCAAGGCGAAGCCGCCTGCAACTGCCAGGAAGAGGCGTTAAGGCGCGGGCCTGCCCCACCCTATCCTTTGCGCCCAATCATGACCTCGAGATATTCGCTCGGCAACACGAGCGTGCCGTCGTCCGCGAGATTGTCGCGCTTCACGAACTCCACCAGGTTCACGAAATCGGCCAGATCGAGCTGCCTGTCCCCAAATTGCGCGAGGCGGCAGCCGACGGTATCGTTGTATTACGTCAATACGAAGGAGATCAGCATGGCAGTCTCCGTTCGCCTCGATCCGGTGGTCGAAGCCAAACTCACCCAGCAGGCCACCCTGCTGGGCATTACCAAATCGGATTTCATCAAAGACGCCATCGCGCGTGTGCTCGGGATCAAGAATCCCGCCACCCTGCTCAAGCAGGCGCGCAAAAGCGGCAAAATGGGCCGGCCGCGCGCCTCCGCAAGTGTTGCCGCAACGATGAAGGCCCGGTTGCGTGCGAAACGTCCCGATTGACGCCGGCCCGCTGGTTGCGTTGTTTGCCACCGACGATGCACACCATGCCCGCTACGACCGACTCGTCAGCGAGGCCTCCGCAGAGGGCTTGAGGCTCGTCACCACCTGGCCGTACATCGTGGAGGCATCCTGTATCCTCGATGCGCCGTGGCGGTTCGAATTGCTGCAATGGATCGAATCACGAAACCAGACAACGGGCATCGTATTTCTGGATTTCCGAATCGCGGGTCACCAGAGTCAGTTGTTCCAGTTGCGCCTGCGCGATCAACATCCGGTCAAACGGATCGGCATGAATGGGCGGCAGCCGCCCCGCGCGGTCGGCATGTTCATGCGTGATATCAAGCCGCGTCAAACGCAGGCGCTTGATTTCCTCGAGCAAGGTGTCGGGCGCGGACAATTTTCCCAGTGCTCGTTTGATGGAAATTTCCCAAACCGACACCGAACTCACGAAAACGATGTTGTTGCCATCCTCGATGGCCTCTCTGGCAGCCGGGGACAAGCCCGGGTCATCGGCCAGCGTCCAAATCAGGCTATGCGTATCCAGCAGCAAATTCACGCCACCGAATCTCCCTGAAATGCCTTGATCAACTCATCGGGTAAGGTATCGAAGTCATCCGCGATCTTGACCTTGCCCGACCACGGTCCGCCGAGCTTTCGTGGCGCGGTATCGGCGTGATAGGGGACCAGCATGGCGACGGGCTTCCCGGCCTTTCCGATCACGACGTTGCGGCCTTTTTCGACCTCCGCGATCAATGCAGAAAGGCTGCTCTTGGCGTCGGATATATTGATGATTTGCATGATGTTATTCCCTGAATATCGATATAGTCTGGCCTGGTCTGGTTTGGGTGTCAATCCCCCCCGCGAGGATGGCTTTGGCCAATCAACCTTTGCGAAGAGCCGCCGATGTAATACCTCACTCGCTGGCGGCTCGCCCTTGCCGCGCAGGCCAAGGCCGGGCACCGATCCCGCGATGGCCTGCGCCCCGCAGTAACATGCCCGTAATGTTATTTCCATATCATTGCAAATATCGAATCGATCCCGGGAAACCCGCCATGAACGTCCTGTTCCTTTGCACCGGCAATTCCGCCCGCTCGATCCTCGCGGAGGCCTATCTCAACATGGCCGGCAAGGGGCGCTTCATGGCCTATAGCGCAGGCAGCAGGCCCGGCGGGCAAGTCAACCCCTTCGCCCTCGAACTGCTGAAGAAACACGCGATCCCGACCGAAGGCGTGCGCAGCAAGAACTGGGACGAATTCGCCCGGCCGGACGCGCCGAATATGGACCTCGTGATCACCGTCTGCGATTCCGCGGCCGCCGAACCCTGCCCGTTCTGGCCCGGCCAGCCGACCACCGCGCACTGGGGCGTGCCGGACCCCGCTGCGGTTGAAGGAACCGACGAGGAAAAGCGCAGAGCGTTCCTCTCGACCTACGCGACGCTCTCTAATCGGATAAACCTGCTCATCAGCCTGCCGATGGACCGCCTCGACCGGCTCGCGCTTAAGAGGCACGTCGATGAAATCGCGAAGCAGTGAGCCGCCGGTGAGTCCGCTTTGAGCGCCCTTTCGCGCCGCTGCCTGGCCGAGGCCGTCGGCACCGCGATGCTGCTCGCGGCGGTCGTGGGCTCCGGCATCATGGGCGTGAAGCTCGCCGACGGTAGCGTGCACCTTGCCCTGCTGGCCAACTCGATCGCGACTGGCGGAGCGTTGATTGCGCTCATCGTGGCGTTCGGCCCCGTGTCAGGAGCGCATTTCAACCCGGTGGTGAGCGCGACCGTCGCCTGGAAAGGCGACATCACGTGGCGCGACGCCGCGGTCGTGTCGTTGGCGCAATGCGCCGGCGCAATCGCCGGCGTGCTGGCCGCGCACGCGATGTTCGAGTTGCCGCTATTGCAGGCGTCCGCGCATGTGCGCACCGGAGTCGCGCAGTGGTGGAGCGAAGTCGTTGCGACATTCGGGCTGCTGACCGTGGTCCTCGGGTGCCGCGGAGAATCCGCCAAGTTCGCGCCCTTTGCGGTCGGCGGGTACATCACCGGCGCGTACTGGTTTACGGCTTCCACCTCGTTCGCCAACCCGGCCGTGACGATCGCCCGCATGCTGACCGACACTTTCGCCGGCATCCGCCCCGCGGATGCGCCGGCGTTCATGGCGGCGCAAGTCGCCGGCACGCTGCTGGCGGTGGCGCTTCACGCCGCACTCTTACCCCCAGCAACGGAGAGCCGCGATGGCCATGAAACCCGCCCAGGTCGTTAAGTCGCTCGCGGCGCTGGCACAGGGCACGCGCCTCGAGGTCTTTCGGCGCCTGGTCGAGGCCGGGCCCCAAGGCCTGGCGGCGGGGACGATAGCCGATGGGCTGCGGCTGCCGCCGGCCACCGCGTCCTTCCACCTGGCGCGCCTGTCGCAATCGGGGCTGCTGAAATCGCGCAGCGAAGGCCGCTACGTGATCTATTTCGTCGACGAAAAGCGCATGAGCGACGTGCTCGCCTACCTGACCGAAAACTGCTGCGGCGGCGCCGAATGCGCGATCGCGCCTAGGTCGGCTTCGCGGCGAGCGCGGTCATCAGGCCCCAGAGCCAGCTGATCTTGTAGCGCTCGATCCGCGGCTCGAGGCCGCCGGTTGCGCGCAGCAGTGCCGCGCACTCGTCTTCGCGATAGGTCTTGAAATGCGCCTTGCTCGTGAGCATCTCAGGCGGGCAGCAGGTAAGCCAGTCGAAACGGCTCCGCGTCGATCGAATTGACGCCATCGACCCGTAGCTTCGACTTCACCTCGTCAAGAATGGCTTCCAGCTCCTCGAACCCAATGGCCTCGATCAGCACCACCGTGTCCAGCGCGTTCTCGGCGCTGGTGGACGGGCGGATCTCCATTTCCTTTGTTCGCACGCCGGTGACTTCGGTTCTCGCGATACCCAAATGCACGCCGACGACGCCATGCAGCGCCATCACGTCGATGCACGCATGGCGCAGCGCCAGCGCGGCATCATCGCGAGCGTCCGCGTTGCGAGCGATGCGGAAAGTGCCCATCGCCCCGCCGACGCCGGAACCGAGCGACACATCGACCTCAAACGCACCTCGCAGGAAATCAGTCTGCGTCGCGCCGCCGCGCTGCGACAAAGGCGTCGGGTCGTTGAGGCGCGCGAGGTAGCCGGGCGAGCGGAAGGTTTCCACGTGGGCAGCTTCGTACATGCAAAAGCACAGATGGCCGGGACTCGCGGCCTTGCGGTTCATGTAGCGCCGCGCCACGCGAAAGCCCGGCACGCCCGCGCGCTCCGGCATGTGCTCGTAGGTATGCCAGCGATCGAAGTCACGCTCGGTGCCGGGCTTGAGGTTGTGCCAGATGCCGAGGAAGGCGCGGGCTTGGAGGGGCATGGGTGGAACCTTTTCTCAGTGACGACGCGAGAAACCTAAAGCTCGCGACAAGTGAATGCGCATCGGCTAGCCGCCGTGCAAACGCACCAGGACATCGGCCGCGCGAACGCAATCGTCCCGGCTCACGTCGAGGTGGGTCAGAAGCCGCAGCTTAGCCGGGCCGAGCGCGTTGATCAATACGCCCTCGGCCTTCGCCTTCGCGACCAGTTCGGCCGGCGACACGCGAGCGCCTGCCAGTTCCCACACCACGATATTGGTGTGCAGCCGCTCGACATGGAGAGTGACGCCGGGGCAGGCGGCCAAGCGCTCCGCGATCATGCGCGCATTGGCATGGTCTTCGGCGAGGCGCGCGAAGTTGTGCGCGAGGCCATAGTCGCAGGCGGCGGCGAGCATGCCGATCTGGCGCATTGCGCCGCCAAACATGCGGCGATAGCGGATCGCGCTGCGGATAAGTGCCGCGGGCCCGGCGAGCATGGAGCCGGCCGGCGCGCCGAGCCCCTTGGAGAACGCAACCATGGCCAGGTCGAACGGCGCGGCTAGCTTGGCGGGTGAAAGGCCCGATTGCACCGAAGCGTTCCACAGGCGCGCGCCATCGAGATAGGTGGCGAGGCCCAGTTCGCGGGCGACCGCGCAAATGCGCTCGACTTCGGCCTGGTCCCACACGACGCCGCCATGCCGGTTGTGCGTGTTCTCGATCTGCACCAGCGTCGTTGATGGAAACGGCAGGACCGGCTGGTCGCGCGGCTTGGCGTGGCGGCGCACGTCCTCGGCCGTGAACACGCCGCCGGCGCCGATCTCGGTGAACTGCACGCCCGCGTTGGCCGCCGAGCCGCCCATTTCATGCCAGACCGAATGCGCTTCGCTGCCCACGAGCACATCGTCGCCGGGGCGCGTGAGCACGCGCAGCGCCACCTGGTTGGCCATCGTCCCCGAAGGCAGCCAGAGCGAAGCCTCCTTGCCGAGCGTTTGCGCGACCCGCGCCTCGAGCGCATTGAGCGAAGGATCGTCGCCGTATTGCATGTCGCCGACCGGCGCCGCGGCCATGACCGCACGCATAGCGTCGGACGGGCGGGTGACGGTGTCGGAACGTAGATCGATCATGGAATTCCCCGACAGGATCGGCGGCAAATATCCCGCCATCGCGATCGATGTTAGCCGATCTGGCTCGCGCGGCAGCCTGGAGAGCACGCTCGTGTTAGATTTGCGCCCCTCGCCCCACCCCGTTTTCAATAACCCCTCCCAGGAGAGCCTGCTCGATGGCCCCCCACATCGTCGCCACCGAAGCCGGCACCAAGGTCGACCTCGTCAAGGTCGACATCCCCAGCAAGAAAACCGCCGACGGCGGCGACTTCTGGGCCATCAACCCGAAAGGCTACGTTCCCGCGCTGCAACTGGACGACGGCACGGTGCTCACCGAAGTGGGCGTGATCTGCCAATACCTCGCCGACCAGAAGCCCGACTCGGGCCTGATCGCCAAGGCCGGCACGATGGAGCGCTACCACCAGATGGAAGCGCTCAACTTCGCCGCCACCGAAGTGCACAAGCAGCTCGGCGCGCTCTTCAACCCGAAGATGACCCCCGAGATGAAGGAAGTGCAGATGGGCACCATCGAGCGGCGCCTGAACCCGCTCGAGAAGTCGCTCGAAGGCAAGCAATACATCATGGGCGACCAATTCTGCGCCGCCGACGCCTACCTCTTCACGGTGCTCAACTGGACCACCCCGCTGAAGGTCGACCTCGGCAAGTGGCCGAACATCAAGGCGTTCATGGGCCGTGTCGGCGCGCGCCCGAAAGTGCAGGAGACCCTGAAGGCCGAAGGGCTCGTCAAGTAGTTCCGCGAGGAGAGGAGCCGTCAAATGAAGATCGCAGTCCTCCCCGGCGACGGGATCGGCATCGAAGTCACCGCACAGGCGGTCAAGGTCCTCAAGGCCGTGGCGGGCCGGGAAGCGGAACTCACCGAAGGGCTGATCGGCGGCGCAGCGGTCGATGCAGAGGGCGTGCCGCTGCCGCCGGCCACGCTCGAACTTGCGAAGAACTCCGAAGCGATCCTGTTCGGCGCGGCAGGCCGGGCCGGCGACGAGCTCGGCCCGCGCGACAAACGGCCCGGCGGCGGCCTGCTCAGGTTGCGCCGCGAGTTGCAGCTCTACGCGAATTTCCGCCCCGCTTTCCTGTTCCCGGAGCTGATCGGCGCCTCGTCGTTGCGGCCAGAACTGGTCGAAGGGCTCGATCTGCTCGTTCTGCGCGAACTCAACGGCGACCTCTATTACGGCGAGCCGCGCGGCATTTCGATCGGACCCGACGGCCGGCGTCACGGCGTCAACACGATGCGCTACAGCGAGCCCGAGATCGAGCGCATCGCGCATGTCGCATTCAAGGCCGCGCGCGGGCGCAAGAAGAAGGTCTGCTCGGTCGACAAGGCCAACGTGTTGGAGACCATGGTGCTATGGCGCGAAACCGTCGCGGCCGTGGGCAAGGAGTATCCAGATGTCGAATTGCGCCATCTCTATGTCGATGCCGCATCGATGGAGTTGCTGCGCGCGCCAAGGCAGTTCGACGTGATCGTGACCGGCAACCTGTTCGGCGACATCCTTTCGGACGCGGCGGCAATGCTGACCGGATCGATCGGCATGTTGCCTTCTGCCTCCATAGGCGAAGGCAACAAGGGACTGTACGAACCAGTGCACGGGTCGGCGCCCGACATCGCGGGCAAGGACATCGCCAACCCGATCGCGGCGATCCTTTCGGTGGCGATGCTGTTGCGCCACTCGTTCGGCCGCAACGAAGACGCGGCGAGGATCGAGGGGGCGGTGCGCAAAGTACTCGCGCAGGGTTACCGCACCGCCGACATCCTGCAACCGGGCATGAACAAGGTCGGCACCGTGGCAATGGGCGACGCCGTCCTCACCGCACTGGGCTGAACAAGGCTGACGCAAAGGAGATGACTTGATGTCATTGACACGTTTCGTTTTCGGGTTATCCCTGCTCTCGCTTGCCCTGGCTCTCCAGGCCCAGCCTCATCCGCAGAACTACCCCTCCAAGCCACTGCGAATCGTGGTGCCCTTCGCGCCCGGCGGATCCACCGACATCGTCGCGCGCATCCTCGCCGACCGGCTCGCCGGTCCGCTCGGGCAATCGGTGGTGGTCGAGAATCGCGCCGGAGCGGCCGGCAACATCGGCGGCGAAGCGGTCGCAAAATCGGCCCCCGACGGCTACACGCTGCTGATGGCCACCACCGGCGTGATGGCGATCAACAACGCGTTGTACAAATCGATGACCTACGACGCGGCGAAAGACCTCGAGCCGGTCGCCTTCACCACCTCGATCACCAACGTGCTCACCGTGCCGCCCGAAGTCCCTGCAAAGAACGTCGCCGAGTTGGTGGTACTGGCCAAGGCCCAGCCCGGCAATCTCTCGTTCGCCTCCTCCGGCGCCGGCAGTTCCACGCACCTGTCGGGCGAGCTGTTCAAGAGCCTGGCCGGCATCGACGTGCTGCATATCCCCTACAAAGGCAGCGGGCAGGCGCTCGTCGACCTGATGGCGGGGCGCGTGTCGATGATCTTCGACAACATGCCCTCGGTGCTCCCTTACATCCGCGGCGGCAAGCTGCGCGGCCTCGCGGTCACGGGTGCGAAGCGCTCGGCTGCGATGCCCGAACTGCCGACGATCGCCGAAGCTGGCGTGCCGGGCTACGAGTCCCTGTCATGGAGCGGCATTGCAGTGGCATCCGGAACGCCGAAGGACATCGTCCAGCGCCTGAACCGCGAGATCGCCGGCGTGCTTGCCGCGAACGAGGTGCGGCAGAAGCTGACCGAACTGGGCGCCGAGCCCATCGGCGGGCCGCCCGAAACGTTCGCCGCGCATGTGCGCGCCGAGCGCGAGAAGTGGAGCCGCCTGATCCGCGAGCGCAACATCACCGTGAACTGAGATTTGCAAAAGGCACGCCCCGTTTGCCGGGGCGCGCTTTCCGGGCGAGGCTACGCGCCGAGAACGTCGATGAACCGCGCGCGGCTACCGAGGCGATACTCCGCGAAGTCGCGCCGGTCCGCGGTCAGGATTTCGCGCACTCCGGCGCGGGTTGCAAGCAGGACCACCGAGGCGTCGGCGAAATCCATGGGCTCGTCGGCGTATTTGCGCGCGAGTTTTTCGATGGACCGAAAGTCGAGCGGTTCGCGATCCACATCGAGCAGTCCCGCCTGGTTCGCGTCGCCGAGCCACTCCAGGCAACGAAATTGCTGGCGGATGTCGAGCAGCGCCATGGTTTCGGTAAGCACCGCCTCGGTGGTGAGGAAGCCCCCGCGGTAGTCGCGCAAGAACGTGCGGCAGCGCTCGTGCAGCGGGTCGGTGTCGTCGAACAGGGCGATCAGGAAGCCCGAATCAACGACGACGCTTTTCATGCACCCGGTCCCGGAAACGTTGCTGGCGCGCAGGGCGCGGCGCGGAATCGCGCGACCGCGTCGCCCCGCGGCGAATCGCCGGCAGCAGCGCCTCGGCAAGCTCGCCGAGTGTCGGGCCGGACTGCGTGGCGAGGTACTGCGCCATACTTTGCTGCACCACGAGACTGCGCGTGGCGCCGGTCTGCGCGCAATGGCGATCGAGCGCGGTGGCCAGCGCCGGGTCGAGACGTACCGAAAGCACAGTGCCAACTTTTGTCATACAAATTATCGTACTGTATGACAGTGGCGTTGTCCAGACTTTTGAAGCTTCTCCACGTTTGGGCTTCTTCAATGAGTCTCGCAGCGTCAAGATTCCTCCCATGGCGCCGCGACCTGCTACGTCGACGCCAGCACAGGCCGATGCCGCGCAAGCCGTCTGATCAGCACAAATCCCGTCGCCGCCAGCACGCAAAGCATGCCGAAAGCAATTCGATAGCTGCCCAGGGCATCGAACGACGCGCCCGCCGCGAGCGGCCCGACCGCGCTGCCGAGCGTCCCGAAGAAGAGCACCGTACCGAACAGCGCGCCATGCGCCCGAGTGCCGAACAGTTCGGCCACGGTCGGCGAAATCGCGGTGAAGAATCCGCCGTGCGCAATGGCGTACGCCGCGGCGAACACGAACAGCATCCACGGCTTGTCGGCGAACTGCAGCCAGACCAGCGCGACGAACAGCAGGCAATAGCTTGCGAGCAACGCGCGGCGGCCGCCGATGCGGTCGATCGTGAACCCCACGGTCAGGCGTCCGAGCAGGCTGATGCCGCCGATGGTCGCGAGCAGGCTGGCCGCGGCGGTGCGCGAGAGTCCAAGGTCGATCGCGTGCGGAACGATGTGGATCGTGACGGTCCCGAGGCAGGCGATCACCAGGGCCTGGTGGGCGCACAGCAGCCACAGGGCCGGCAGGCGCAAGGCGGTGCGATAGCTCAGGTCGGGCCCGGAATGCGATGGGGCAGGCGATGACGCGGGCGCTGCTTCGGACGCGGCGGCCGCGGCGGGCGCGGCGGGCGCGGCCGCCGCGCCACCCGGATCGCGGCGCATGAACTGCGCCGCAAACATCAGGACGACGAAGGCCCCGGCGCCGAAAACCTGGCAGGCGATGCGCCAGTCGTAGGCGGCGACCAGCGCCGCGACGAGCACCGGGATGGTCATCTGCCCGCAGCCGGTGCCGATCTTGATGATCGCGGACATGAATCCGCGCCGGCGCGGAAACCAGCGTGCCACGGTCCCCAGCGTGACGACGTCGTGCGTGGAGAGCCCGATGCCGACGATCACACCCCAGATCAGGTAAAGCTGCCACGGCTCGCTCAGGGTGGACATGAGCATGAATCCCACGCCGTAGAAGGCCGCCGACACCGACAGCACGCCGCGTGGTCCGAACCGGTCGTTCAGGCGGCCGGCCAGCACGCCGACGATCCCCATCGTCAGGGTGGCCACCGAGATCGCGCCGGCGATGGTGGCCCGCGACCAGCCGAAGGTCGAGATCATCTCGGCGAACAGCAGCCCGTAGGCGAACATCCCGCCGATCGCCACGCCCTGGATCAGGAACGAGGCGGCAACCACGGAATAGCCGGCGCGCAGGGTTGGATTCAAGCGAGGGAAAGTGCGGTTGGAGGAAGGGGGGCAACCTAGCCTGCGCAACCGCTTCTGGCAATACGCAACGCGAAATGGCGCGCCTGCGTGCAAGAGCCGGCAAGGCGAGCCGGGGGTCTATAATTGTTGAACTATTCAACAACAACGTGGAAAAACGCACCATGGCCACCGTGAATTTCAGCGTCCCGGACGACGTCAAGCAGGCGTTCAGCAAGGCGTTCGAAGGCGAGAACAAGAGCGGTGTGTTGACGCGGCTGATGCGCCAGGCGATCGAAGAGCGCAAGCGCGAACGCCGCCGCGCGGCCGCGATCGACGCGCTGCTGAAATTGCGAGGGCGCGTGCGTCCGGCGACCGGACAAGAGGTGCGCAAAGCAAGGCAGACCGGACGGCCATGAGACTGGTCGTGGACGCAAGCGTGGCGGTGAAATGGGTTCTTCCGGATTCGGCCGTCGAATCCGATACCGATCGGGCGGCCGAACTCCTCAACGCGGTGCGCGAAAATCGCATCGAGCTGGTTCAGCCGCCGCACTGGCTCGCCGAGGTTGCGGCGGTGATCTCGCGCCTGCGCCCCGGAGTCGCCGACGAGGCGGTCGATCTGTTGGACGCGCTCGAGCTTGCGGTGGAAGCCGACGCGGTGATTTACAAGCGGGCCAGCCGCATCGCCAGACAGTTCGACCACCACTTGTTCGACACGCTGTATCACGCGCTGGCGCTCGAACGGGACGCAGTCCTGGTCACGGCCGACGATCGTTACCTGCGCAAAGCCGCGACCCTCGGCGGAATAGTCTCCCTGAGGCGTTGGATCCCGCCGGCCGGCAAGACGGACGGCTAGTCCGCTTTTACCGGCGCACCGGAATTCCAGAAAGTAGAATAACGCTCCTCAAGTGGGTAACCAATAATGGGTTTTCTTTCCAGCCGCGCGGGCCGCATCAAGGCCTCGCCCTCCAACGTCGCCGCGCAACGCGCGCGCGAACTCAAGGCCGCCGGCCGCGACATCATCAACCTCGGCCAGGGCGAGCCCGACTTCCCCACGCCGGTCCACGTCATCGAGGCCGCGCACAAAGCGGCGCTCGAGGGGCAGACGCGCTACACCAACGTCGATGGCACGCCAGAGCTCAAATCGGCCGTGATCGAAAAATTCTCGCGCGAGAACGGCCTTGCATTCCAGCCCGCCAACATCAGCGTGGCCAACGGCGGCAAGCAAGTGATCTTCAACGCGCTGATGGCCACGCTCGACCCCGGCGACGAGGTGATCGTGCCGGCGCCCTACTGGGTCTCGTACACCGACATAGTGCTGTTCGCCGACGGCCGGCCGGTGTGCATCGCGACCACGCCCGCCAACGGGTTCAAGCTCGTGCCCGAGGAACTCGAGGCCGCGATCTCGCCGCGCACCAAGTGGCTGTTCCTCAATTCGCCGTCCAACCCGAGCGGCGCGGTGTATTCGGCCGATGAGCTGAATCGGCTTGCCGCGGTGCTCGAGCGCCACCCGCATGTGTGGGTGCTTTCCGACGACATGTACGAGCACATCTTGTTCGACGCTCAGCGCTTCGCGACCATGGCCGCGGTGGCGCCGCAGCTTGCCGCGCGCACGCTTACGGTCAACGGCGTGTCGAAAACCTATGCAATGACCGGATGGCGGATCGGCTTCGGCGGCGGCCCGGCCGAGCTCGTCAAGGCGATGGCGAAGATGCAGTCGCAAAGCACCTCGAGCGCAAGCGCGGTGAGCCAGGCCGCCGCGCTTGCGGCGCTTGCCGGCCCGCAAGACCTGGTGAGGGAAAGATGCGCGGAATTCCAGGCGCGGCGCGACCGCATCCACCCGATGCTGGCCGCGATTCCCGGCATCGAATGCGCGTTGCCGCACGGCGCGTTCTACTTCTACCCGTCCTGCGCTGGCGTAATCGGCAGGCGCACGCCGCAAGGCAAGATTCTCGCAAACGACGAAGACGTCGCGCTTTACCTGCTCGACGGCGGCGTTTCGCTGGTGCACGGCGCGGCCTACGGCTTGTCGCCCTACGTCCGGGTATCGTTTGCCACTTCGATGGCTAACCTCGAAGAATCCTGCCGCCGGATTGCGGCCTCTTTCTCGCAACTTTCATAACCGGGACTTCCAAATGCGCGCCCTGCGATTTCTCCCCGCTCTCCTGTTCGTCGCGCTCGGCTTTCAGGCGCACGCCCAATACCCCACCAAGCCGGTCAAGCTGATCGTCCCCTATGCGGCCGGCGGCACCACCGATGTCCTCGCGCGCATCGTCGCCGACAAGCTCACCCAATCGCTCGGCCAGCAGGTGGTCATCGAATACAAGCCCGGCGCCGGCGGCACCATCGGCGCCGATGCGGCGGCCAAGTCGCCGCCCGACGGCTACACCATCGTGATGGGCGCACCGGGCTCGCACTCCACCGCGCCCAGCCTCTACGCGAAGCTGCCCTTCGACCCGGTGAAGGACTTCGCGCCGATCGTGCATGTGGCCAACGTGCCGAACTCGATCATCGTGCACCCGACCCTGCCGGTGAAATCGGTGCCCGAGCTGATCGCGTACGCCAAGGCCAACCCGGGCAGGCTCACGTACGGTTCGGCCGGCACCGGCGCGACCACCCACCTCACCGGCGAGCTGTTCGCGCTGATGGCCGACGTGAAGCTCACCCACATTCCCTACAAAGGCTCTTCGCAGGCGATGATCGACCTGCTCGGGGGCCAGATCCAGATGATGTTCGAGAACCTGCCGGGTGCCGCCAGCCAGATCCGTTCGAGCAAGGTGCGCGGCCTCGCGGTGACGAGCCTGCGCCGCTCGCCGGCCTTTCCCGACCTGCCGGCGGTGTCGGAGACGCTGCCGGGCTTCGAGGTCGTGGCGTGGTTCGCGCTGTTCGCGCCGGCCGGCACGCCGCCGGCCATCGTCGCGCGCCTAAACGCCGAGTCGGACCGCGCGCTGAAGCTCGCCGACGTGCGCGAGAAGATCGCGCAGGCCGGCTCCGACCCGATCGGCGGCACGCCCGAGGACCTGGCGAAGTTCCTCGCCGCCGATATCGCCAAGTGGGCCCGCGTGACGCGCGAGGCGGGCATCAAGCCGCAATGAAGTTTGCGCTCGGGATCGACATCGGCGGCACCTTTACCGACCTCGTGCTCTCCGGCGCTTCGCAGCATGCGCTGAAGGTGCTGACCACGCCAGACGATCCTTCGCGCGCCGTGGTCGAAGGCGTGCGCAGCCTGCTGTTGAACGCGCAAATTGCGGCGACGAGCGTGGACCGCGTGGTGCATGCCACCACACTCTTCACCAACGCACTGATCGAGAGGAAGGGCGCGGTGACCGGCCTCATCACGACCGCGGGCTTTCGCGATGTGCTCGAGATCGGCCGCGAGCGGCGCTTCGAGCTCTACGACCTCAACATCCGCATGCCGGAGCCCCTGGTGCCGCGCGACCTGCGCCTCGAAGTGGCCGAGCGCACCACGGCCGGCGGCGCAGTCGAGACGCCAGTGGACGAATCCGCGCTCCATCGCGCTGCGAGAACACTCCTCGACGCAGGTGTCGAATCGATCGCCCTGGTGTTCCTGAATTCCTACGCGAACCCGGAGAACGAACGGCGCGCGGCCGCAGAGTTGCGCCGCGCCTTCCCCGGCATCGCGCTGACCGCTTCGCACGAGATCGTCCCCGAAGTGCGCGAATTCGAGCGCAGCTCCACCGCGGCGGCGAACGCCTACGTGAAGCCCCTCGCGGCAAACTACCTCGACGGCATCCGCGACAAGCTCCGCGCGCTCGGCATCGAAGCGCAACTCTCGCTCATGCTCTCCTCGGGCGGTTTCACACATATCGCGGAGGCCAAGGCCGCGCCGGTGCACCTGCTCGAATCCGGCCCCGCGGCCGGCGCACTCGCGGCAGCCCACCTCGGCAAGGGACACAGTCGCCTGCTCGCATTCGACATGGGCGGCACCACGGCCAAGCTGTGCATCGTCGATGACGGTATCCCGCTGGTGGCGCAGGGCTTCGAGGCCGGACGCACGCGCCGCTTCATGGAAGGCAGCGGACTGCCGATCCGGGTGCCGAGCGTCGACCTGATCGAGATCGGCGCCGGCGGCGGCAGCATCGCGCATACGGATTCCATCGGGCTGCTCAAGGTCGGCCCGCAGAGCTCAGGCTCCGTCCCCGGCCCGGCCTGCTACGGGCTCGGCGGCATTGAACCGACGGTGACCGACGCCAATCTCGCACTCGGCGTGCTGAACCCGGACTACTTCGCCGGCGGCACCATTGCAATCCACAAAGCCAAAGCCGAGCAGGCCATCGAAGCGCTCGGCCGCAAGATCGGCCTGTCGATGCTCGACACCGCGTGGGGCATCGTCAACGTGGTGAACGAGAACATGGCGAGCGCCGCGCGCGTGCACATCGCCGAGCGCGGCCGCGACCAGCGCGCCTACACGCTGCTGGTGACCGGCGGCGGCGGTCCGGTGCACGGCTACCAGGTGGCGAAGAAGCTGGGCTTGAAGAAGATGATCTGCCCACCCTCCGCAGGTGTCGCCTCGGCTTTCGGCCTGATCACGGCGCCTGCGAGAGTGGACCGCGTGGCCACCATCGGCCTGCGCCTGGACCAGGCCGACCTCGCCCGGTTGGAGGAACGCTTCCGCGCGCTCGAAGCCGGCGCGCTCGCCTCATTGGCCGAATCCGGCGTGAAACGCGCAGATGCGACGATCGAAAGGGCGGCCGACGGACGCTTCGTCGGCCAGGGCTTCTACCTCTCCGTAAAGCTGCCCGCCGGCCCCTACGCCGACCGCGCCGAATTGCGCGCCGCCTTCGAGCAGGGTTACCGCGAGAAATTCACCAACACGCCGCCGCAGGTCACGATCGAGTTCGTGAATATCCGCGTGACCGTGAGCGCCGCAGCGCAGTCCGCATCGGCGGCCGGATCCGCCGGCGCGCCGGCGCCCGCCACGCACCAAGCCCCGGGCAACCGCAAGGTCTACTTCAAGGAAAGCGGCGACCTTGTCGATACCGCCGTCTACCGGCGCGAACACCTGCCCGCCGGCTTCTGCGCCAATGGTCCGCTGCTCGTGGAGGAAGACGGCTCGACGCTCGTCGTCGCCCCCGGCGGCCACGTGACGCTCGAAGCCAACGGCAACCTGATCGTGGAGGTCGCATGAACGAACGAGTACAAGTCGCATGAATGCACGGGTACAAGTCGCATGAATGCACGGGTACAAGTCGCATGAATGCTCCGGAATCCCTCTTCGACGCCACCACGCTCGAAGTGCTCTGGACGCGCCTGCGCTCGGTCACCGACGAAGCCGCAAAGGTGATCGTGAGGACTTCCTTCTCGACGCTCTCGATCGAGGCCAACGACTACTCCTGCGTGCTGACCGACGCGCAGGGCAACTCGCTGGCGCAGAACACCGCGAGCATCCCCTCCTTCATCGCCACGCTGCCGGCCACCACGCGCCACATGATCGCCGCCCTGGGCCGCGACACGATGCGCGAAGGCGACGTCTACATCACCAACAACCCGTGGATCGGCACCGGGCACCTCAACGATATCTCGCTGGTGAAGCCGATCTTCCTCGCCGGACGCATCGTCGCCTTCGCCGCGACCACTTCGCATGTGCCGGACATCGGCGGGCGCATCCGCTCGGCCGAGCCGCGCGAAATCTTCGAGGAAGGCTTCCACATCCCGCCGATGCGGTTGCTGGCAGCCGGCGTGCCGGATGCGTCGCTCCTGCAACTGCTGCGCACCAACGTGCGCACGCCCGACCAGACGGTCGGCGACATCTTCGCGCAGGCCAGCGCCCTGGGCCTCATGGAGTCGCGCGTGCAGGAACTGATGCACGACCACGGCCTCACCGACCTGGACGCCCTCGCCGCGCAATTGTTTTCGCTGGCCGAGAACGCGATGCGCGCGGCGATCTCGGCGGTGCCCGAAGGGACGTACGAAAACGAATTCCTCACCGACGGGCTGGAAGAGCCTTTCCGCTTCCGCGTCGTGGTGACGGTGAAGGGCGGCGAGATCCACGCCGACTTCTCGGGCACCTCGCCCCAGCAACCGCGCGCGATCAACTGCGTGCTCGCCTATACCTATGCGATGACAGCCTACGCGATCAAGGCCGCGCTGCTGCCGGACCTGCCGAACAACGAAGGCATGTTCCGCCCGATCAAGGCGACCGCCCCCGAAGGAAGCCTGCTGAACCCGAGGCACCCGGCCTCTACCGGCGGGCGCGCGGCCACCGGCCACTACGTGCCGCCGCTGATCTATGGCGCCCTCGCCCGCGTGATTCCCGAACGATTGATGTCCGCACCCGGCTCGCCGCTGTGGATTTTCACGGTGGCCGGCGTGCGCGCGGACGGAAAGTCGTTCGCCAACGTGTTCTTCTACAACGGCGGCATGGGCGCCACCGCGCAGAAGGACGGCGAGTCGGCGACCTCGTGGCCGTCGAACATCTCGTCCACGCCTTCCGAGATCGTCGAGCGCGACACGCCCTTCATCACCCACTACAAGCGCCTGCGCCCGGGCTCGAGCGGCGCTGGCAGGTTCCGCGGCGGACTCGGGCAGGAAGTGCTGCTCGAGAACCGCCACGACGGCCCGCTTCCGGTGGTGTTCATCACCGAGCGGCTCAAGTTCCCGGCGCCGGGACTCGTCGGCGGCGGTGAAGGAGCGCTCGGCGAGGTCATCGTCAACGGAAAGCCGCTGGTGGATTCGCGCCTGCAGGTGATCCTGGCCCGCGGCGACACGCTGCTCCTGCGCACGCCCGGCGGCGGCGGTTATGGCCCCGCCAGCGAGCGCGACCCAGCTGCGATCGAGCGCGACCGCAGGCTCGGCTACGAATGAACCAATACTGCCATTTTTTTCACAAGACCCGCGTGGATATTGGCTCTGCAGTCTAAATGCTGCCATCGACCTCCCCTGGGGACTGCCATGTACGTGGTTGAGAAATTCGCCGCCTATGCGGTCGATTCGCGCACGCGGCCGGTTCCGCCCGAAGCCCTGCATCACGCCAAGCGAGCAGTCATCGACTGGTATGCAGCGCTGCTGCCGGGCGCGGTGGTCGCACCCGCCACCTTGCTCGAGAAAGCGCTGGCCGAAGACCTCGACCGCGGCAAGGCGACCCTGCCGCTCGGCCGCAAATCCTCAACCCGCACGGCCGCATTGATCAACGGCGCGGCCGCGCACACGGTGGAAGTGGACGACATCTTCAAATTCGGCATCTACCACCCGGGCGCGCCGACGATCTCGGCCGCGCTGCCGGTGGCGCAGGCGGCCGGCTCGAACGGCGAATCGTTTCTGCGCGCGGTGATCGTCGGTTACGAGATCTCCACGCGCATCGGCGAGGCCATGGGCCGCGCGCACTACAAGTACTGGCATAACACCGGCACGATCGGCTGCTTCGGCGCCGCGGCCGCCGCGGCCGAACTGTACGGGCTGGACGCAAAACGCTTCGCGCATGCGCTGGCCACCACGGCCACTTTCGCCGCCGCCCTGCAGCAGGCCTTCCGCATGGATTCGATGTCCAAGCCGATGCACGCCGGCCACGCCGCGGAGGCCGGCATCCTCGCGGCGGCTGGTGCGCGCGAGGGCGTGACCGGGTCGCTCGACGTGATCGAGGGCGAAGCGGGGTTCGGCGTCGCGATGAGCGACGGCCCCGACTGGGACAAGGCCGTCGAAACGCTGGGGCGCGAATTCCACATCACGCAGATGACCTTCAAGAACCACGCCTGCTGCGGCCATACCTTCGCCGCGATCGACGGTGCGCAGGAAGTGCAGCGCATGCTCAGCGTGAAGCCGGCGGACATCGCGCGCATCAAGGTCGGTTCCTATCGCGCCGCCAAGGAAGTTTCCGGCTACGAGAACCCGACCACGCCGGCCGAGGCGCGCTTCAGCCTCAAGTACGTCGTGGCCAACGCGCTGGTGCACGGCAGCGTGCGCCTGGCCGCCTTCGAGCCTGCGTGCATGGAGGACAAGGTCACGCGCGACCTGATGAAGAAGATCGAAGTCACGATCGACCCCGAGCTCGACGCTTCTTTCCCGGGCCAGCGTGCAGCGCGTGTCGCGATCGAAACCACCGACGGCCGCAAGGCGGATTACCTTCAGCCTGCGCGCAAGGGCGATCCCGAACTGCCGCTGACCGACCGTGACCTGGAGGACAAGTTCCTCGAGTTGGCCGGACCGGTGCTGGGGGATTCCGCAGCCAGGGCGCTGGTCGAAAAGCTCTGGCGGCTGGAGAGGATCGCAACGGTCCACGAACTGCGGACTGTCGCCGGCTGATGGCAATCAAGCTTTCCGACGCGCTGTTCGCGCCGCGCTCGGTCGCGCTTATCGGCGCTTCGGGCGACGCGACCAAGAACACCGCGCGCCCACAGCGCTTCATGCGCAAGCACGGCTACACCGGGCGGATCGTGCCGATCAACCCGGGGCGCAACGAGATCCTCGGCGAGCCTGCGTACCCCACGCTCGCCGAAGCGCCCGGCGAGATCGACCACGCCTTCATCATGGTGCCGGCCGCGCAGGTCGAGGCGGTGCTGCGCGATTGCGCGGCCAAGGGCGTGCCGCTGGCCACCATCTACAGCGACGGCTTTGCAGAGATCGGCGAGGAAGGCGCCGAGCGCGAGGCCAAATTGGTTGCGCTGGCGAAGTCGCTCGGCGTGCGCATCATCGGCCCGAACTCGATCGGCCTGGCCAACGTGGCCACCGGCTCGATCATCACCGTCAACGCGGTGTTCGAAATGGACGCGCTGCCGCGCGGCGGCGCGAGCGTGGTCTCGCAGAGCGGCACCATCATCGGCACCCTGATCTCGCGCGGAGCGCCCAGGGGCCTCGGATTCGCCAAGCTGGTGTCGGTCGGCAACGAGTCGGATCTCGGCGTCGGCGAAATCGCCGAGATGCTCGCGGTCGACCCGGAAACCAAAGTCATCCTGCTCTTCCTCGAAACGATCCGCGACGCGGAAAGCCTCGCGCGCGCGGCGCGCCTCGCGCATGCGAACGGCAAGGCTGTCGTCGCCTACAAGCTCGGCCGCTCGGCGCTCGGCGAAGCGCTGGCCAAGTCGCACACCGGCGCGCTGGCCGGCAGCGACGCCGCGGTCGACGCGTACTTCCGCCACAACGGCATCGTGCGCGTGGACATGCTGGAGACACTGGTCGAGATCGTGCCGCTGCTCTCCGGGCGACGCCCACCGGCCATAGCCCACAAGCCGCGCGTCGCCGTCGTCACGACCACCGGCGGCGGTGCAGCGAGCGTCGTCGACCGCCTCGGCACGCTCGGCATCGACACCCTCACCCCCGACGACGCGCTGATCGCCTCGCTGAAAAACAAAGGCGTCGCGATCCGCAAGGCGCCGATCATCGACCTCACGCTCGCCGCCACCGCCGACAAGTACCGCGCGGTGCTCGAAGGCCTGCTCGCGCACCCAGACTGCGACGCGGCGCTCGCGGTGGTGGGGTCCTCGGCGCAGTTTCATCCCGGCCTCGCGGTCAAGCCGATCGTGGGCGTAAAGCGGGACGTCAAGCCGCTGGCCGCGTTCCTCGCACCGCATGCGGAGGCTTCGCTGCGCCTGCTGGCCGAAGCCGGCGTGCCGGCCTTCCGGACACCCGAAGGCTGCGCCGATGCACTCGCGGCATACTTCTCGTGGCGCGCGCCGGTCGAAGTTGTTCGGGCGAAACCCCTGCCTTGGCCGGCTGGCCTGCCGCGCACCGGCACGCTCGATGAAGCGCAGTCGCTCGTGCTATTCGAGTCGCTCGGCGTGCCCGCGGTTGAGCGCGAAATCGCAACGGCGCCGCAGTACGACCACTCGCTTGCCTACCCGGTCGCGGCCAAGGTGCTGTCGAAGGACATCCTGCACAAAACCGAAGCCGGCGGCGTCGCGCTCGGCATCGCGGACCGCGCGTCTTTCGACATGCGCATCGCCACGCTGCTCGACTCCGTCAAGGCCCACGCGCCGACCGCGAGAATCGAAGGCCTGCTGGTACAACCGATGGCCAAAGGCCTCGCGGAAGCCATCGTCGGCTACCGCCACGACCCGATGGTCGGCCCGGTGGTGCTCGTCGGCCTGGGGGGGCAGCTTGCCGAGATCTACCGCGATACCGCGCTAGCCTGCGCGCCGGTGAGCGAGGCGGAAGCGCTAGAGATGATCGCGAAAGTGAAAGGCTTCGCGCTTCTCTCCGGCTACCGCAACCTGCCCAAAGGTGACCTCGCAGCGCTTGCGCGCGCCGTCGTCGCAGTCTCCCGCCTCGCGCTCATCGAGAACCAGCCGCTCGCCGAGGCCGAGATCAACCCGCTCATGGTGACGGCCGAAGGCGTTGTCGCCGTGGACGGCCTGGTCGTGCTCAAGGACGCACCATGAACTTTGAATTCACCCCGGAGCAAACCGAGTTCCGCGAAGCCGTGCGCCGCTTCGCCGAAAAACACCTCGCCGCCGGCAAGCTCGCCCGCGCGCACGACCCCGCGCACCCGTGGGATGTCGCCAAGCTCATGGGCAAGCAGGGCCTGCTCGGCATCACCATGCCAGAGGCCGACGGCGGGCAGGAAGGCACGCTGATGGACGCCGTCATCGCAATCGAGACCGTGGCCTCCGTCTGCCCGCGCAGCGCCGACGTGGTGCAGGCCGGCAACTTCGGCCCGGTGCGCGTACTGGCCGAATACGGCACGCCGCTGCAAAAGCAGAAATACCTCACTCGCATCCTCGCGGGCGAAGCGGTGATCTCGGTCGGCATGACCGAGCCCGAGGCCGGCAGCGCGGTGACGGATCTTCGCACCACCGCAACCGCGGAGGGCCACGGATTCCGCATCAACGGCAGCAAGGTCTTCGTCACCCACTCGGGCTACGCCGACGTGATCCTCGCCTACGTGCGCTTCGGCCCCGGCGTCGGCGGCATCGGGTCCGTGTTGATCGATACGAAATCCGAAGGCCTGCGCCGCGGCGAGCCCTCCGCCTTCATGTCCGGCGAAGAGTGGACCCAGCTCTACTTCGACAATGTCTACGTCCCGCCCGAAATGGTCGTGCTGCGCGAAGGCGGGTTCAAGAAGCAGATCGCCGGGTTCAACGTCGAGCGCATCGGCAACACCTCGCGCTCCCTCGCTTTGGGCCGCTACGCCTTCGAGTGCGCGCGCCAGTGGGCGATGCAACGCAAACAGTTCGGCAAGCTCCTGTGCGAGTTCCAGGGCCTGCAGTGGAAATTCGCCGACATGAAGATGAAGCTCGACGCGGGCCAGCTCCTCCTCTACCGCGCCGCCGCCAACGCCGACCGCGGATTCCCCTCCGCCGAGGAGACCGCGATCGCCAAGGCCTTCTGCAACCAGGCCGGGTTCGACGTCGCCAATGAAGCGCTGCAAGTCATGGGAGGCACCGGGTACAGCCAGGAAGAGCTGGTCGAGTACTGCGTGCGGCGGTGCCGGGGGTGGATGATCGCCGGCGGGTCGATCGAGATCCTCAAGAACCGGATTGCGGAAGGGGTGTTCGAGCGGACGTTTTCGCAGCGGGCGGGATAGTCGCCCCGCCGGCGGCGGTGAGGTCAATGTTGCCATTTTTCGAAGGACCCCCTCGTGGATATTTGCTCTCCGGTCGAAATGCTGCCACCCGGTCGCGCGGGACGTCGAGAGGACTGAAGACGCCGCGCCCGCCCTTGTTCATCACGTGCGTATAGATCATCGTCGTCTCGACGCTCGCGTGCCCGAGCAATTCCTGCACCGTGCGGATGTCGTAGCCGTTCTCGAGCAGGTGGGTGGCAAAGGAGTGGCGCAGGGTATGGCAGCTCACGTGCTTCGCGATCCCCGCGCGCGCCGTGGCCAGCTTCACGCCTCGGATCAGGTAGTTCTCGTAGACATGGTGGCGGCGGATCACGCCGCTGCGCGGGTCGGCCGAGAACTTGTGCGACGGGAACACAAACTGCCAGCCCCACTGGCGCCCGGCGTTCGGATACTTGAGGTCGAGCGCATTGGGAAGCTCCACCTCGCCATAGCCCGATTCAACGTCCCGCTCGTGCAGCGCCTTCACCCGCGCGAGGTGGGCCTGGAGCGGCTCCACCACGGTACCCGGAAGCAACGTGCGCCGATCCTTCGCGCCTTTGCCTTGCCGCACCACGACCTGCCGGTAGTCGAAATCCACGTCCTTCACGCGCAGCGTCAGGCATTCGCGCAGCCGCAGGCCGGAGCCGTAGAGCAGCGCGGCCATGAGCCACTTCGTCCCGGTCATCCCCGCAAGCAGCGCTGACACTTCAGGAACGCTCAACACCGTGGGCACCCGCGCCGGTCGCTTGGCCCGCTCGAGGCCGTCCAGCCATGCCAGCGGCTCGGCCAGCACCTCCCGGTACAGGAACAGCAGGGCCGACAACGCCTGGTTCTGCGTCGCCGCAGCCACGTCCCGCGTCTGCACCAAGTGATTGAGGAACGCCGTCACCTCGGCCGCGCCCAATTCGCGCGGGTGCCGTTTGCCATGGAAGTAGATGAACCGCTTGATCCAGTGGACGTACGTCTCCTCGGTGCGCGGGCTATAGTGCTTCAGGCGGATGGAGTCGCGGACGGAATCGAGCAGGCGTCTGGGTCTCGGGTTGGGCGCAGAGGCGGCAGGCGGCGGGTCGGGGGCAAGCATGCTGGCGGAGGGATTGTTATTTGAGGCAAGCAGGCTTAACGTGCTGAAGTAGCGAATGGATGACGGCGGGGAGCGGGAATCTGGAGCCGAAATAGTTGCCAGAACCAATCTGTCACCTAAATTTGTCAACTAAAAATGTCAACCAATACAAGTTGAACTGAACCGCTTCGCGGTGGTGTAACAGCTTTACGCTTTTCGGTTTTCGCGCGAATCATTAGTGCCCGGTGCGCCTGACTCAACGGTGCGCCGAATCCTCGATCCTCATCCCTGCGGGGGACTTCCCCGCACTGATCGAGGAG